>NZ_JAOWFM010000052.1:0-325212 GCF_030333655.1 Citrobacter sp. CK180 | reverse complement strand
CAAAATCGGTGGAGCTGCATGACAAAGTCATCGGGCATTATCTGAACATAAAACACTATCAATAAGTTGGAGTCATTACCCAAAATTGCCATCTCCTGCTCAATGGGTCACAGTTAATAGGTTGCGTACTGTTGATAGCTATACCCATGTTTGGTGGCTTGCTAAGACTGATTATCCGAAAGCAGACAATAAAAAAGTCTTACGGCCTTATAGTAAAAGTATGCGAAAACTATTAGAGCGCCAAACTTACAATGCTGGAATGCGGCCATCTGAACACAAAATTAGTGAAAAAGGTTTCCTAAAGGATCATGGTGGAAGTATATCCCACAATTTTTTTGAACTTGAGCCTATAGATGAATATCGAGATGTTCGATTGCCGCATAATGTAATGTCTTTTTCAAATGTATCATCTAATGATTTTTTTATTAGAAAATGCAAAGAAATGGGTATTAAACCTCATCCGGCACGAATGAATAAAGGTATAGTTAATTTCTTTATCGATTTTCTAACAGATGAAAATGATCTTATATTTGATCCTTTCGGTGGTAGTAATACAACAGGATTTTGTGCAGAATTAAAAAAAAGAAGATGGTTAGCAATAGAAGCGGATGAGAAATACGCAGAACAATCAAAAGTCAGATTTGAAGACCCTGAATTGAAAAAGGAAATAATATGAATTTAAATGCGGCTTTATCAACAGATTTATTAAAAGAAGGTAGAAATAAGGAACAGTTTGTTGGTCGACCGTTCTATTTATCTTATGATATTGCTAGGCTGTTAGTTTGTGATGCCTGGAAAGCACAGGTTAAAGGGATACCAGCCGGTTGTTTTCTACTTGCATTTTACGATGGTGAAGACGGTGTTGAAGAGGCTGTATTGCTTAGAGCACTTTCTCAGACAAAACTCCCTACTGATAATGATGTAATATCATCAATGATAGAGTATTACAAGGATAACTTAGATATATCAGGGCGAGCTGGTAGTTTGAAAGGCGGGAAGTTAGATGAATTTACACGTTACGAATTTAGTTTTTCAGGTTTAGAATGTAGGGTTCTTGGAGTATTTTATAGAACACAGAAAGGGAATATAGAATTTGGTGCTGACCTTGAGAACTTTTATGCAGCTAATAATTACACTGTATACAAAGCCAATAGAGATGTTCTTGAATTTATAGTAAATCAACGAGATGATGGCGGTTTAGTTGGTCAGGACTCTGAATTTAAAATTGGTAGTGTAAGATATTCATCTAGCCGTAGACATCAATCTCAAGAGGAAAGTGTTAATGTATGGGTAAATCCTAAAGATTTTTTAGGAAAAAGGTCTGCTATGTTTGGGATGACCCGTACTGGTAAGTCGAATACTGTAAAGAAAGTGATAGAAGCAACAGAGGAAATTTCAAGAAAAGCTTTAATACTATTGGATTCTGCTTCTCCTGAAACATCTGAGTTTACATCTTCTGGAAGTCCAACGTTTCCAGTAGGGCAGATTATATTTGATGTGAATGGTGAATATGCAAATGCAAATAGACAGGATTCTGGAACGGCTATATATGATCTATGGCTTTGTTGAATAAATCGAACTTTTGCTGAGTTGAAGGATCAGATCACGCATCTTCCCGACAACGCAGACCGTTCCGTGGCAAAGCAAAAGTTCAAAATCACCAACTGGCCCACCTACAATAAAGCCCTCATCAACCGTGGCTCCATAACTTTCTGGCTGGATGATGAAGCTATTCAGGCCTGGTATGAGTCAGCAACACCTTCTTCACGAGGAAGGCCCCAGCGCTATTCTGATCTCGCCATCACCACCGTTCTGGTGATTAAACGCGTATTCCGGCTGACCCTGCGGGCTGCGCAGGGTTTTATTGATTCCATTTTTGCCCTGATGAACGTTCCGTTGCGCTGCCCGGATTACACCAGTGTCAGTAAGCGGGCAAAGTCGGTTAATGTCAGTTTCAAAACGTTCACCCGAGGTGAAATCGCGCATCTGGTGATTGATTCCACCGGGCTGAAGGTCTTTGGTGAAGGCGAATGGAAAGTCAAAAAACACGGCAAAGAACGCCGTCGTATATGGCGAAAGTTGCATCTCGCCGTTGACAGTAAAACACATGAAATCATCTGCGCTGACCTGTCGCTGAACAATGTGACGGACTCAGAAGCCTTCCCGGGTCTTATCCGGCAGACTCACAGAAAAATCAGGGCAGCATCGGCAGACGGCGCTTACGACACCCGGCTCTGTCACGATGAACTGCGGCGTAAGAAAATCAGCGCCCTTATCCCGCCCCGAAAAGGTGCGGGTTACTGGCCCGGTGAATATGCAGACCGTAACCGTGCAGTGGCTAATCAGCGAATGACCGGGAGTAATGCGCGGTGGAAATGGACAACAGATTACAACCGTCGCTCGATAGCGGAAACGGCGATGTACCGGGTAAAACAGCTGTTCGGGGGTTCACTGACGCTGCGTGACTACGATGGTCAGGTTGCGGAGGCTATGGCCCTGGTACGAGCGCTGAACAAAATGACGAAAGCAGGTATGCCTGAAAGCGTGCGTATTGCCTGAAAACACAACCCGCTACGGGGGAGACTTACCCGAAATCTGATTTATTCAACAAAGCCATGATCTATATAAAGAAAAAGTTTATAGATATAGTGTATTAGATAAAGATGATTTTAAAGTGATGAAAGTTAATTTCTTTAAAGACATTGAAAGTGGTTTTAGTCTTATATCTAGTTACTTTCAAGAGCAGTCTTTAGGGGGCGACTATGTTAACAACTTTATTGCTGTTAGTTTTGAAAAACCTGAAAGCACAAATCTGAATGGTTCAGAATGGACAAGATATAATAGATTAGTTGCTGCCTATAAATGTTGTTTGTACAGAGCTGGTTTCAAAGCGCCAAATGGTGAAAAAATTAGATTTACTGGAGCGGCAGAAATTAATGGTGAAATCCTAGAGGGTAGAGTTTTGGATCCTAAACAAGGATTAACCCTTGAAGAGGCTTGTACATGGTTTGAAAGAGTATGGGAACGGTATGATGAGCTGAAGTTTTTCAAAGATTATATAAATAAGAAAGGATATGAATGGGCAAATGATGATTTAAAATCAATGATGGTATTTTTAACGACTTACAAATTACCGGGTAAAAAAAATCAAGTAAGTGGTTATAAGAAGATTCGTGTAAAACAATTGCATAATTTACACACTACGAGTATGGATGAATCGTTTGAAATAGAAATTCCTCGTCTGCTACAACAAGGGAAAATTGTTATTGTTGACTTGTCACAGGGGGAACCGGTAGTTCAGCGATTATTCTCTGAGAAAATTTGTCGTTCCACATTTAACATCTCTATGGATCGCTTTATCAATAACCTTCCAAATAATTTTATCCAATTTTATTTTGAAGAGGCACATAACTTATTTCCTAAAAAAGATGATAAAGATCTTAGTCAGATATATAACAGAATTGCTAAAGAAGGAGCTAAGCTACATTTAGGGATGATATATGCTACTCAAGAGGTTAGTTCTATTAGCTCGAATATATTAAAGAATACACAAAACTGGTTTATTGCACATCTAAATAATATTGATGAAACAAAAGAGCTTGAGAAATATTATGATTTTAAAGATTTTACACATTCATTAGTTAATTTTTCTGCAACCAATGATAAAGGTTTTGTTAGGATGAAAACTTATACAAATCCTTTTATTGTTCCAGTTCAAATTGATCGTTTTTTAGCAAATAAGGGTATGTGATGAGCTATAATGCAAAAGGCAACCGCCCATTTGAGTGGGCTAGTAAATCACAGCATACTCATGTGATCAATGATCCTTCTGTTCAAAATTTGATGAAAAGATGTAAATTCCCCTCTACCAATGAAGAGTCGAAAAATGATGTCCTTGAGCATTCTATTGAAATAAATACAGGTGCATCTAGAGACGTAACGACCATCATAGCTGTTGATGGCGGTTATACTGAGGTTACTGTAAGGAAAAATTATCCGAGCTCGAAGGTTGCATTTTTTCAATTTGGTGGATTGGAATTTAGTTTGGATGACTTAAAACAGTTGGGAGATTATCCCTTTATCCATCCAGAAAAAATGGAAAAATTTAAAAAACTAGCAAGATTTAAACTTGCCATCCCTACAAAGGCAACCTCTTTAGATTCTCTTTCAATGGTTGATTCTGTCAGAATACCTATAATTGAGTTTTTTAATGAGAGTAGGGACGGTAAAAAATATATAGATACACTTAAGTGGTTGGTATTTCATGAGTTTAAAAGGAAAAGCATTGACTGTGATTCATCTCTTCATCAAATAACATTTGGGAGTTTGCCTAAACGGAATGGTGAGATATTTAAAGATGTTGTTGTCAATAAATCTGATATAGATGGTCAAGGGTATTTTGTTTATGGTGGGGAGATATTCAATCTTATTGATATTTTAAGATTTCATGAGGTTGTAGATGAGGAGTTAGGGGCTAGTGGTATTTTAGGATACTTGACGAATGTGATTGAGCATATAATTATTGTTCATTGTATAAAAGAAATTGTAACTCGGAAGCCTTCATTTTTAAAACGATTTCTTTTCATTAAAGATGGTCCTTTGGGTTTTTTTGGACAAACGGCAAAGTTGCATAAAGATATGAGGGAGTTATGTAATTTATATATTGATGAGCATTCGCTAAAATTAGTCGGCTTAGAAAAATCAGGTTCTTTTGTTGAACACGCAGAGCAAATCTCTTCTGGAGATAGCGCTTGTTTGCTAAAAGGTCAAGCGCTGCCACTTTTTAATAATTATATTTATAAACATATACTTCCTGGCCCTTCCACTGAAGAGGAATTAGATAAGGTTCCTCCATATGCCTCAACTTCCTATTACAGTGGGAAATTGATTTATCGTAGCAAATCGGATAGGGTTTGGGTTTTAACTATACCTATTAAAACCAGTGAAGAAATAAAAAAGTTAAATAGAGCTTCATTTTCTAATTTAGATGAAATTCTTAATGTTGTTGAGCATCTGAAGTGTGACATGTATGAGAATGCTATTGTCCCTATCGCGTTAGTTAATCAGCTAGTATCTCTTGCAAATCACCCATCTTCTAATATGTTAGAAAAATTTGCTATTCAATCAATGAATGAATAAGTGCACAAAACCTTAGGAATGAAGGTGAATTAATGTTCACCTTCATTCTCTGTTAAAATAACTAAGTGCATATGATTTTTTCTATAGATTATAGGTATATTTATTATAACTATTGTTTATTCAGAATAATCCCCCCCCCAGCCTTCCCCCCACTATCCTGAGCCACCTTAACCCCACCCGCCAGCGCTCCATTCACAGCCACGCCAACCCTCACTCCAGCCCACGTCATCGCCCCCAGCCAGAACGTCGGCAGAACCAGAAACATCGACCCCATCACCAAATTAATGATCACGTCATCCTGCGTATTCTGGATCCCGGCCAGATTCCAGCTACTGTGGGTATCACTGTTGTAGAGCACATCCAGCAGCCAGCTATCGAGCCACCGCGCCAGTTCCCACCAGAAGGTAAGGAAGAACAGCGCAAACTGCACAAACGTCAGTGTCATCACTACTTTCACATCCCATGCCGAACAGAGTGTTACCAGCGGAATACAGATCACCAGCGCCATTTGCAGTAGCGCCTGTACCATCGGTAGCGCCTGACGTACGCTGTCAAACGCCGGGAACGCCGCAATGCTGCCGAGGATATTTCCGGCGCTGGATGCCAGCCGGGTGGCGGCATTGGCTATGGTGCCATCGACATTGCCACCATAGCCGGGGTAAACGCGCCCGTTCTGCGATACCTGCATATTTCGCTCACTGACCAGCGAGCGCAACACGGCCTCTTCATATACTGCCTGCGACTGGCCGATCTTTTTAAACGCTGTCCAGATATCCGGAGCCGGGAGTTGCAGTAGCCGCGCTTTCAGCCCAACAGTATCGTCGGCCCACCACTGTTTACAGGTGGGATAGCCGCCCGCGCCGGTATCGGCCAGCCCGGCATTGCGTGATGTGCTGTACGGCCACGCACTGTGCGGTGAAAGGGCATGGTCGGTATCGTAGTAACCAGTCGTGTTGAGAAAGTACGATGATCCCAGCCAGGCAGTATCATCACTGGTGTCATCCTCCAGCTCTCCGGCACGAAATTTCAGACGGGCGCGGGAAGGGGCATAACACTCCTCGACGAAATCCCGAAGTTCCTGAGCCAGCGCTGGATCCTTGATTCGGGTGTGCTGCACCTCAAAACGGATCTGACGCAGATCCGGCTGGCAGGGCAGGGTGGCAACCGTTGTGCTGGTGATGCCTTTGCTGATCACATGAATAAAGTACCACCAGACCGGGACGGCGGCGGTTTTACCGCCGAGCGAGTTTATAATCGGTTGATAGCCGGTATCGGCGGGTTGTGGCACCGACATGCCGCACTGCTTTGAGCGCGTGGTGTCATATTTGATGGTATCGAGGTCGATGTTCAACATTGGCACGCAGGTGAACATAATCACCAGCAACGAGGTGTACATCAGGTGCTCGGTCCATACCAGAGCAAGCGCGGCTTTATTGCCCTCATCCGCCCCCTGACTTCTGGCCTGTAACCACAGTGCCAGCAGCTTAATCAGCAGCGGCAGGGCGAATAATCCGGTGGCGCTAATCGCATTCCACAACCCGTTATTGACCACCCAGCCGAGCAGCGTCAGAAAGTATTCCAGATAGCTGTTGGTCGTCACCGGAATACCTCCGGCGCGATCTCATTGAGCGCAATCAGCACGATAAACCACAGGGTGATGCGACGAATTGTCGGGCGATAAGGTGGAAATCGGTCATACAGACGCCAGCCTGTACAAAAGATCACGCCGTACAGCGTTATGCGCCAGAGCAGCAGGTCGCTGTGGTTAATCTGCGGTGTATTATCAGTAACCAGATAAAACATCACAGCCATAAAGACTAGGAGCAGGGTGCTGGAGAGCATCAGCCGCTTCATTGCGTATCCCCGCCAGTGGGTTTGCTGAGATCGTCCACCCGTTTGTCGGTGTCGTCTTCTACGCCGACAGCCTGGCCTTTGGTCTTCGTTCGCGTTGTCTGGCGTTCAAGGATGGTGAGCGCGGCGTTATCTGCGAGCGACTGGCGCATATCCAGTTCCAGCTTAAGCTGAGACAGTTCCTGGTCGAGCTGGACGGTGGTCTGGGTCAGCGCGGTCTGGGCCTCTTTCTCACCGGAAACATTAGGTTCGCGCATCCCCGCCACCAGCGTGCGCCGGGCCATCAGCGCCTGTTCCATCACGCGGGAGAGCGCCAGTTCGCCGGAGAGCCGCTGGATAAGCACCGCTGCATCGGGATCGTCGCGCAGCGCCTCAATCACGCCGCGCGTCAGATGTAGTTCGCCGCCGCTGGCCTGCGCCAGTGTGTCATCATTAACGGGCTGGCTGCGGTTCACCATATCGATAATCAGCGGCTGGATCTTATCCTTTTCTTCCTGAATAAGCGGCGTCAGCCCGACGCCGGATTGTGCGCCGCTTTGCTGGTCAGTGCCGCCGGATTGATCGTTATCCGGGGCGACGTTAATAGTCTGTTCGCCAACTACCCGCGTCAGCCATTGTGCGGCGTCATCGGGCTTGCTCCAGACCTGACATAACTCACCCTGGCAGTCACTGCCAGAGACGGAACCGGTGCTGGTCGCGCTACGATTATTGAGGATGTTGTAGCCTGCAACCGTCGTATCGCGTATCAGTTTGATGGGCGGCTGGCCTTTACCGCCGCGATGTTCGCCACCAACCCAGCGTTTGCCTTTCTCTGCCGCTTCTTCGGCTGCTCTCTGGTCAGCACGAACGGCGTCTTTTTCGCTGGCCGCAATTCCCTGATAGTTCTCCGCCTGGGCGCTCTGCGTCCATGCCGGACCGAGCGCATAATCGGTCATCTTGCCTGCCATATTCTGGCAGCTTAACAGTGACTTATCGAAGTCGAGGCGTCCCTGAAGCACACCGTTGGTCAGCAGATCGTAGAGCTGGGGATTGGCTCGCTGGATCACCATTGCGGGCAGGCTGGCGACCGCGCTGGTTGCGCTTTCGATGACTTCTCCCATCAGTTGCTGGAAGCCGTCCGTCACGCCGTTGAGCTGATTACGGACTGTGGTGTCGATATCGAAATTGCCGCACATCATATCGCTGTTCCAGCTTACACCTGCCGTTAGCGGGAAGGTGTTACGCCGGGTTGGCGGTGGAGAGATGGCCGCACCGCCGCCGATGCGGTAATACATCCAGTCGCTGATCGCCCCCTGTTGTTTGTATTGATATTTGTCGTCTGCCGGAGCGAGAAAGGCGACGAACAGAAGACAGTAAGCTGAGCGCATAGTTAACCTCCGCTGCTGCCAAGAAAGGTTTGCCCACGACGCGGGCAGCATTTATAGGGGCGCCACAGCGTCCAGACATATGCACCGTCTTCTGCCAGTTTATCGGCGTAAGAGTCGGTGGTAGACCCATCCGGGAAAATGGCGCAGGAGGCAGACTTTTTGGGAGCCAGCATCTGCCACTGATGGTTACTGCTGTCGCCTTCCATAACAGGATCTGGCGGCCAGTATCCGTCGTGTGAAGAGGCAGTCAGCGGAATATAAACATGCGGCTGACCACTGCGCGTTACCAGATCGGCAACGCGTTGGGCGATGACCGCCCCGGCCTTATAGTCATGCGTCTGGCTGAGCGCCCCGGCTCGTGGGTAGACATTGCCCCACATATCACCGTCTTTGCTGACTTCGCGCAGCCCTGGCGTTAACGCCTCTGGGTAGAACATTTCCGGTACACCGCTGCGCCAGGCGAGCGCATCCAGCGTGCTGAGAAAATAAGGGAGAAAAGGTTGTGACGACGGGGCGCAGACGTAGCCAAACTGGGCAAAGAAGTTTGCCAGCGCATCACCGGCAGGGAAGCCAATCGCATCAGCATTTTTAAAGCGGACTTTGCTGTGCTGGCCGACAGTGCGGGGATTTGTATCGCCACCGGCTTCGGCGATACCGGGCAGCGGCGAACTGAGCGGCGACATCTCAGCCCACGGGTTTTGCCCGGTCACGCTGTAGGCCGATACCACCAGGTCCGGTCGGAAATGGCGTACCTTTACCGACGTGCGTACCGAGCAGCCAAACGGTGAACAAAAAAGCCAGTAGCAGACACCGATCACCTGATATTTTACGCACGTCGGCGACAGGGCTGAGGCAGCGATTTCCGGTGTAGTGATGGCTTTACCTGCGCACGGCATCATTATCAGTAAGCAAAGTAATGTCCGGTGGAGATTCATGGCGATGTTCCTGAGCCGATATCATCAGTTCAGGCTTTACCACAGGGTGGAAAAAATGGCGTGGGGGAACTCTGTATTGCCAACAGAACATTTTTTTGTAAATGCTTACAATCTAATGGGGGAAAGTGATTTCTGTTAATCACCCGCAGACAACGATTTCTGATAATGTCGGCCAAAGGAGAGGGAGACCAATGTCAGATATCAATCCACGCAATGCGTTACCCCAGGATCGGGAATCACTCTACAATCTCGTCTGGCGCGAACCTGCGGAGCGCATAGCCGCGCAATATGGCATTAGTACAACGTTACTGGCAAAACGATGTACAGAAATGCGGATACCCAGGCCGCTTGCCGGTTACTGGAAAGCGCTGGCGAAAGGGGCTGCACCTGCGGTGCCAGCATTGCCTGATTTGAAGAAGGGCAAGGTAGAAAAAGCTTCAGGCAAAGCCAGTTTGGCCGTTCAGCCCCTCACAAAAGTACCATCTAAAGTAGCCATGCCAGCACCGCGAAAGCGAGCAAGGACGGCGGGTAGTGGCTATGCACTGATTGATGATCTCAAAACTTACCTTCCCGTCTCTTCCGTCACAAAAGACGGCTACTACAAACCAACGAAAAAGAAGCTACTCGATCTGAATGTTTCAGAAACGGGGTTCAACAGTGCTATCGATTTTCTTAGTCGGTTCTTTGCTGCATTGGGAAAGCAAGGGTATTGGGTACGATTGGCTGAAAGCGCTGAGGGACTTCATTGTCAGGGCATCGATATCAAAGAAGATCTAAAAGAGGGAGGTTGCGCTACGACAGTTTATGGCGCCCTTTTTCAGCAAGTATTATTTGCATTGAAGATATGTTGTTCGGCTTTAGCCTAGCTGAAATGACGGAATATGTTCCAGCAAAAGAGATTAATGGTCAATACATTCGCGATGAAGCCAGGCATCCGCTGGATGCGAGGAAAGCATGAACAGCCGTTTCGCTATGTCATTAAACATAATTTACCTACAGGACGATTTCTGCTACAGCTTTATTCGCCATACTCATCAACAAAATGGCAGACTGAGTTTCGGCAGACAAAACAGTGTGGGCTTGTAAGCCAGATCCCGAAGATCATTTCTGCGATGTATGATGTTGTTCCGCTGATTAAGAAGCAGCAGGAAGAGGCCAGAGTTAAGGCTGAAGCACGGCGGATCCAGTGGGGGCTGGATGAGAAGAGATATCTGGAAAAGGAGCGGATCAGAAGGGAAAAAGAGGCATATAACGTCAGTCTGGCCGAATTGAAAGCTATTATGGTGCAGTGGGCGGAAGATAAGCGTATAGAGCAGTTTTTTTGTGAGGCGGAGCTGGATGTGGCAATGTTGGATGGGCAAAAGAAGGCACTGGTAATGGAGCGTTTGCAACTGGCCCGTCAACTCTTATCAGTAGATACGGCAGTTGAGCGATTACTAAAGTGGGAAACGCCGCAGGAACAGTTTAACAAGGGATAGTTTTAGAGGGTGCTACTTTTTTGGGAAATATATTTTTACTTGAGTGAGAAGCGGATGTTATATCCGCTTCTAGGAACTCGAGTTATTGCGCACAAAGGACATTATTTGTATTATTTATGATCGCATCTTTCAATTTATTTATGCTAATCAATGATTCTATCTGGCGCATAACTTATAATCGGTCCCATAAACATAACTAATCTATTCATAAAATGATATGTTGCCAAAGCGTATTCATGCGTCCTGTAGTCGACAAGACTCATTTTTTTACCTTTATATTTTTCAAAGCCAGGGTATTTACTAAGTTCATCATCAACTATATAAAGATGTTTTATTTTATTGTTAACAACTCTAATTTCATTAATTATGGCATATGATGGAAGGGATTCTAAATCAATCCCATTTTTGGTAGATAATCTTTTCAGCTCATGCCATTTAAAAGGCATTTCTTTCTCCTCGCCTCCCATGATTATTATGGCTCGCTTAACAAACTGTTCAATTGTTGCCCACAAATGAATTATCAAACCTTCATCAGCAATTTTCTTTGCTGTTAATAGTTCGCAAACATAGTTGAAATTGATGAAGCCCATTCGAGCACAATCAACTTTAGTTTCATCATGCTCGTCATAAATAATGCTAAACATTCCACCATGCTGTTCATCGTAATTTTTAAATAACGGGGCAATTTTCTCTGCATTTATATTGTATTGATGCAGTGCATATCTATTGAGCATGATTACATCATCAACTCTTTTATTAAAGCTGTTTAAAAGGGAGTTTCTTTTTTTCTTTTTTATTTTCTCTATTTTACTTTGACAATTTTCTGGTCCAGGAAAGTCACAAAAATCATCCACTTTTATTTTAATTTCGGGGTCGGGGTTTTTTATATGAACATCTACGTATTCATTTAAGGTGGGAACAAACTCAGCTATAGTTATTTCCATGTTAATAATCTCCATTCTAATTTCGGTCTAAGAAGCAGAATCCACTTCTTGCTCGGGGCTTTTCTGCATCACTGTATCACATAAATTCAAATGAATTAAGCATAATCTAGCCCAGTAAATGCCACCTGCATAGCAGGTGGCATTAATTGCGTCTCGTGGAGGAGAACTAAATTGGTAAATATTTTTTCTTTAGTTATAGTGATTATTCACACTCATCCCCACAACGTAAGGCTACCTATTCAATTGCTGTTTTCCGTTCTACGACAAGCGGAGAGTGCTTATCTTTGTGAGTTTTCCCGAAGCTAAACATCATAACGCAGGAGAATAAAGTAGCAATTAAGATGAATATGTATAGGATGATTTTTAACCATTTATCCGAAGATAAATGAAGAGAAAATAAAGAGTTATAAGTAGAAAATGCTGTTAATAAAAGCCAGACGAACACTATAAAAAACTGACCCATTGATTAATTTTAGAAACAGATACACTCATGGGGCCCGTTATAAATTTCTCGGCGAGATTTTCGTAACCTGGTCTCTCAAGTAAAGTTTTGTATAGAGGGTCAGTTACTTTATCCTCTAACAAGTCTAAGTGGTTCTCCCAATTTTCTTGCCAATATTTACTCCCTCTGCTTGAAAGAAACCATGCAAAAGTAAAAATAAAACCAATACACGAGACCACAAATGATAAAAAGAACTTACTTGGTATATGTTCTGATGACAGAATAGAGAAGTATCCAGTAAAGGCAACAACTATTAATGCCCAGAAGTAAGTTGCCCTTTTCCAGTAAAGCTCGACCTCAAATTTTCTAATATCTGAAACTTGATTAAATGTAGCCTTTAGTTTTTTTGATTTTCCATTTTCAGCTTCGAATTTTAAATTATATCCATCATGATTCATGATATAAAATCTCTTTGTTGTAAAAATTAATTTTCAACTAACTTAAATGTGTATTAAAATGGCTATAATTAGCAAAAAGCTACTGCCACTGATTGAGCCGAAGTTTAAAGTAATCTATTGTAAACTCCTATATAGCATGCTATCAGTTAATTAGGTAATACCTTTAAATATGACCTTTTTGTCGTTTGAAAAATAACCCAATATAGTTATCATTAGCCATGTATTTTTCATATGAATGATCAAGGCTATCTCTTGACGATCTTATTTTTGTTATTAAGTCTAATAATTTATTTATATGTCTAGTATCTAATGAATAATTTTCATCCAAAGTGGCTTTGCTTATATCAAATTCGATATCTCCTTCTATGGACTCGACCCCAAATACAGCAGAAACAAAAGAATCAATTTCATCATCAAATTTATCGCAAGTTGCTTCTAACAATGATGAGGCATTTGTAATTTCTTCAAGGAAGACTTCTTTTTTCCCAATGGAACCCCATCCGTACCCATCTAGCTTCCTTAAAGAAGTTTAACACTTTTCTCTTGCTTTTTTATGTTTAAGTAACTACCTCTAATCGCCAGTGAACGATTGAAAATGGTTTTTATTTTTCTGGTGTTGATCTTTTTATCGTTCAATAATTCATTTAATAAACGTTCTATTGAGTTATATCTATAAATGAATCTAACAGCCTTTTTTAGGTTAGGTAATAATTCATCCTTTATTTCAAATGCTAATTTGTATGCGTCATTATTAGTTAAGTTTAATAAGTAATTTCGACCGACACGATAAGCCATAAATGCAGTGACGGCCATCACTATATTCGCTCCAGCAGAAATCCAATCAGTAGCGTTGCTCATTTAGGAAAACCTTTAATTTATCGATTTTGAAGATATTACCCTATGTTAATTAACACCTGCAACGATCTACATGGCCTATTAATGCGCGAGGATCATTTTCATGTCCGTTGTCTAGCACAGGCCTGCCAGTCAGATTGAATTGCAATTTGGATAAAGCGATACTCGATTCAAGTGGCTCACTCAGCCACTGACAAAGCACCTTTCTGCCACCCTCACCGCCGCCTCCAGCTCACTACACCCAAACTCCCGCATAATCCGCATGCGCTCTGCCTTCTCATGCTTCTCCGTCATCCCCAGAGCCAGCCACAGGGCAGGGGAAACCACGCGGAACAGTGCCTCAACACGCGGCGAAAGCACCACGCCTTCGGTATATTTCCCCGGCGCTTTGGTCGCACTTAGCAGGAGCTGTCGCTGTTCCGGCGTCAGGAATTTAAAGCGGCTAACCTGCTCCACCTCCTTGGGTGGCATCACCAGTAGCTCCCACCACTCGATCATATTGAGCAGTTTCTTCGCATCATCCGGGAAGTCGCTCAGGTTCTGCGTTGCCAGCCAAAGCCAGATCCCCAACTTGCGCCACATCTTCAAACCCTTCGTCAGAAACCGCGCCAGTAGCGGGTTGACGGTGATGATATGCGCTTCGTCGGTAATATTAACGATGGGACGAGCCAGATGCTGGTCACGTTCGCCGAAGTTGTTGATATGGTTAATCAGCGAGATATAGGCAATCGCCAGTTGCGCTTCGTAACCTTCGCGGGCAAACATCGCCAGATCCACCAGAGTGATATCCGCTTCCGGCCAGGCCTCGCCTTCACGGTTAAACAGTTCACCCTCAAACCCGGAGCAGAATATATTCATCGCTTCGCCCATCTCCCACAGCCGGTTACGGCGGGATTCCGGTAGTGCTACATCCTGTGCCAGCGTGAACAGGGCGTCGCGGAGATCCTGTGTCAGCGTCTGTCTCTGCTCGCGAGCGGTGAGCCGGGCCGCGTGCAGAATCGCTTCGCGAATTAATGCCCGGTCAGAGCGAGTCAGGCGGGCGTCTTCTTTCAGTTAGCCGCCAGTGCTCATCAGGCGGGCCGTGATCTCCATCTCGCCCAGCAGATCGCGTTGTTCGTTATCGGCATCTTCGGGATCGTCATCATCTGGTTCTGCTGAAGGCACATCGCTTTCCGCCAGCTTCCAGGCATCAGCAAATAGCGGCAGCGTGATGCCGGAGCCGGGTTTCAGGCTGATTTTATTCACCGTCAGGCCATGCTCACGGGCGTAATCGGCCATCAGCCCGAACGAGTTGCCCGCCTCGACGATAAAAAGGCGCGGGCGATGCAGCGCCATCAGTTGCGCGATTTTGGCGTTCAGGGTGGCGGATTTGCCTGCGCCAGTTGGGCCGAGCAATAACAGGTGCCTGTTCTGGGCGCGGTCCTCGCGGTTGAGCGGATCCCAGCACAACATCCCGCCTCCCCGGTTAAAGTAGCTGACGCCCGGATGCCCGGTGCCGCTCTCGCGGCCAAATAGCGGCAGCAGGTTGGCGAGGTGCTGCACAAAGCTGAAGCGGGTGTAGAGCTGGCGCTTGTCCCGCGCTGGGTCGAAACACATCGGCAGCCAGCGCAGCCACGAACTGAGCGGGGCGAGTTCGTCATTTTCCTGTACCGGGACCATACCCGCATTCAGCAGCAGACTGTTCAGGCTGCGCACGCGTCGGGTCAGTTCGCCGTTATCCGGGGCGGAAAGATAAAACGCCAGCGCGCTGCGGTAGAGTTTGTGGCCGTCCTTCAGCCAGTGGCGCACCTCCTGACAGTCTTTTTTGGTGTACTCCGATTCGACGTTCTCGCCGATGGCGCGGTCGCTGAGGCGACTTAAATGTTCCTCCAGCCGGTCCTGCGGCCAGACGACGATGGTCAGCGCCATAATCACCCCTTCCGGCAGCAGATCGAACAGCGCGTTAATGCCGTCGCCGCGTGCAGACTCTCCGGTCATATGGCCGACGGTGGGCGTTTTGCGCAGCTATGCGGGCGCTGGTCAAACAGCCATGAGCTCATCTCGCCGAGCAGTTCGTCCTGCACCAGTTGTGGTACCACGGCTTCCGGCTCGCCGTTGAAGGTGGCGAGGGCGGTGCTGAACAGGTCGGTAAATTCGGGCTGGCGCTCCAGCGGTATCAGCTTTGCCCACACCTGTTCCGCTGCGCTGCGTAGCGCCAGCAGGCGATCGATAATCTTTCGGGTCAGGCCGCCGTATAGCGCGTTGGGGATGCAGGGCAGCAGCCAGTCTACGGTCTGTAGCATCCGGCTGATTTGCGACGGGCTGACGGGATAGCCGTCGCGGGTGAGTTGCTCCGCCAGCGCCAGCTGCGTCGAGCATTCAATGCCTGCCTCCTGGTAAAGATCGCGCAGGTGCAGGATCCTTTCCGCGCGTTCGATAAACATCAATCCGTTATGCAGGTCGCTTTCGGCCAGATGGCCGATCAGGCACTGGACTTTGCCTTACTGCGGTGACAGCGTTTCCGGCCACGGTCTGAACGGCCAGCAGACGCGGTGGTAACGCTCATGCTGCGTCTCCTGCCACAGTTCATTGAGGATCGCGAGGCGCGTATTCCCGCCGCTGGCGAGCATATATTTTTCATCGCCGGGGCGACGTGTCAACACTGGCGGGTTATCCAGCCCGCGGGCGAGAATTGACGCTTTCAGTACGTCATAGCCGGGGTTGCGGGTGACGCGGGGATTGAGGGAGAACGGCTGGATTTGCTCCAGACTGACCTGGACCATCTCCTGTTCTCCGATATTGCTGGCACCGTGAAGCCAGCGGTTGAGTAGGTGTGAAGCGCACATTATCTTCCTCCGGCATTCAGACATCGCGGGTAAGCCGGATGCGTTGGTGGATCCACGCGTCCACCTCGCTTTCCAGCCAGGCGACGTGGCGGCTGTTGAGTCGGATGGATGGCGGAAACTGTTGCAGCTGTATTTGCCGATAAATCCACGATTTACCGAAGCCGATTTTGTCTTCCACCTGGCGTAAGCGTAAAAATCTGTCGCTATTCATAACCATTCCTCCTGTGTCCAGATTCGTTCACATCAGCACGATGGGCGTGGTTATCAAAGCAGCAGCGTCCCTGCCAGGCAGTAAAAATCCTTATCCGGGGTAGTGAGAGTTGTTAGTTGAAAGGATTAGTTGATCGCGTTATGGCGGTGCGCCGCGCTGGAGGGCGGTTTTCAACGTCTCGGGGCTCAGCGGCAGGTGCATACCATCCTCACGCGCCCAGCATTCGAAAATGTTCAGCAGTTTGTAGGGATGCTCCAGCATTTCATCGTCCAGTTGCGGGTTGTGCTTGCAGGCCAGCCACAGCAAACGGGAAAGCGCGGAGGTGATCCGCTCCTTTGATTCTGGCTGATGACGGGTCAGGAAGGCCTCGAGATGAGTGCGGCGGATGACGAACAGAGCGTCAGGAGGCAGCGTGTCCTGCAGGTAGCAGACGGACAGATTGAGCCGGGATTTAAGGTCATTGCGACCATTGCCATACAGCTGGCCAATCAGCAGATGTAGCTCTTCCTGGAGGTTGTTCTGCGTGGCGAGCAGTTCCAGTAAAAGCTCCCGCAACGATTTGCGGCAACAGAGCTGGTAGTAGCTGTCGTTCTCATCGCAGACCACGATGCCAATCTGGTTGCAGCAATGGGTATCTTTGGGGCAAGGGCGATTCAATGTTTTCGCCAGTTGCTGGTGGAGCAGCAGGCGCTCAAGGCCGATTAACGGCAAATTCCACAGATGGCTGGTGGTCAGTTGCAGAGTCGGGTCGCGTCTGCATGGCGGAAAGTTCGCCATCACTTTGCGGTTGCCGGGTTTGTTGCACTGCGAAGGTGGAAAGGGGGGCTTGCTGAATCGGCAGGCAAAGCGGCAAGGGGGATTGAGTGGTCTCAGAAGTACGGGAGAAGGGAAGTAGACCGGGAGCGACAGATCGCCATGCAGGGCATGGCGGATTAGGTCGGCGGGCAGCAACGTGATGTTGTGCTGCCGGATGACTTCTGCGGCCTCGTCCAGCGTCAGCCACTCCTGGCGGATTTTATGTGGGGGCATGGAATATTTCTTTTTGTGTTGTAGGTTGCGTGTCGTGCTTGTTGATGGTGAAAACCGGTGTGAGATGTTTTTGCTAAAACAACTAACCTGATCAGTTTAGTTAACGATCTTTTCAGACATAATCCGGTGATTATTTACGCTGGAAAAACAGGATGTAACATTGAATAGTTCGGAAGACGATTTGCTTGAAGTAGCGTGGTATTTGTCGAAGTACGGTAAATCTCAACCACCCGTGGGACTGAGTGTTCAGAAATGGAAAGAGGCTTATGACTTGTTTTATCCCCGTTTCGGGGCGGGCAAAACCGCCAATGAGTTTCGCAATAGTCTGAAAAATAGTCGTGACCGTTTTGATTCCTGGCTTAGTGATGTGCGTGTCGGCTGGCTTGACGAGCAGGGCGCTCCTGCTGTGCTTTCTCATTCAGCGCAGCGTGTGCATCAGCGATTGAGTGTGCTTTCAGACAGTGCGATTGAGCAGCGCGTTCTTTCGTTGATATCTTCTGATGGAGATGAACAGGCGCAACGTGACTGTCTTATTATTCAGCAAGATAAAAGTATTGAAGATACCGTACGCGAGCAGCTGATTGCGGCACGGCTGGGGCAGGGTACCTTTCGGAAAAATTGTCTCATGTTGTATCCGGCATGCCCTGTTACGGGAACGACTTTTGCGCCGTTACTGCGTGCCAGCCATATAAAACCGTGGGCTGCCTGCGAGAATGGGAATGAACGCCTTGATCCGTTTAATGGAATTATACTGGCCGCACATATTGATATTCTTTTCGATCAGGGATGGATTTCGTTTGAGAACGATGGGCGCTTATTAATTAGTAATGAGCTGGATATTAGCGTTAAAGAGCAGTGTTTGTTGCCGGAGAAAATAAAGGCGTTTTCTGTTGAATCGTATTGTTATCTGGAGTGGCATCGGGAGAATTTATTGAGATAGTTAAGCTATAAACTATCTTCGACAGCGCTATTTTCTGAACTTACAGGTTCCAATATTGCATTGAACGCTGTCCAGTAGGGCTCACGGGCTTCTGGAGCATGCTGTGCAACCGGTAATCCTCTGCTGCTTCGGTTATAAAGCTTTTATGTGCCATGCAGCAGGATATGGTTGCCTCCTGAACTCCGTATAACCCGAGTATTTGTATCGAAGCGTGAACAAAACATTGCAGCCAGCCTTTCAACGTGGACAATAGTTATCCATACGGTGATTTTATATTCGATAAATCAATGGATTTCATTGAGTCATAGGACTGGTAATGGATGAAAATGCTTTAGGGTTTGCCTCATACTGGCGCAACTCGCTTGCAGATGCTGAGTCAGGAAAGGGCAGTTTTGAACGCAAAGACGCCAAAAATTTCACTCACTGGCATGAGATAGCGGCGGGACGTCTTGACGAAGCGATCGTCGGTAAATTTTTTGAGGGAGAAAAAGACGACGTCGAAACAGTCGATATCATCTTGCGGCCAAAGGTTTATTTCCGGTTACTGCAGCATGGTAAGGACCGTTCCGCTGGTGCGCCTGATATTGTTACCCCGATTGTGACGTCAGCCCTGTTGAGCCGTGAAGGTTTTTTATATCCGACTCCAGCGACTTCCATTCCCAGAGACCTGCTTGAACCTTTGCCAAAAGGGGCATTTTCGATTGGTGAGATTGAGCAGTATGACAAATACAAAACGACACATACGTCATTCTCTATCAACGTTGATTACAGCGTTGATAAGACTGCCGAAACAGATGAAGAACGAGAAGCACGATATGCAGCCTGGCAGCAGGATTGGCGTCAATATCTGGATGATTCAGAGAGGCTACTGAAGAACGTTGTCGGCGACTGGATTAAAAATCCCGAGCAATATGAACTCGCTGAGCACGGTTATATTGTTAAAACGGCGCAATCTGGCGGCGCCAGTTTCCATATCCTTTCGCTTTATGATCACCTGCTTATTTGCAAAAAGGATGTGCCGCTCTTCAATCGCTTCGCCTCGCGAGAGGTTCATGCTGCAGAGTCATTACTTCCTCCGGAAGCAAAATTCAGCGACAGACTTGGACACTCCGGGGATAAGTTTCCGCTGGCAAAGGCTCAGCGCGATGCCTTAAGCCATTTTCTTGATGCAAGACATGGCGATATCCTTGCCGTCAATGGTCCACCGGGAACCGGAAAAACCACGTTGGTGCTTTCTATCATCGCCACGCAGTGGGCCCGAGCGGCTCTCGAAAAAGCGGAACCTCCGGTTATTATCGCGACTTCAACGAATAACCAGGCTGTAACGAACATTATCGAGGCGTTCGGGAAAGATTTTTCCCAGGGCACTGGTGCAATGGCCGGACGATGGTTGCCAGAGCTGAAAAGCTTCGGCGCTTATTTTCCCTCAAGCACTCGTAAAGCCGAGGCAGCCAAAAAATATCAAACTGAAGATTTCTTCAACCAGGTTGAGTCAAAAGAGTATGTAGAGGATGCACTGCTGTTTTATCTCGAGAAAGCTAAAGCAGCCTTCCCTGAAAAAGATTGTTCATCCCCTGAAAAGGTAATTGAACTCCTGCATGGTCAGTTGGCAGCAAAATCCGAACAACTGGTAAGGCTGAACGCAACATGGCAAACGTTAAGCCTGGTTCGGGCGGCGCGAGAGCTTATTGCTAACGACATTGAGCAATATCTCGATAATTTAAATAAATTACTTTCCGGGCAAGAACAAAAAGTCACTCTACTGAAGAGTGCTAAAGCGGAATGGAAAAAATATCGGGCCAGTGAATCACTGATCTATTCATTATTTTCATGGCTACCAGCGGTTCGCAGTAAGCGGCAGTACCAAATACAACTGTTTCTCGAAGATAAATTAGGTGCGCTGATTGCGGGAAATCAGTGGTCTGATCCTGAAACCATCGAACGTAATATAGATGGACTGCTCAACTCCGCTGAGCGCGAGCAAACAACCTACCGGCAGCAGATTGACTCCACCCATGAAATTGTTCTTAAAGAACAGCAGGTAGCTCAGGAATGGCAGAGGCTGGCACTTGATTTAGGGCATGAGGGCGACGAGGAACTGAGCTTCTCACAGGTCGATGAACTGGCTGATACGCAGATTCGCTTCCCTGCATTCTTACTGACGACTCACTACTGGGAAGGCCGTTGGCTGATGGATATGGCCAGCATTGATGACCTGCAGAAAGAAAAGGGCAAGAAAGGTGCTAAAGGGGTAGCCGCCCGATGGCAACGCCGAATGAAACTTACCCCATGTGTGGTCATGACCTGCTATATGCTGCCCGGCAATATGCAGATAAGTGAACACAAAGGACAACGTAAATTCGAGAAAAGCTATTTATATGACTTCGCTGATTTACTCATTGTCGATGAAGCCGGGCAGGTGCTTCCTGAAGTGGCCGCTGCCTCGTTTGCCTTAGCCAAAAAGGCATTAGTGATTGGTGATACGGAACAGATCCCGCCAATATGGAGTATTGCTCCCGCTATTGATATAGGTAACATGCTGGCGGAAAAAATTCTTTCTGGGAGTACGCAAGAAGAGATTACTGAGAAATATACGGCAATCGCAGAGCTTGGCAAAAGTGCCGCATCTGGCAGCGTTATGAAAATAGCGCAGTGTGCTTCGCGCTATCAATATGATCCCGAACTGGCTCGCGGGATGTACTTATATGAACACCGCCGGTGTTTCGATAATATTATTGGATACTGTAATACGCTCTGCTATCACGGTAAGTTGTTGCCTAAAAGAGGGCTTGAAGAGAGCAATTTAATGCCCGCAATGGGTTATCTCCATATTGATGGTAAAGGAGAGTTGGCAAGTAGCGGAAGTCGATATAATTTGCCTGAGGCTGAAACGATAGCTGCCTGGCTTACAGAGAACCAGCAAGATATTGAAACGCATTACGGCAAAGCGCTTCATGAAATTGTCGGTATCGTGACGCCTTTTAGCGCGCAGGTATCCACCATCAAACAGGCGCTGGGTAAACAAGGTATCAGTACAGGCGCGAATGAAAAGTCGCTCACAGTGGGCACCGTGCACTCTCTTCAAGGAGCGGAAAGAGCGATTGTGATATTCTCGCCAGTCTATTCAAAGCATGAAGACGGCGGGTTTATTGATAGCGATAACAGCATGCTGAACGTTGCTGTCTCCCGTGCGAAGGACAGTTTCCTGGTCTTCGGCGATATGGACCTGTTTGAGATTCAGCCAGCTTCATCTCCGCGGGAATTACTGGCAAAATATCTCTTTGAGTCAGAGAAGAATGCGCTCACTTTTGATTATAAAGAGCGTAAGGATTTAAAAACTTCCGAGACCAAAATTTACACACTCCATGGTGTGGAGCAGCATGATAATTTCCTGAATCAGACGTTTGAAAATACCGGTAAACACATCACGATAGTTTCTCCATGGCTGACCTGGCAAAAACTGGAGCAAACCGGTTTTCTTGATTCTATGATTGCGGCGTGTTCACGTGGTATTAACGTCACGATTGTCACTGACAGAAGCTACAACACTGAACATAATGATTTTGAGAAGCGAAAAGAGAAGCAGCAGAACCTCAAAGCGGCGCTGGAGAAACTGAACGCCCTTGGTATTGCGACAAAACTGGTCAATCGTGTTCATAGTAAAATTGTTATTGGTGATGATGGTTTGCTGTGCGTGGGATCATTCAACTGGTTTAGTGCGACACGTGAAGCGCGATATGAACGATACGATACATCGATGGTTTATTGCGGTGATAACCTGAAGGGCGAGATTGAGGCAATTTATAATAGCCTTGAGAGGCGTCAGGTTTAGAGCGGCGATTATATAAGCCATCTTATCGCTATTTCTTTAGGATAAGATGGCTAAATTACCGGTTGTGATACAGGAACCATATGATTTAGCGAAGAATTATGTATGCCGATACTGTAAGATTCACTGCGCAGCTTGTATGTACGCCCCCCACAACAATTGGCAACACTATTGGCTAGCTCTCATAATTTGTACGCTCCGTTGAATCCATATACTGATCAAATATCCAGAATAAATCGTTTCATCTGGGTCAAATGAGTGATATATTTTCACCCATAAACCCCGAGGAGGCGTTATGTCTGAATTCGATTTATTTGCGCAGGAACTGCTCGAAAAAGCAGAAGCTGAAGAAAAACAACAACAAGAGCGCGACAGGAAGCTGATTGATCGGGTACTTGAAATTTACGACCAGAAGTATGTCGCAGAACTGCTAAGAAAAATAGGTAAAAATGAGTGGAGCCGCGAAACGCTTAACCGCTGGGTAAATGGCAAGTGTGAGCCAAAATCGCTCACCATGGCTGAAGAAGTGCTGTTACGGAAAATGCTGCCGGAGCAACCTGCTCATCATCCTGACTATGACTTCCGCTTTATTGACCTGTTTGCTGGTATTGGTGGTATCCGTAAAGGATTCGAGGCCATCGGCGGGCAATGCGTTTTTACCAGCGAATGGAATAAAGAAGCGGTACGTACCTACAAAGCAAACTGGTACAACGATGAAGACGCACACACATTCAATCTGGATATCCGCGAAGTCACGCTAAGCGGAGAAGAAGGCATCTCAGAAGAGAAAGCCTACGCCCATATCGATCAACACATCCCGGATCATGACGTCCTGCTGGCCGGTTTTCCCTGCCAGCCATTCAGTCTGGCGGGTGTAAGTAAGAAAAACTCTCTCGGACGCGCACATGGATTCGAATGTGAAGCGCAGGGCACTCTTTTTTTCGATGTTGCCCGCATAATCAAGGCTAAGCAACCAACCATTTTTGTGCTGGAAAACGTGAAAAACCTTAAGAGCCATGACAAAGGCAAAACGTTTAAAGTCATTATGGATACCCTTGATGAATTAGGCTATGAAGTCGCTGATGCCAATATCACAGGGAAAGATGATCCTAAAATTATTGATGGTAAAAATTTCCTGCCACAACATCGTGAGCGTATTGTTCTGGTCGGATTCCGCCGTGACCTTAATATCCATCAGGGATTCACTTTAAAGAATATTCATAAATTCTACCCTGAGAAAAGACCAACATTTGGTCAGCTTCTGGACCCTGCGGTTGACAGTAAATATATCCTGAGCCCTAAGTTATGGGAATATCTCTATAACTATGCTAAAAAGCATGCCGCCAAAGGTAATGGGTTCGGTTTTGGTCTGGTTGATCCGAATAATGAAAATAGCGTCGCGAGAACATTATCCGCTCGTTACCATAAAGATGGATCTGAAATTCTCATCGACAGAGGATGGGATAAAGAACTCGGCGAAATCGATTTCTCTAATCCAGAGAATCAGGAACAAAGGCCAAGAAGACTGACGCCCCATGAATGCGCAAGATTAATGGGATTTGAGCAACCCGGAGGCAAGCCATTCCGAATCCCCGTTTCCGATACTCAGGCCTATCGACAGTTTGGGAACTCAGTGGTCGTTCCCGTTTTTGAAGCCGTGGCAAAACTGCTTCAGCCTTATATTATGAAAGCCGCTGCAAGCAAGGCGACCAAAAAATAATATAAACAGATCCCCCGGAATTTATCCGGGGGGAAACAGAATCAAATTATTTAATCGACATACAATGATTTAGTTTCATCGATAAATGTTTCTAACGAAATAAGATATTCCCGGATAGCTTTCGGGTACTTATCATGAAGGCTACTGGGTACAACCAACCTGACCCTTTCCTGCTGCATCTCCTGAAATTGAGCAACAGAAACACCTTCCTGAAGGGTAAAGAGATAAATATCCTGAATCCTGTCTGCCTCATTTAATATCTGCCGCCAGCGATCTTTACAGGTCGTTTTTACCGCTAGCATACGCAGCTTCTGCTCTGGAAAAGCTTCATCGTGATAAGCTTGCGCAGAGGGGAATAAAAAATCTGGCTTCTTATTTCCTTCTGTAACGGCCTGAGTCTCAAAAGTTTTCAGTCCATGCTCATTAAAAAGCTGTTCAAGATGCAGCTCAAGTGATTTTCCGGCTCGTGATTTTCGTCTGTTGCTCACGGAATTCGCCAGTGCAATAAATTCATTTACGGAACCAAACCCAGACTGAACTATACCCAGTACATGCATTTCCTCCACCAGTAGGAAAATTTCGTACTCAACACGACGACGTTCAATCAGTTGCTTATCCGGGCCTATGACATTTGGGGAATAGTGAGCTGCTGCATACTGGATAATCTCCTTACCTGAAGGGAAATTTGTTCTCCACTCTTCCGGAAGACGATACCCACTGGAAACTGGTTCTTTTAAAGCCAGACCACCCAGAATCTCATTTGCGGGACCATAGACCAACGATCCAGGAACAATTTCTCCGAGCGATGACTCAACGATATCTTCTTCTTCTGCGTTATGACACACCCAAATATCAACAAATTGGCTATCAGATCCCTGATGGTGATCAAACGCCAATAACGCCAGCGCCCCCGTATTCTCCGGGTCTTGCAGAGGATTCTTTCCTCCCCCCCATCGGGTGATACGCTTTTCATTTCGGGTCTTACCAAAGAAACGACCATTGTAATAAATGGCCCTGGCCTCGCTGTCCGGGCAGTTGTGTGAGGAGGTATGCGCATTCAGCATCACGGACGGGTTAAGATCCCTTGTATGATTAATTGAAGGGAAAAGATGTTCAACAATGCCAGAAGGTATGTAAATGCCAACCTGATGTCCGCCCGTCGCGCCGGTATCGTTGGCTGACAAGCGCTTGATGAACATATAGGTGTCACTGGTTGACTTATCTAACAGCCATGAATGTAGCCCCGACATCATCACTTCCTCGCTGTAAAAATATCGCTGATTTATAGAGAGTTATCCTGCCACAGCTCTGCCTTTGTGAATACTCACGATGCCGTTTTATGTGATGTCGTTATTTTCCTTGTTCTCCCAGATTCAGCTCAGTTCCCGAGATACCTTATAAACCGTTTTCTGGTCGTTTTCTGACATCTCTGTTAAGAGACTTGCACGTGCCAGGGTACGCAAATAATTACGCGCAGTGTTATCCGATACGCCCAGCGCCTCCGCTACGCCTGCTGCGGAATATTTCTTACCAGGCTCAGCCAGAATAATATTAAGTAGTGTGACTTGCCGTCCGCTCAGCCGCGATAAGCTCCCTGATTTATACAAAAAATGATCAATTCGGGCAGCGCGGGCAACCAGATCGTCTACATGCTGTAAGAGCCTTGTCATAGCACGATGGATAATACTGGCCTGATATTCAAGATAGTGCGTCAGATCCATACCATCGGTTTCAGTGTACTGGTAACTGTGGGCATATTTGGCCGGGGCGGCATGCAGTAGCTGGCTGATAGAGACATATTTAAATACGTCGTACTCTGATTTGAGCATGTACCAGTAAAAAAGCCCACGGCTTGTACGCCCGTTACCGTCTCTGAAAGGGTGCTCGTGAACGAGCATGAAGTGAAGAACACAGGCTTTTGCCAAGGGGTGAACGTAGGATTCTGTGTCGTTTACGAAGTCACACACCATTTGCAGACGTGCCTGCAGGTCGGTGGCCGCTGGCGGTTGATGAACAATGTTACCGTCATAATCTGCAATCACTACATCATCGGTATCGCGGAATTCTCCAGGACTGTATTTTTCGTCATTAATTCCACCCATGCCAATGGCATGGAAACGGCGGATTAAATCTGGTGTTAATGGCTCCTGGATAAGTTCCGGAATTTCGGCCATCAACCGCGCATTACCCGCGATCATGTGTTCATCTTCGGTACGGGGGGCTCTGCCACTTTCTAGCATGTCCCGCGCGACAAGCGTAGTTGTGTTAGCGCCTTCCAGTTGCGATGAAGTGATTGGCTCTTCCATACTTAGTGCTGTTAACTCTTTACCTGCCTCCCTGAGTCTGGTGGTAAGTTCTTTGAGCACCAGCCTTGTGGCGTGCTTGTCCACCAGTTCACAGACTGACATGATGTTAGGTGTAAGGACAAAGCCAGCCTGATTGCCTGCTTCGTTGCGATAATGGATCCGTTGCATGGCTGAGTCACGAGAACAGCCTGTCGATAATCCTGCCTCCATTCATCATCTTCGACATCTGTATGTGCATAGTCTCGTCTGGTCCAATCGTTCCTTTATCAAAACTTTTATGATGGGCCACATTGTTTGCGTGTCTGTTGGATAGCGAATCCTACCTCGTCAGCAGAGAGTCATGTTCTTCATCAAAACCACTGGCAACGTTGTGTTCGACGGTCTCTTTTTATTCTCAAACTACGTGAACTTTGCTGCTTATCTACTCTCCCCAAATCCATGCCAAAAAATGTGAACCTCATCCCTGAAGCAAATCGTAATCTCTGAAATCGATCCGTATCGTAAACTTTACTTTACACTTTTGGTGATGTTAGTCACAAAATTAAGCGCGGAGGGTGATCGCAATCTCACAATAGCCTGGTATACAAAATCGACAATGTGAGCGGAAAAGAGGCTGGAAAGTTAAGTTTTCACTGCTTTCTCTCTTTTACCGCGTCTGGAGGGAAACTGCAATTCAAAAGATAAAAAATAACTTGTTGAAATTGAGTCAGTAAAAAAATGGTATGTGATTTAAATCACGCGTATTTACAGATTTTATGATTTACGCCAATGGCGAATATTGACGGAGCTATTTTCTTCATGAATTAAATCTTGCATAGTGCCATCACATTATTTCTCCCCCTGAATCAGGAGGCGGATAGTTATATTCCATCAATCTTTATTGATGGACCAGGTATGCTTTACTTCACATTAATACGAACATGACCACTGTTAACTGGAGAAACAAAATGAATTATCCGGCAGAACCCTTCCGTATTAAAAGCGTTGAAACTGTATCTATGATCTCGCGTGATGAGCGCATCCAAAAAATGCAGGAAGCGGGCTACAATACCTTCCTGTTGAACTCGAAAGATATCTATATCGACCTGCTGACGGACAGTGGTACGAACGCCATGAGTGATAAGCAGTGGGCCGGGATGATGATTGGTGATGAGGCCTACGCAGGCAGTGAAAACTTTTATCATCTGGAAAGAACGGTTCAGGAGCTGTTTGGCTTTAAACATATTGTTCCTACTCACCAGGGGCGCGGGGCGGAAAACCTGTTATCGCAGCTGGCGATTAAACCGGGGCAATATGTTGCAGGGAATATGTATTTCACCACCACGCGTTATCATCAGGAAAAAAATGGCGCCACCTTT
Organism: Citrobacter sp. CK180; assembly: GCF_030333655.1. Lineage (NCBI taxonomy): Bacteria > Pseudomonadati > Pseudomonadota > Gammaproteobacteria > Enterobacterales > Enterobacteriaceae > Citrobacter > Citrobacter sp. CK180. Next base: position 297,525 of record NZ_JAOWFM010000052.1, on the reverse strand, counting down.
GTGGATATCGTCCGTGATGAGGCGCACGATGCCGGTCTGAATATCGCCTTTAAAGGCGATATCGATCTTAAAAAGCTGCAAAAACTGATTGACGAAAAGGGCGCCGAAAATATTGCCTATATCTGTCTGGCGGTGACGGTGAACCTTGCGGGCGGTCAGCCGGTCTCGATGGCGAATATGCGTGCCGTCAGGGAGTTGACGCAGGCGCATGACATTAAAGTCTTCTACGATGCAACCCGCTGCGTAGAGAACGCCTATTTTATCAAAGAGCAGGAAAAAGGCTTTGAGAACAAGAGCATCAAAGAGATCGTCCATGAGATGTTCAGCTACGCCGATGGGTGTACCATGAGCGGGAAAAAAGACTGCCTGGTGAATATCGGCGGGTTCCTGTGCATGAACGATGATGAGATGTTCTCGGCGGCTAAAGAGCTGGTGGTGGTATATGAAGGGATGCCATCCTACGGCGGTCTGGCCGGGCGCGACATGGAAGCAATGGCCATTGGTCTGCGTGAATCCATGCAGTTTGAGTACATTGAGCACCGTGTGAAGCAGGTTCGTTATCTGGGCGATAAGCTGAAGGCGGCAGGTGTGCCGATTGTTGAACCGGTAGGCGGCCATGCGGTATTCCTCGATGCTCGTCGCTTCTGCGAACACCTGACCCAGGACCAGTTCCCGGCGCAGAGTCTGGCGGCAAGCATCTATATGGAAACGGGCGTGCGCAGCATGGAGCGTGGCATCATCTCCGCAGGGCGTAATAAAGAGACGGGCGATCACCACCGGCCAAAACTGGAAACGGTACGCCTGACTATTCCACGCCGCGTTTATACTTATGCGCATATGGATGTGGTGGCCGATGGCATTATTAAACTCTATAAGCATAAAGAGGATATTCGCGGGCTGAAGTTTATTTATGAGCCTAAGCAGTTGCGCTTCTTTACTGCACGTTTTGATTATATTTAATGGTATTGATAGCCCCATTTTTAAATGGGGCTTTTTGTTTTTTATTATCCGAAGATGTACAAATGACAGCCGTAATTATAATTAATAGTCAACAGGAACATTTATCATGGATATTAATGCCATTGAACGACAGAGTTCCCCCGGACTTATTAGCGGGACGATGCTTGTCATCGCAACGGTAGTCGGCGGGGGAATGTTCTCCCTGCCTATTGCGATGGCGGGAGTCTGGTTTCCCGGCGCCTCTGTTATTCTAATCGTTATTGCCATCATGATGTTATTAACCGGCCTGATGCTGGTGGAAGTGAACCTTCACTATGGTGCCGGAGCCAGTTTTAACACCTTTACTCAGGATCTATTAGGGCGAAAGTGGAATATCGTGGTTGGCATCGCCTTTGGTTTTGTACTCTATATTTTAACCTATGCGTATATCTCCGGGTCATCGGCGGTGATGGCGCAGACGGTGTTTAAATATAGCGGTTTTCGTTTCCCGGCAAACATCTCCGTTATTGTCGTCAGTATGCTGGTTGGCGTAATCGCCTGGTATAGCTCGCTGCTGGTCGGGCGGATCACCACCATTCTGATCGTCGGTAAGTTTGTGGCGTTCTTTGCCACGTTCTCCGGGCTAATCGGCCATATTGAGGTGGCGAAACTGGTCGATAGCGTCGCCATCGCACTGCCGAATACGCAATATCTGCCCTATATTCTGATGACGCTGCCGTTCTGCATTATCTCCTTTGGTTTTCACGGCAATGTGCCGAGTCTGGTGAAACTGTATGGCACCCACGGCGTATCCCATATTACGCGCTCCATCGTGATTGGCACCCTGTTTGCCGTGCTGCTCTATATCTTCTGGCTGGCGGTGACGATGGGCAATATCAGCCGCGCCGAGTTTTCGCCGATCATTGCCAAAGGCGGCAATATTGATGTGTTTGTGGAAGCCATCAGTGGGCTGTTTACCAGTCGCTATATGGATTTAATCCTGACCTTTTTCGGTAACTTTGCCGTTGCCAGTTCGCTGCTGGCCGCTACGCTGGGTCTGTTTGATTATATTGCCGATCTGTTCCACTTCCCGGATAACGGCATCGGCAGACTGAAAACCGCGCTGGTGACCTATTTCCCGCCCGCTGCCGTCTGTTTCTTTTTCCCGAATGGTTTTGTCCACGCGATTGGCTATGCGGGACTGGCGTTTACCATCTGGAGCGTGATCCTGCCGCCATTTCTGGTGAAAGCGTCCCGTAAGCGTTTTGCCACGGCGCGTTATACCGCCCCCTGTAACAATACGGTGCTGAATCTGGTGATTGTCGGCGGAGGGATTGTGTATCTGACGGTGGTGCTGGATGTGTTTGGTTTACTGCCGACGTTCCGTTAGCGGGAGGCGCTATGTTTCTGACATTACTCAGGTTACAGCATCCGCTGGTTTATCGTTACGCCTGGCTGAGGGTGTGGGTGGTGGTGTTAAGAAAATGCGGACTGCGCAAGAATAAAACTCACAAAAGCAATCAGGCCTGTCGCTGACAGGCCTGCCTGGATTTACACCCGGAAGTAGCGTGGTGGAATCAACGTTGAGAATGCGTCGATCTTCTTCACCATCTTTTTCCAGAACAACATAACAACAATCCTCTGTTTAAAATGCAGGCGCTATTTTAGTCAGCGCAGGCATTGCGTAAAAGATCGCCGCGTCGTTCTTATCGTGTGCGCGGTGTAAAGCTTTTTGTTCACTCTGCAAAATGTGGAGGAGTAACACGATCGGCAACCCTGCCGCCGGGTTGACAAGCGTTAAAATAGTACGGGCAATCCCAGCCCGCGTTTCACTTCCCGTAGCGTTGTCTGTGTGACCTCATGCGCCCGTTCACTGCCTTGTTGCAGTATCTGCATCAGCATGCCTTTATCCTGAATATAGGTTGCCCGCCGCTCGCGCATTGGGGCAATCAACTCCTGCAAACAGGTTTCCAGTTCGTTTTTACAGGTGCGATCGCCAAGCCCCCCCTGCTGATAATGCGCTTTCATCGCCGCGACTTTCGTTTTGTCCGGGTGAAAGGCATCCAGCCAGGTGAACACGACATTTCCTTCGATCTGACCCGGATCGCTGACGTTAAGGTGGTGAGGATCGGTGTACATGGCGCTAACCGCTTTGTGGATCGCATCTTCACTGGCGGAGAGTTGCAGGGTATTGCCGAGAGATTTTGACATTTTAGCGCCGCCATCAATGCTGGGCAGACGGCCGGTGTCGCTCAGAATCGCCTGACAGTGGCGTAGTAGCGGGGCAGGCAACAGGCTGTTCATCTTGTGTACGATTTCGTTAGTCTGCTCGATCATCGGCAACTGATCGTCTCCTACAGGCACATATTCCGCTTTAAACGCGGTGATATCCGCCGCCTGGCTGATGGGGTAGACCATAAATCCGACCGGTAACGAGCGGGTAAAGCCTTTCTGCGCAATTTCATTTTTCACCGTCGGATTACGCTCTACGCGGGCGACAGTGACGACATTCATATACAGCATGGTCAGTTCCGCCAGTGCAGGTAAGGCGGATTGCAGGCAGAGCGTGGTGAGTTCAGGGTCGATCCCGGCGGCCAGATAATCCGCCAGCACTTCCGGGATGTTGTCGCGGATCTTTTGCGGGTTCGTACCGTTATCGGTCAGCCCTTGCAGGTCGGCAATCAGCACAAATTGTTGATGGGTATGCTGCAAAGCAACGCGCTGGCGCAGTGAGCCAACGTAGTGCCCGAGGTGCAGGGCGCCCGTAGGGCGATCGCCGGTCAGAATGGTGGGTTTTGTGTTCATCAAAGACTCCTTTACGTGAAAAAACCGAAAGACGTCTCTGGAACGCAATAGCCGCCTTTCGGCGGCTATTAATACGGGGATAAAACAGAACCGTGCCGCCTTTAGTCAGGCAGCCACCAGCGGTTATGGCGTTGGGGAATCGCAGTCTGTTTATTCATAAAAATGACCGTATCACGGTTAAGCGCAGGGGTAAACCTGCTATGTCAGGGTTGTTAATGGGCAACCTGTTCACTCTGCTTGCCATCAGCGCTCTTCAGCATTCTCTTTTTTGCGTAAACTGCCGCTGCTTAACAAGTTGAATCATGCTGATGACGGCGCCGAAAAATAAGGCCGCAGCGCCGCAAAGCGTTGCACTGGCGATCGCCTCAGTGCCGCTGCCTAACAGGCTGGTTAACAGTGGGCCGACGATCTGACCGATGCCGTAGGTGAGCGTGACAAGACCCAACAGATTGATATTCCCCGGCACGCTCAGTTGCCGCGCCAGCGGCATCACCAGCGAAGTTGTCCCCATGAACGTCGCGCCAAAACCAATGCTGCTGATAATAAGAAGCGGCAGTGCGTCGCTGGCGAGCGTGAGTATGACGCAGACCCCCTGAATCAGCAGATTCGCCGTCAGGCATTGTAATACGCCCCAGCGCTTTGCCGCCCACAGCCAGCCAAAACAACCGGGAACGATCGCCAGTCCCACCAGCGACCAGAGATGGGCGGTGAGTAGCGGCGAGCCCGCGTTTTTCGCCATCAGCGGCAGATAGGTGGCGACGATGATGTAGCCAAATCCGGCGAAGCCATACAGCAGCGCCAGTTGCCACCAGCGCATCAGCGGATTATGCGTCGGCGCCGGAGGAGCGGGCGGCAACGCGTGGGCGCGGGCAGGGATGAGGAACGCCAGGAGCAGCAGTAACACGGTGGAGATAACGGCTGCGCCCGACCACAGCGCATGGGAAGAAAGCGTATAGCGTAAACCGGCGATAACATACTCGTTGCCCAGCAAGATACCGGCGCCAACGCCGGAGAAAAGCGACGCAATCACAAACGGGTGACGGGTATGTTGCAGGACGATCATCGAGCCAAAAATCATCATTCCGGCGCTGGCGACCCCGGCCAGAAAACGGATCAGCATCACGATGGCAGGTTGCGTAAATATCGCCATCGCAAGGATTAATCCTCCGGTTGCTACCGCCGATGTCAACAGCATTGGCCGTAAGCGAGAGGGGAGGTGAAAGGCGCCGAAGGAGAACAACAGGCTGCCCGCCAGATACCCCGCGTAGTTGGCGCTGGCAATCCAGGAAAGCGCTGCGAAGGTAAACTGACCTTCAGACAGCAGAACCGGTAGCATCGGGGTATACAGAAAACGTCCGATCCCCATTCCCAGCGTTAGTACCATTAAGCCGAAGAGTGCCGTACTGATGGCATGACGGTTTGAATCGGCATTGCCCTGAACCATACTTGCTCTCACTTAGCGCGTTAATTTGTGTTTGTTATATTACATGTGTAAATGATAATAAAAAGTAAAAAATAGAGGGCGTGTGAGAGCCCGGCAAGATATACGCGTTGGGAAATTCAGCAGGCGTCGATCGTTTTTACGCAGTGCCAGCCATCATCCACACAGCGATAGATGGATTCGGTATGACCGGGGATAATCCACCGCGTTTCTTCGCCGGGGGGGCAGCGCAGGTAAATACATAACCCGCAGCCGCCGCGTAGCTGGCGTGGAATATCCGCCACCCGAAAGGTCATTCCCGCAGCCTGAAGCGCTTTGCGGGTCTGAATGACGCCCACCGTCGAATGAAATAAAAACAGATATTCCGTCATCCGCGTTTTCTCTGGCGTTGACCAATCAGCGCCGCACCAATGGCCCCGGCAAACTGCGCGTCAGGATGGGTGTAAACCGGCATCGCAACGTGGCTTTCCAGCATACGCGCGAATGCCGCACAGTGGCTGACGCCGCCGGTAAACAGCAAAGGTCCCCCGGCAGACAGTCGGCCGATAAAATTGGCGCTACGTCTGGCCATCGCGTTGATCACACCGGAAAGAATGGCTTCTGGCGCAACGCCCGCAGAGCGCAGGCTGATCACTTCAGACTCGGCAAAAACCGTGCACATGCTGGTGATGGCATGAGGCTCAACGCCGTCGGTGATCGTATCCAGTTGATCCACGCTGGCGCCGAGGGTGCGCGAAATCACCTCCAGAAAACGCCCGGTTCCGGCGGCACATTTATCATTCATCAGAAAGTCGGTGAGATTACCGTCGTTATCCAGCTGAATAACCTTGCTGTCCTGGCCGCCAATGTCGATGACCGTGCGGGTTTCAGGAGCCAGGAAGCGCGCCCCCAGTCCGTGGCAGGAGATTTCCGTCACCTGTTTATCGGCAAAATCAACCAACTGGCGTCCGTAGCCGGTTAGCGTCAGAAACGGGCGCGTGTCCAGCCCTGCGCTTAGCGTTTCCCACGCCTCGTGGATAGCATCGGCGGGGCGAAACGGCGTGGGGCAGAGGAAACGGCGTGTGATAACGCCCTCCGCCAGCAAAACGCCTTTTGTCGCCGTGGAGCCGGAATCAATGCCAATCGAATACGTCACGGGCGCTCCTTACAGCATTTCGATAAAGGCCGCGACGCGGGTGCTGAGTTGCCCGATATCCGAAGTGGAGTAGTCCGTTTCGATGGCGATATAAGGGATGTTGTGCTGCTGGCGTACGTGGCGCTTAATCGCCATAGACTCAACGGCATAGGTATGACAGGCCTGCAAAATCACATCCACGACGCCGTCCGCCTGATACTCCTCTACCATCTGGCTGAGCAACGTCAGCCGCTGGTCGTTGGGCGAAATGCAGGAACAGCCAATTGCGAGGTATTTGTCGGTCAGCGCGTCATAGACATCGCCCGTCTCTTCAACGCACTGTTCGGTGGCTTTTGCCCCCGTGCAGTTTTCAAATCCGACGACCCAACCGCCGTTCTCTTCAATGGCGCGTACCACTTTTTCTGCCGCGCCGCCAATCGGGCAGCCGGTGATCAGAATGCGCGGGCGGGCGTCCAGCCGCTTGCCGTCCTGCCATTCCTGGCGCACGCGGTCAGCCATGCCGTTGAGCTCGTCGATAAGCGTTTCTTTATCAAAACGAAACGTCGCGCCGTACACCACTTTCAGGATATCGCTGCCGCTAAGAGCAGGAGGATTAAGCTGGCCGACGTGGTAGAAATTGGCCAGCGCGCGGCGTTCGCGGTTTTTCAATACGATCGCATCGCGCAGGGCGGCTTCGCTGATGGGGCGGCCAAAACGCGTTTCCACAGCCTGTTGCAGACGCAGGATCTCTGCTTTCCATAACGCACGGGAGGCGGCGTCATTGGCGCTGTTGGGCAGTTGCATGACGTGTACGGCCTTAAATTCGGCCATGTATTCGTACATTTTCTTTTTGCCGTCGCAGGTGGTTTCACCCACCACCAGATCGGAAAAATAAAAGTAGGGGCATTTGTCCGTTTTGCCGAAGCCGTAGCTGCTTTTGATCAGAGGACACAGGTTGCGCGGCAGATCCTTTTCGGCTTCTTCGATGGTTTCGTCCGACGTTGAACACAGGGAAACGACAACCGCACCCGCCGCCATCGGGATCTCCTGCGGCATAAACGTGCAGTAGGTGCCGACCAGTGGAACCCCCTGTTCTTTAAGATCCATGACGGTGAGAAAGCCTTTCTGACGGGCGTCGGAGAACTGGTTAAAAATGGCGGGTAGATCGGTGATAAGCGACATGGTTTTCCTTCCCCGTAACACGGGAGACAATGAAAAGACCACGCATTATAACCCTGTAAAAACCAGGTGTTTATTGATCTGCTTAAAAGTTGGGTAACGTCAGCAGGGACGGTATTTGCGACAGCAGATACAACACCAGCCCGATGGAGCCGCCGACCAGCGTGCCGTTGACGCGGATAAACTGCAAATCTTTGCCGATGTTCAGCTCTATCTGGCGTGACATATCGCGGGCATCCCAGCTCTTTACCGTGTCGCTGATGTGGCGCGTCAGAAACGCGGCGAACTCCGGCGCGACCCGGTGCGCAGCCTGTTCCAGATGGCCGTTGAGCGAAGCGCGAAGGGCATCATCCGCCACCAGCGTTTCGCCGAACCATTGCCCGGCATGGGCGATCCGCTGCTTCACGCGGGAACCCTCTGCGTTAATATCTGCCTTCAGCCACTGGCGTAAATCAGCCCAGAGTTCACCAAGATAATGGTTAAACGCCTCATCTTCTTTCAGGTACGCTTTGATGCTTTCCGCCCGGGAGGCCATCTCTGGATCGTTTTTGAGTTTGTCGATCAGCTTAAAAGTGGCGCGATCGAAGGCATGGCGGATCTGGTGCGCCTGGTCGTGGCTGATATCATCCAGCAACGAATTCACCGCATCGGAAACCAGTTCTGCGCTGTGTTCCCCCAGCCATTCGGTCGGTAAAATTTTTGCTTTTAGCGGATGTTCCGTCTCCAGCCAGCGCACGATTTGCTGCGCGATAAACGCGCGTGAGCTGTCGCGCTGAAGCAGGGCGATCAACTGCGCGATCAGGGTGTCCAGCAGTACCTGATGACGATCGTTTTTGGTCATACTCTCCAGCATTAACGCGCTGGTGCCAGAGAAGTCCACTTTATCGATCGCTTTGTGTACCGCCCGCTTGAGCAGGCGCTGAATACGGGCGTCGTCCGTCAGTTCGAGAAAACCGCTCATGATTTGCAGCAAATGCATCCCAACCCGCCGGGCGTTATCCGGCTGACTGAACCAGTTGCCGATCAGCAAGGCCGGTTCATGACGGCGAATGAGCGCGACCAGCGACTGGGTATCAAGAAATTTCTCCTGCACGAACTGGCCAAGATTTTCGCCGATTCGATCCTTATTACGCGGGATAATGGCGGTATGCTGCGCGATAAACGGGATCGGCACCCTACGAAACAGCGCCACGACGGCGAACCAGTCTGCCAGTGCGCCCACCATTGCCGCTTCCGCAATGGCTTTAATGCCGAGTACCCAAAAATTTGGCGGCAGGAAAAGCGTCGTGATGAACGTGGCGGCGGCAATCAGCAGCAGCGAGAGCGCCAGTCGTTTGGCGCGTTTGAGTTCAGCAATTTTATTCATAGCGTTAAGGATAGAGCCAGACGGGGGGATCGTGCAAAAGTTCATCCCGGGCTACCTGCGGTGAAGGCCTTCTGGCGTAGCGCCATCAGGCATGAGTTTATTTCTCAGTTGCCAGTTCTGTTACCTCATACTGACGCACGCGCTGTAATAGCCCTTTCAATGTGAACACCGCCGCAATTCCTGCCACCACCGCCAACAGATGAAACGGAATCTTGCCGCCGTTAAACCACAGCCCGCGTCCGACTTCGATAGCGACGGCCATGACTGTCAGGATGACGATATTCAGCGACGCTGAGACGGTGCCTTTAGGCAGAGTGTTGGAAAACAGCGTAAAGCGGAACAACGTCGAGAAAATCATCCCGATGCCAAAAGCGTACAGACTGGTGCCCAGCACTGACCACAGCCAGACATGAGGCCACAACAGATTTCCTGCGATCAGGATGGCCAGACCGACAAGCTGTATCGGCGGTGCGCGCCAGATAAAACGCGGATCGCCAGGATCTTTCACAACCCGAGCGACCATCATATTGGCGATGATTACCGCGCCAAACACCGGCACCTGCGCCCAGGCGAACTGCGCGGTAGTCATGCCGCCCGCGTCGATTAAGATTACTGGCGAGACCGCCACCCAACTCATTAGCGGGATGTAGCTCAGCGAAAGCGTTGCGGCGCCGAAGAGGAAAATCCGGTTGTGAAAGACATGGCGAAAATCGCGGAGGACGGCGGGAATGCTAAACGGCGCCGCGCCGCGTTGTACCGTCTCTGGCATCGCCAGCGCCAGGCCGCACAGGGCGATCAGCCCCATCAGTGCAATAATGCCGAACAGGGCTTTCCAGTGAACAAAGTGCATTAGCGCAGCGCCTGAGAGCGGGCCGATAACCGGCGCAACCAGAACTATTGAGGTGATGATCGCCATCAGTTTTATGGCTTTGGTCTGGCCGAAGGCTTCCTGCACGGTAACGTAACCGACCGTGGCGATAAAACAGATGCTGGTGCCCTGAATGAAACGCGCGACCAGAAACTGCGTCATCGACGTTGTAAGGAGCGTGGCGGCGCAGGCAACGGTGAAAATAAGCGCGCCCGTAATCAGCACCGGTCGGCGGCCAATCCGGTCGGAAAGCGGGCCGAGCAACCACTGCAATGCCATCCCTCCGGCCAGATAGAGACTGACGGATGCCGGAGCCAGGCTGACATCGGCATTGAAATCATGCACGACATGGATGATGCCCGGCTGAATCAAATCCGTCGACAGATAGGCGGCAAAGTCGTACAGAATCAGCGCCATCGGGAAAAATAGCGTTGTCGCGCGCCGGGAGAAGAATTGACGTATCCGTTGCATATAAATCGCACTCCATGTCGGAGAAAACCCTGAACGGGTACAGTGAAACATTTCTGCGTGGCGTATTCAGAAAAAATGTACGCCTTGCAGAAAGGTGAATTTATCGTTGATAGCGCCTCGCAGCAACGCATAATACCGAATGTCGTTGGCATCCTGACAAGGTAAGGTGACGCCGGGTTGTTTAACACGCGATGGATTGCCATGAAAAAAGGAACGACATCCACTCCGCATGATGCGGTTTTCAAAACGTTTTTATGTCACCCCAACACCGCACGTGATTTTCTTGAAATCCATCTTCCTCTTGCGCTGCTTGAGCTTTGTGACTTGAGCACGCTGAAGCTGGAGTCCGGGAGCTTTATCGAGGAGGATTTGCGCGCTTATTATTCTGATGTGCTCTGGTCGCTGAAAACGACAGGGGGAGATGGCTATATTTATGTTGTGATTGAGCATCAGAGTTCACCGGATGCGCATATGGCGTTTCGTTTGATGCGTTATGCGATTGCCGCGATGCAACATCACCTGGATGCCGGGCATAAACGACTCCCTCTGGTGGTGCCGATGTTGTTTTATCACGGTATCGACAGCCCCTATCCCTATTCCTTATGCTGGCTGGATGAGTTTGCCGACCCGGAACTGGCGAGGCGGCTTTATGCTGCGGCCTTTCCGCTGGTGGATATCACCGTGACGCCGGATAGTGAGATCATGCAACATCGGCGTATTGCCTTGCTGGAGTTGATACAAAAACATATCCGCCAGCGTGACCTGATGGGGCTGGTGGAGCAACTGGCCTCACTTTTGGTGATGGGATACACTACCGACAGCCAGCTTAAAGTGCTGTTTAATTATATGATGCAGTGCGGCGATGCATCTCGTTTTAGCCAGTTTATTCACGAGGTGGCCGAACGTTCCCCCCAACACAAGGAGAGTCTGATGACGATAGCTGAACGATTACATGAAGCGGGTCGCCAGGAGGGTATGCAGCAAGGCTTACAGCAAGGCTTACAGCAAGGCCAACGGGCTGAGGCGCAGCGTATCGCGCGTACAATGCTGGAAGACGGCATCGATCGCGATACGGTTTTACGTATCACCGGACTTGCTGTTGAAGAGGTTATCGCACTGAACCACTAAACACATATTCGCCAGCGCATCACAGGCCCGGTAAACGCCGTTCTGCCGGGCGGGCTTATTCCATCGCCACTTTCACCGCCTCTCCAAGTTTTTGCATCACTTCACGATGTTTCTCGTTCGGCGGTAACGCACAGTTGATGCGCACGCAGTTGCGATACTTCCCGGAGGCGGAAAACAGTGACCCCGGCGCGACCTGGATTTTCAGGCGGCATAGCTGTCTGGCGACGCAGACCATATCGATATGCTCCGGCAGCTCGACCCATAGCATAAAGCCGCCTTTTGGTCGGGTGACGCAGATCCCGCAGGGAAAATATTCGCGTACCCAGCAGGTATAGATCTCCATGTTGCGCTGGTAGATCTGGCGCATTCGCCGGACATGACGGTGATAGTGGCCCTCGCGGACGAAGGTGGCCGCCGCCAGCTGCGTGGCGGGAACGTTGGTGCCGATGACGGCGTATTTCATATGCAGCAGACGATCGTGGTAACGACCCGGAGCGACCCAGCCTACGCGCAGGCCCGGCGCGACGGATTTGGTAAACGAACTGCACAATAGCACCCGACCATCGATATCCCAGGAGTGGATGGTGTGGGGGCGAGGGTAATCCGTCGCCAGCTCGCCATACACGTCATCTTCAAAAATCACAATATCGTGGCGCTGCGCGAGGCTGAGCACTGCCCGTTTGCGTGCGTCCGGCATAATAAACCCGAGGGGATTATTGCAGTTTGGTACGAGGATAACCCCTTTAATCGGCCATTGATCCAGCGCCAGTTCCAGCGCTTCAATACTGATACCGGTATCCGGGTCGGTCGGGATTTCAATGACTTTTATTCCTAAGCCGCGCAGGAGCTGCATGGTGCCGTAATAGGCGGGGGATTCGACGGCGACAATATCACCCGCCTGGCAGACGGTCAGCAGCGCCAGCGACAAACCGCTCTGGCTACCGTTGGTGATAACGATATCATCAGCGCTGACGACCGAACCGCTGTCAAGCATCAGGCGGGCGATCTGTTCCCGCAGTTCGCGGTATCCGGCCAGTTCATCGTAGCCCAGCACCGCCCCCAGGTTATGTTGCGCCACGCGGCTTAGTTCGCGCCAGAGCGGTTTCAGGCTGGGTTGGTGGATATCGGGGACGCCGCTGCTGAAAGGAATAATTGATTTGTCGTTGTGCCCTTCCAGCATGTCCAGCACCTGATCCCACTGGGTGATCTCTACCGGTCGCTGTACCGGGCGTGACATCAGCGGCACCGGCGGTTGCGCCTTGCGTGGGGCGACAAAGTAGCCGGAGCGCGGCTGTGGAGTGATGAGCTGCAACGTCTCCAGCGTCTGATATGCCTGCTGTACGGTACTGATGCTCACCCCATGCTCCTGACTCAGGCTACGCACCGAGGGCAATTTTTCCCCGTGGCGATACAGCCCTTGCTCAATACGCTCGGCCAGCAGATTAGCCAGATGTTGGTAACGCGTCATGCTGTATCCCTCACTCTTGCCATACAGATGGAAAAACCAGTACAGAACGGTGGTCGAAATCGCGTTCAGATACCGTTTTAGCCAATCTGTATGGCAAAGAAAAGTATTTTTTGAATCTGTATTGTGGTGGTGAAGATCCGGGAAGATAAAGCCTCTGACCAGGTGGGGAGGTGGAGTATGGAATTTCACGAGAATCGCGCAAAACAGCCGTTTATTGGTTTTGTTCAGGTCTGGCGAGCAATAAAAAGATGGCGACTGCGGGCGCAGACGCAGCGTGTATTGCAACGCATGAACGATGAACAGTTAAAGGATGTGGGGCTGCGACGGGATCAGATTGAGTGATCCCCCGTAACACCACAGAGGCTGGGCTGTATTCAGTCCGGCCTTTTTTACATTCACGTAATTTATCAATTTATGCTTCCTTATTAGCTGTTTCTTGATACTTATCCTGATAAGTATTATTTTCCCATCTGCTAAGAGGGGAAAGAGAGATGACTGAAGATGAGCTGTTTGCCCGCCGTCCGATGGGGATGCGCATGGCAATGGTGGTACGCCAGTGGCGTGCAATTATTGATGCTGCCATCACCGATACCGGCCTGACGCAGTCAAGCTGGACGGTGCTGATGCAACTGCATCAGTTGGGTGATAACGTCTCGGTCAGCGAACTGGCGGAGGTGCAGGGCATTGAGCTGCCGCCGCTGATGCGCACCCTCACGCAACTGGAAAAACAGGGCTATCTGGTGCGTTCAACATCGCCATATGACAAACGCATCCGCCTGCTGACGCTGACAGCGCAAGGCCGTTCAAGGCTGGAGGAACTGAACCGGGTGATTGAGACCTATCAGCAACGCGTCACCCGTACTATCCCGGAAGCGGAACTTGCCGCCTTCAGCGCCACATTAAATCAAATCGCCTGCAATCTGCGGTTAATCCGCGAAGAAGATAATTAACTCTAAAAAACTATGATGACCCCAGAACAAAAATTTGCCCGTTGGGTAAGGGTGAGTATTGCCGCTTTCCTTGCGATATTCGCCTGGTTTATTGTTGCCGATATCTGGATCCCGCTGACGCCGGATTCCACCGTGATGCGCGTGGTGACGCCGGTCTCCTCGCGCGTCTCCGGCTATGTCTCGCACGTCTACGTACGCAACAATAGCCAGGTGAAAAAGGGCGACCTGTTGTATGAACTGGACCCAACGCCGTTTATCAATAAAGTTGAGGCCGCACAGATTGCCTTTGAGCAGGCGAAGCTGAGCAACCAACAGCTGGATGCGCAGATCGCCTCTGCGCGCGCCAACCTGCGCACCGCGCAATACACCGCCCGCAACGATAAGCTCACGCTTGATCGCTATCAGCGGCTGAGTGCGATGCAGAATGTTTCGCAGTCGGATCTGGATAAAGTGCGCACCACCTGGCAGACCAGCGAGCAGTCGGTGGCGGCGCTGAATGCCAGTATCCAGAACCTGCTGATCCAGCGCGGTGAACGCGACGACAGTCGCAATGTGACGCTGCAAAAATACCGCAATGCGCTGGAGGAGGCGCAACTGAACCTGGGCTGGACGAAGGTGCGGGCGGAAACCGACGGGACGGTGAGCAATCTCCAGCTCAACCCTGGGCTTTACGCCACCGCCGCTACGCCTTTGATGGCGCTGGTCAGTAACCAGACCGATATTGTGGCCGATTTTCGTGAGAAAAGCCTGCGTCACACCCGCGTAAATACCGATGCCGCAGTGGTGTTTGACGCCATGCCGGGCAAAGTGTTTCCTGCGCATGTGACCAGCAGCGACGCCGGGATTCTGGCCGGGCAGGAAGCGGTTAACGGACAGCTGTCGCAGCCGGAACAGTCAACGCGCTGGGTGCGCGATGCCCAGCGTATGCGCATTCACGTTGCGTTGGATACCCCGCTGGAGAAACCCCTGCCGACCGGCGCTCGTGCTACGGTGCAGTTGTATAACAGTGAGGGGATGTTTGCCCGCACCTTTGCAGGGGCGCAGATCCACCTGGTAAGCTGGCTTCACTATGTCTATTAACGCCCTGGCCCACGTCTTTACGCCGCACGGGAATATTGTCTACACCGCCAATGATTTTCGCCAGACCGTGCGTATTTCCGTTGCCGGGACGATAGCGCTGAGTATCTCGACCTTTTACAACGTGCAGTACGGCGTGTTTTTTGTGGTTTATCCGCTGATGCTGTTGTCGCTGGTGCCGGTGTTTAACCGCCATGTGGCTCGTCAGTTTGTATTCAGCGCGGCGGTGAACTGCGTTGAAATGGTGTTGATTGTCGGCTATCTCTCACAGTGGCCGGTAATTATGACGCTGGTGGTGTTTGGCCTGTACGTGATGCGCTTTCGTTTTATGAGCAAGGGGCCGCTGTTTTTGCTCGGTTCGATGGGCGTGGTGTGCCAGAGCACGATGCTCAACTTTATGAGTTACCCTGGCACCAACTGGCACACGCTGATGTTCTCCAATATGGAGGCCTGCGTGATGGCGGTAGCCCTGAGCGCGCTGCTGCACTATCTGATCCCGGATGTCGAACCGCGTCAGCTGCCGCCGCGTATTGAGAAGGATGATGCCCGTATTCGCCATGAGTCGCTGCTTTCCGGCACCGTGGCGACGATGATCTTTGTGATTTTCCAGATCTGCGATTTGAGCGATTCGTTGTCGGCGCTGATGGCGGGAATTTTGATTTTGTTTCCGATGCACTATCGTGGCGCGGTGATCAGCTCGATCTGGCGCGTCGTCGGCGTGGTGCTGGCCTGCCTGTATATTCTGCTGGTGCAACTGCTTATTTATGACTTCAGCAACCATATGCTGCTGATGATGCCGCTGATCGGTCTCGGGCTAGGCTTCAGCGCTCGTCTGCATGTGATGGAAAAGGTTGGCGCGGGCGTCGGTTTTGCCAGTATCACCACCATCGGCATTATGTTCGGCCAGAACCTGCACCCGGACAGCGATCTGGTGTTCAGCGATCTGTACCGCATCACTTCAGTCACCGTCGCGCTGGTAGCGACGCTGACGATGGTGTTTCTGGTCCACCGCATCCTCAACTGCTTTGCAGCGACGCGGTTTGTGATTACTGAGTGAGTGGGGGGAGGGGGAGTGAGTGCCGGATGGCGGCTGCGCCTTATCCGGCCTACGTAGTTGATTTGTAGGCCCGGTAAGCGCAGCGCCACCGGGCAATCCAGAATGAGGGTTACTTCTTCAGCCCCGCAAACGCGGCTCTGATCTCGTCTTCCGGCAGTTGAATGCCGATAAACACCAGCGTGCTGTGCGGCTGTTCGTCGCCCCACGGGCGGTCCCAGTCGGCGCTGTACAGGCGCTGGACGCCCTGGAACAGCAGGCGGTTCGGTTCGCCTTCAATCCATAGCATTCCTTTGTAGCGCAACAGTTTCTCGGCGGACTCCAGCAGCAGGTTTTCCATTACGCGGGAAACGTCGCTGATGTCTACCGGATAATCCAGCTCCACCACAATTGATGAGATATCGTTTTGTTTGTCGGCGATAAAGTGGAAGCGCGGTGTGGCGCTGACCACGTTCTCCTCCAGCATAAAGCCGTTGGTGTCGAACAACAGGGAGAGGTCGATATCGCCGTGCGTGACGGTGTAAACCGGGGCGCGGGCGTTGATGCGCGCTAAGCGTTCGCGCAGTTTTTCGCTAACTCCCGCCACGTCGGTTTTGGTCAGCAGGATGCGGTCGGCATAACCGACCTGCGACTGGGCGATGGTGAACTGGTTCATCTGCTCGTCGGCGTGTACCGCATCGACCAGCGAAATCACGCCGTCCAGCAGGTAGCGCTGGCAAATCACGTCATGGGAGAAAAAGGTCTGAATAATCGGGCCGGGGTCGGCCATGCCGGTGCACTCAATCACCAGACGGTCGAAATGGATATTGCCCTGGTCGAGGTTGTCGAGCAGGTCTAACAGCGCGTCTTCCAGTTCACTGGAGCGGGTGCAGCAAATGCAGCCGTTGGTCAGGGTTTTGATCTGGGTGGCGCGATCGCCAATCAGCTGATCGTCAACGGAAACTTCGCCGAATTCGTTTTCGATAACGGCAATCTTGTAGCCGTGTTTTTCGTTAAGAATGTGGCGCAGCAGGGTGGTTTTACCCGCGCCGAGAAAACCGGTGAGTAGGGTAACTGCAATCGGGGTCATCAGTGCCTCCATTAACAGCAGCGCATGCCGCCTTTTCCGTCGCCGCCGTAACGTGCCTGCTGGCGCTCGCGGAAGAATTCTTCATAGCTCATGTACGGCTTGTCTGGATGATTGGTTTGCATATGCTCGACATAGTTGTCGTAGTCTGGAATGCCAATCAACATCTTCGCCGCCTGGCCGAGATATTTTTTTGCCTGACCTAAGTTACCAAACATTTTCTCATCCAGATATGAATAAAGCCCAGCGAACCGGGCGTTGGTTTTGCCGGATGGCGGCTTGCGCCTTATCCGGCCTACGTTAACTGCATTTTGTAGGCCGGGTAAGCGTAGCGCCACCCGGCATCCGATTAATGGTGTGAAGAGGTCTTCACGCCGCCTTCCGGCACCGGTACATACGGCGTCTCTTTATCGGTACGACCGTTGATGGTGCGGGCTTTCTGCCAGGTACGGAACCCATAGAAGATGATGCTGTACACCACTACCAGGAACAGAATACTCAGGCCTGCGTTGGTGTAGTTGTTCACGACGATGTGGTTCATATTGGCAATTTGCTGCGCGGTCAGTTCGCTGCCGTTGGCAATCTTCTCTTTGTACTGGTTAGCCATGTAGAAGAAACCTTCCATCTGCGGGTTGGTGCTGAACAGTTTCAGACCCAGCGCCCAGGTGGTGCAGATCAGCAGCCATACTGCCGGGATAACGGTAACCCAGATGTATTTGGTGCGCTGCATTTTAACCAGTACCACGGTGCCCAGAACCAGCGCCACGGCGGCCAGCATCTGGTTGGAGATACCGAACAGTGGCCACAGGCTCTTAACGCCGCCCAGCGGATCAACCACGCCCTGATACAGCAGGTAGCCCCACAGACCGACGCAACCCGCAGTACCGATGACGCCAGCAACCAGAGAGTCGGTTTTCTTCAGGAACGGGACGAAGTTACCCAGCAGATCCTGCAACATAAAGCGGCCGGAGCGGGTGCCTGCATCCAGCGCGGTCAGGATGAACAGCGCTTCGAACAGAATACCGAAGTGATACCAGAAGCCCATATCAGCCATCGGCAACACTTTGTGGAATACGTGAGCGATACCGACCGCCAGCGTCGGTGCGCCACCTGCGCGGTTCAGTACCGACGGTTCGCCGATGTCTTTCGCGGTTTGCAGGATCTGCTCAGGCGAAATTACAAAGCCCCAGGAGCTGACGGTTGCCGCCGCGTGTGCGGTGACGTCTTTCAGCTGCGCCATAATCAGCGGCGCGTTCTCGCCACCCATTTCGTGCAGGTTCGGCATGGTGATACCGAGGCCCGCTGGCGGGGTGTTCATCGCGAAGTAGAGACCCGGTTCGATGATAGACGCCGCAACCAGCGCCATGATCGCCACGAAAGACTCCATCAGCATTGCGCCATAGCCGATGAAACGCGCGTCGGTTTCACAAGCCAGCAGTTTCGGCGTCGTACCGGAAGAGATCAGCGCGTGGAAGCCAGATACCGCGCCACAGGCGATGGTGATGAACAGGAACGGGAACAGCGCGCCTTTCCACAGCGGGCCGGTACCGTCGATGTATTGGGTCATCGCCGGCATTTTCAGCTCTGGGTTGAGGATCAGAATCCCCAGCGCCAGACCGACGATAACGCCGATTTTCAGGAAGGTTGCCAGATAGTCGCGCGGGGCGAGGATCAGCCATACCGGCAGCAGTGCGGAAATAAACGCGTAACCGATCAGCGCGAAGGTAATGGTGGTGTCTTTAAAGGTCAGCGCCGGGCCCCAGTACGGGTCGTGCGCAATTACGCCGCCGAAGTAAATAGAGGCAACCAGCAGCACGATGCCAATAACGGAGACTTCACCCACACGTCCCGGACGCAGGAAGCGCATGTAGATCCCCATAAACAGCGCGATAGGTACGGTTGAGCAAACGGTGAAGACGCCCCACGGGCTTTCGGCCAGCGCTTTTACCACGATCAGCGCCAGTACCGCGAGGATGATGATCATGATTAAGAAGCAGCCGAACAGGGCGATGGTGCCCGGCACCGGGCCCATCTCTTCTTTGATCATCTCACCGAGAGACGCGCCGTTACGGCGGGAAGAGATAAACAGCACCATGAAGTCCTGTACCGCACCGGCCAGCACTACGCCCGCCAGCAGCCACAGCGTACCCGGCAGGTAGCCCATTTGCGCGGCCAGAACCGGGCCGACCAGCGGGCCGGCGCCAGCGATAGCGGCAAAGTGGTGACCAAACAGTACGTAGCGGTTTGTCGGGACGTAGTTCAGGCCGTCGTTATTAATGACCGCAGGCGTAGCACGCGTTGGGTCGAGTTTCATCACCTTCTGGGCGATGTACAGGCTGTAGTAGCGATAAGCCACCAGATAAACAGAGACGGAAGCGACCACGATCCACAGGGCGCTGACGTGCTCACCTCTGCGTAAGGCGACGACCGAGAGGCAGAATGCACCGATGATTCCAAGAATCACCCAGGGTATGTGCTTGAATATCTTTTTCGTATCCATAGTAAAACCTGGTTTTTAAGATTAATAATTGGCCGAAGCCGTTGGGTTTGAGTCTGTGTTTGAGGAGGTAAATTGACTGCTATGCTGAGGTGATCCTGCCAGAGATACGCGCGCGTAAAGTAAGGTAAATAAGTGAGTGGTTATATGTGGGCTTAAGCGGTCAGGAGTGTCAGTGAGTGGTTTTTCCGACGGCGGGATGCGGCCATTTATGTGATTGAGATCACTAATTAAAATCCAGCATTTCTTTTTCGTCGATCGTGAACGGCGAATCATTCGTGCTGATATCGTCCCAACCAGTACGAATTCGGTAAAGTTTTCCCTTTCCAGGCCGAAAATTCTGGTATCTGTCTAGCGGAAAGAGAAAACATGTTAAAACGAATCAAGATTGTGACCAGCTTGCTGCTGGTCCTGGCAATATTTGGCCTTTTACAACTCACCTCAGGCGGTTTGTTCTTTAACTCATTGAAGAATGACAAAGAGAACTTCACCGTTCTGCAAACCATTCGTCAGCAACAGTCCACGCTGAACGCCAGCTGGGTTGCGCTGCTGCAAACGCGAAACACCCTGAACCGGGCGGGTATCCGTTACATGATGGATCAGAACAATATTGGCAGCGGTGCGACCGTTACCGATCTGATGCAAATTGCGACGACCTCTCTGAAACTGGCGGAAAAACACTGGGCTGAGTACGAAGCGTTGCCTCGCGATCCGCGCCAGAGTGAAACGGCGGCAGTGGAGATCAAGCGTAACTACGATATCTACCATAATGCGCTGGCGGAGCTGATCCAGCTGTTGGGCGCAGGTAAGATCAACGACTTCTTCGATCAGCCCACTCAGGGTTATCAAGACGGTTTTGAGAAGCAGTATGTTAACTACATGCAGCAGAACGATCGTCTGTATGACATTGCGGTAGAAGATAATAACCGTTCATACAGCCAGGCGATGTGGGTACTGGCGAGCGTGTTAATCGTTGTGCTGCTGGTGATTGTCGCCGTCTGGTTCGGTATTAAGCTCTCCCTGATCGCGCCGATGAACCGTCTGATCGAAAGTATTCGTCATATTGCGAACGGCGATCTGGTGAAGCGCATTGATGTGGAAGGCTCTAACGAAATGGGACAACTGGCGCAGAGCCTGCGTCATATGCAGGGCGAGCTGGTTCGTACCGTCGGTGATGTGCGTAACGGCGCGAATGCGATTTACAGCGGCGCCAGCGAAATCGCGATGGGCAACAACGATCTCTCTTCCCGTACTGAACAGCAGGCCGCCTCTCTGGAAGAGACCGCCGCCAGCATGGAAGAGCTGACCGCCACGGTGAAACAGAACGCCGAGAACGCGCGACAGGCCAGCCATCTGGCATTGAGCGCGTCTGAAACCGCGCAGAAAGGCGGTAAAGTGGTGGATAACGTCGTGCAAACGATGCGTGATATTGCTTCCAGTTCGCAGAAAATTGCCGACATCATCAGTGTGATCGACGGTATTGCTTTCCAGACCAACATCCTGGCACTGAACGCGGCGGTAGAAGCGGCGCGTGCGGGTGAACAGGGTCGTGGTTTTGCCGTGGTAGCGGGTGAAGTTCGCAACCTGGCGCAACGCAGTGCGCAGGCGGCGCGTGAGATCAAGAGCCTGATTGAAGACTCCGTCAGCCGTGTGGATGTGGGCTCAACGCTGGTCGAAAGCGCCGGTGAAACGATGGATGAAATCGTGAACGCGGTGACGCGTGTGACCGATATCATGGGGGAAATCGCCTCGGCATCTGATGAGCAAAGCCGTGGTATCGACCAGGTTGGCCTGGCGGTAGCGGAGATGGATCGCGTTACCCAGCAGAACGCCTCGCTGGTGGAAGAGTCTGCCGCCGCCGCTGCCGCGCTGGAAGAGCAGGCCAGCCGCTTGACGCAGGCCGTTGCCGTATTCCGCATTCAGCAGGAACAGCAGCGTGCGCGTGATGCCGCAGCGGTGAAACCGGCTTCTGCGTCTGTACTGCCGCGTAAAGCAGCCGTCGCGGATAGCGGCGATAACTGGGAAACCTTCTAAGCCGTCATGCCGGATGGCGCTGGCGCTTATCCGGTCTACGGGCAGGGAGCTGCTGTGTTGCCGGATGGCGCTGGCGCTTATCCGGCCTACGGGTAGGGAGTTGCTGTGTTGCCGGATGAATCCGGCCTACGGTATGGATGCGGTGCTATGTAGGCCCGATAAGGCGACAGCCGCCATCGGGCGCTTCAGACCAGCCTCAGGCGCATGGCGCAGCGTGATTCATACGCCAGACCGTGCGCCGCTTCTTCCTCTCGCTTTTGACGTAACCCTGGCGACAGGTTCTCATCATCCAGCACCACAAATCCCATTCGCGCATAGAGCGGCGCATTCCACGCCACGTCCCGAAAGGTGGTAAGCGTCAGCGCATCAAAAGCGCCGCTGCGCGCCTGCTCCGCGACGTACGCAATCAGTTGACGGCCAATGCCTTTTCCCTGCCAGTCACGCAGCAGAGACACCTCGGCGATAAACAGCGATGAATCCAGCGCTTCGGCCAGTAAAAAACCGACAGGACGCTCATCGGCCAGCGCCAGCCAGCTCAATCCTTTTGCGGCGTGTTCCCGGTGTTGTTCAACTGAAATAACAGGGCCGTCGGCTATCCATGCCAGCGCAGGCACGTCCCGAAAGCGTTGACCCGCAGAGCGTTCAATGGCGGGCATGACGGTGATATCAGCCAGCGTGGTAGGGCGAAAAGTCATCTTCATGCGCGGGAGTATAGCGTGGATTGCGCAGACCCGATAAACGTTGTGTTATCGGGCCTGTACTAAATTTAGCCTTCGGCATTCACCACTTTAATCTCAACCATCCCAATACCGAGCTTACGCGGGGAGTGGCCGAGAATATTGCCTTCATTGGTCGATACCGGGTCGGGCGGCACAATCACCAGCGTACTGGCATTTGACGGGTTATCAAAATGCAGCGTTGTTGTGGTGACTTCGTTCTCTAACACCAGCGTCTGTTCTTCCTTGCCTACGCGAACAGGAATAGGGCGATTAGCATTCGCGCCAAAGGCTTTGGCGGTGATCACCAGATCGAATTTCTTCGGTAACGGCGTGTTGTATTCAATCTTCACTTCATCACCCAGTTGCGCATTAGACCAGCGCCCCCACGATTCCGGTCGTGAAATACCGCTGAACTGCTTCACCTCTTCCGGTGCGCCAGCCACGTTAAAGATAAAACTGTCGGCTTTATAACGAATGTCGTTATCGACGATCTTCAACGTATCAACGTTGCCTTTGTAACGCTCCATATCGATAACCGTATCTTTAAACGCCGTTTTGCCTTTCCACTGTGCTTTATCGACGTGCTGGACGCTTTGTTGCCCGCCCAGTTGCCCTTGTGAAACGCACCAGTCGGTGGAGAGCGCCAGCTCCGGCGCCCACAGCTGCGCCATTTTGTAGCAGCGATCGACCCAGACGAAGTTATCGCGTGGGGCAAAATTAGCCAGCTGGAAACGCAGCGGGGCGGAGTATTCACTTTCCGGCAGTGGTTCGACGCGCTTATCCGACACTCGCAACAGCAGCGGCAGGCGGAAGTGGCTCCCTGAGAAAGCGATCATGTCTTTATCCCGATCGACGGTAAAATCCTTCATCTCTTTCGGGAAGTTCCACAGGCGAATAATGTCCGGCTTCATCGCCAGGATCTTCTCTTTGCTGTTCAGGAAGACTTCCGACAGCGACTGACCGGAGAGGCTGCTGCGCCCCAGGCCGATAAAGTTATCCCCGCCCAGAATATCCAGCACGGTCGCGCCGTTATCCATCGTGTTGCGTTTCACCGCCAGCGTATCCTGCTGAGGCTGGTCGCCGCGCAGCACGAAAAACAGGTTGTTGCGATCCTGTTTGTTCAGGTACTTCCACGCGGTGTTGTTCATCGCCAGATGGTCGGAGGAAACCACGATGACGGTATTTTTAAACCACGGCGATGCTTTGATTTTATTGATAAATTCGGCAATGTTCTCCTGGCTGCAACTGACGGCGCTAAAGGACTGGTTCGGCTTACCGTCGAAGTCGTAACGCTTGCGGTTACAGGTGCGTGAGATAAACCCGTCCGGGTGGTGAGTATCCACCGTCAGCGTAAACAGCGAGAAACGCTGGCCGGAGCGAGAGAGTTCTTCAAACTTTTTCCATGCCTCGTCGAGCACCGTATCGTCGTAAAAGCCCCAGTCGTTACGATAGCTCGGGTCTGCCACCACGGTTTTTAACTCTTCCGCACCATACAGGTGGTCGAAACCGTGGGATTTGAGGAACACGTCTTTTCCGGCGAAACGCAGATTTGCGCCCTGCACAAAATAGTTCTGATAGCCGGAGTTTTTCAGGATATCGCCCAGGCAGATATTCTGCGGGAAGAAGCTGGATACGGAAGCCGACGCGTTGCCTTCAAACGGCGCAAACAGCGGGATGCCGCACTGCGAGGCGACCATTCCGGCGATGGTGTAATCTGTGCCCGGCAATTGCATGGTGTGGCTGAAATCCAGCCCTTCGTTTTTCAGCGCGCCGAGTTCCGGCGTGAGATCCGGGAAGGCATCGTTATCAAAATAGGTGCGCTCCAGGCTTTCACCGTAGATATAGACCAGGTTGAGCTGCGGATTCGGGATCGTTTTCGACGGCTCTTTGTAATAAGCCGGGAAGTCCGGGTCGCCATCGCGCGACTGGGATTTGACCAGTTCGGAGATCTGGCGAAATGCCGGGCTGGCATCCACCGATCCCAGCGCCAGTAAGAGCGCCAACAGGCTGTAGCCGAAATGGTGAGGATGGTGGCGACGCCTGCGCAGAACCCAGCCTAACGCGCCAAATACGGCGGCCAGCGCAAGTACGATACCGGCGCCGGGCAGAATATATTTGCTGACGCCGGCACCCGTCAGGCTGTTGGTCAGCGTGTAGAGAACCGCATCGTTAATGCCGTCACCGGTAAAGTAATCACTGGCATAGAGCGTAATATTTAAGACAACAAAAAGCCCAAGTACCGCTAAAATGGCGGCAAACCACCAGGTGTTGCGACCCGCTTTCCACGCATAAATCAGCACGGACGCGAGAAACAGGGCGATGGAAAGTAACTCAGACAACTGATGATCCTCAATAAATCTGCATTCGGCAGGCGGCGTAATCTCTTTTCAGGACATACAATGTAATGGCGATGTCATATTGCTGCAATTATGGTGACATTAAAATGTGCAGTGATTAAGAATTGGTTTAGAACCTGGCTTTTTTGATCGTCGTCACTTCCCGTGATGCGGGGAAGGCGAGACAGAGAGAAGTAGAAAGAGAGAGGTCAGGCCGCGCTCAACGCTAAACGGTTGAAACGCGGCATGTTGGCGCATCAGGAAATGAAGTTCATCCCCTGTTTTAACACCAGGTCGCAGGCTTTGGTTTTCACTTTTTCCGCCAGCGGCGTGCTGCCAATGTTATCCAGGCTAAGCTGTTCGCCGTTTTGGGTATTCAGCAGACCCTGAATGCCATCCAGATAATTGGTGTCCTGCTTCTGTTCGGTGGCGCCGAGACCCAGTTTATCCAGCACCTGGTTTTTAACGTTTTCCGCATCGGTAACGGAAGTCAGTTTCTGTTTCGCGCAATACTGCAAAATACCTGCCGCGTTGTTCATGTTATCAGCGCTTAATGCCTGATTGCCGCCATTCAGCAGGCTGGTCAGGGAAGACAGCGACATGCCGCCCTGCTGTGAAGAGCTGCTTTGTTTGCTCAGTTCGCTGGCGGCGCTGGAGAGAGAATCCTGCCAGGACGCGGCGAAGGCGCTGGTGGCGATAAACGCGCTGGCGGCAACCGCGCAGCACAGAAGACGTTTTGTGGTTTTCATCGTTATGACTCGTGTGTGTGTACCTTTCGTCGCAGTATAGCGCTTGCCTGGGTCGGAATGGTCTTAATACTCTTTGCCGGTGACGCGGCTACGGTAGCTTTCCCAGTTGAAGATCACCCACAGACTGTTTCCCAGACGCATACGATCCATTACGCGCTCGCCAAGGAGTTTGGTCATCTCATCCATATTGCTGTTGGTTAACATTCCGGTAGGGCGTTTGGATGATGAGCGGCGATCGACGATCTGGTTGATGATCACTTTTTCATAGCGGGATTCGGTCTGCATGCCGATCTCGTCGATCACCAGCAGATCCACATTGCTGAGATCGTTGAGCAACTGCTCTTCGCTGGTTTCGCGATTGCTAAAGGTGCCTTTCATCGCGGACATAATATCGGCGACGGTAATGATCAAAACCGATTTTCCGCGCAGCAGCAGTTCATTGCAGATTGCCGCCGCGAGATGGTTTTTCCCGGTGCCGGGTTTGCCCGAAAAGATAAAGCTGGCGATGTTGCCGTCGAACTCTTCGACGTACTGCCGCGCTTTGCTCAGCGCGTTCATCTGCCCGTCGTTCTCAACACGATAGTTATCAAACGAGCAGTTTTGATGCAGCGGACGGATGCCGGAACGGTTGAACGTGCGCTGCATTTTCATCGCCCGGTTTTCACGCGCCAGCGCTGCCGCACGCATTTCGCCTTGCTCTTTCTGCCATGCCAGCAGTTCTTCGCCCGTTTTGAATGCAGGCTCAACATTTGCTGGCATCATTTTTTGCAGACGTTTCATCAGGTCGCCAACGTTTTTCATCGTTACCCTCGAAAACCAGGTGGAATATGGTCGTCAGGTTCGCTGACGTTGTTCACATCACGTTTCGGCATACCGCCGTTACTGGCCCGGCTGATTTGCACGCTGCGCGCCAGCTTTTGCTGCCACTGGATGTGGTGAAAAATCTTACCTTCCGCTTGCCAGTAAGCCACAAACGAGGCCAGCTCTTCGGCGGTGACGGGTTCCCTTAGCGCGACGCCCCACAGCGCAGCCTGCCGCTGGAAGTCAGCATCCGGCTGCCAGTCTGCGTACATGGCGAATTTCCCCAGCGGAACGGCCACAGGCGCGGCCTGGGAGTCTTCGTAGAGTTGAGCATCCAGTGTGACATCGCTTCCCGGGCGCGATAACTTTTCCTCCAGTGCCAGCAGTTCCGCCAGACGTGCCGGCGTCACGGCATAAAACGCGGGCGCGTTATTGGCGAAGACCGCCACCGCGCCGCTTGCCGATTTTGCCAGCACCGCGTTGTGATCGTGTAATAAGGCGTCAATACCGATGACGTCCGGGGTCAAAATTCTGGAAGACATAATGTTTCTCAACAGGGAACCACAACCGAGAAGGAATACTGTTTTTATAGTAACACACAGACGGGAGATATCGGCAGGGTGAGGGAAAGCGGCCTCACCCTGCCTGAGCGCAGGGAGAAAAGCATTACACCCGTGGGCGTTTGCGATACAGCCACAGACCGGGAACGGAAAGCCCGATGGAAAGCGCGCCGACAATAGAGGAGGCTTTCAGGAAATTGGTCAGCAATGTGATCATCAACGGTTCGCTGTAGCCAAAGTGGCTGATTTTAACGGCGGATATCATTGCCGTATAGGCGGATATCCCCGGAAACATCGGGATGACTGCCGCGACGGTAAAGACTTTGGGGTGCGCCAGATACCAGCGCGACCACTGAATGCCGATGCTCCCTACCAGCAGCGAGGCCATAAATGTCGACCATTCGATATTAAACCCGGTGGTCATCATCACCATGCGTGAGCCGTGGCCCAGCGCGCCGAGCAACGCACACCAGGGGAGCGCCCGGTGCGGCACGTTGAACACCATCGCAAAGCCCACTGCCGGGATTGCGGAGAGAATCATGTCCTGCATCAGCGCCAGAAGAAAATCGATTACACCCATCCGCGTAGCCCCCACAGCGTCATCGACATCACCACGCCGACGCACGTCGCCAGCGTTAACAGACTGGCAATCGCCCAGCGCGCCAGACCGGTATTAATGTGGCCCTTAAACATATCCGCGACGGAATTAATCAGCGGAAACCCCGGCACCAGCAGTAAGACGCTGGCGGCCATGGCGATGGTCGGAGTATGGCTGAAAGTGGGCAAGCGAAGCAAAAGGCCGGAAATGGTGGTGGCGACAAAAGCGGTGATGCAAAAGTTGATTTGTGGGTGTAAATGCCGATGCGCCAGTATCTGGCGAATATACATCGCCACCATGCTGGCGAAAAAGGTGATCACCGCGCCATCCCATCCGCCGTTATTCAGTTTGCAGAAGCAGGCGCAGGAAAGCCCGACCATCAGCGACACCAGCCACCGCGGGTAGCGCAACGGTCTGAGCTGGCTAAAGCGCTTCTCTACGCCTTTTATATCCAGCAAATTATGTTCGGCCAGGATGACAATATGCTGCACCTCCGTGACAACGTGCATATTAATGCCGCGATCCTGGTTCTTACGTGTCGATGTCAGACACTGCCCATCTTTAATGGTGGTGAGAACGATAGCGTTGGAGGAGATGGCGCTTTCCACGCTGTCCATCCCTAACGCCAATCCCAGGCGGGTGGAGAGTTCATCAACCAGCGCGCTCTCCGCGCCGTGTTGCAGTAAAAAAAGCCCGCATTGAATACATAACCGTGTAACCGTTCGCTGTAACGACTGCTCTGTTTGCATGACTCGCCCTGACTGAAAAGACGCGTTGCGTACCATCTGAATGACGAAAGTCTTCTTTGTATCATGAAGCCCGACCCTTTTGGCTCTGGCTAAGATCAATTTTGTGATGAATAAAGAGGCAGGATGCCAGACAATCAGTCGCTGAATGTCATAATTGCAGTATATTGAATGCCTTACGTCGGACGTGAATGACAGGGAATGACGTATCGTCTGTAACCTCTGAAATTAATGAGACGATATTCTTTTCTTGTGCTTCCTGAAAGCATAACTATCTGATGCGAAACATAGAGTGAGTTTATTAAATTCCCCTTGCATATGTTAGAAATGCTAATGATCTAATTTAGTTAATTTAATTGTACCGCAATTATTTTTAGCGGTAATTATGCAATAATAGTTTGGTGATTTTATACTATGCGGATCATTGTATAGAGTCGTTATTGCTATAACATTTCAAATAAAAGCCAAGGATAAACAATTCACTTCGTCTATTACCACGTCTGTTTTTCTCATTAATTATATTATTTATTAATGAGTGAACAGGAGGGGAGACCTGTGGATATGGAGGAGATATGTTGCCAGGATGCCGCAAAAACATAATTATTATCAGTAAAATACCTGTTATACAGACGGGGTTAAAAGAGGTGGTGCAGGGCCATTTCCCTGCTTATGAACTGATGTACTGCCGTTCCGTAGAAGAACTGACATTAATGCAGCTGCGCCGCTCCGATGTAGTGATTACGGATTTAACGGGAGAATGTAAACATCCCCGCGCTGTCTGCGAGCAATTTTACGCTTTATTATCTCAATACCATGATATTCACTGGATATTTCTTGTTTCCCGTGCGTTTTACTCACAGGCGATTGAGCTTCTGATGAGCCCCTTCAGTACGTTGCTGTCTGACGTTGAACCGGTTGAGAATCTGGTAAACGTGATTGAAGCAGGCAATGCCCATACGGACAGGATCAGTAAGACGCTGCTATCTCCCGCTCTGCCAGACGTCTCGAGTTTTGGCCATCGTCCGGTTGTTCTTACGCTGTCGGAACGGAAAGTGTTACGGCTTCTGGGTAAGGGTTGGGGGATTAATCAGATAGCGATGTTGCTTAAGAAGAGTAATAAAACGATTAGCGCGCAGAAAAACAGTGCGATGCGGCGTCTGTCAATACACAGCAATGCTGAGATGTATGCCTGGATAAACAGTTCTCAGGGAGCAAGAGAATTGAATTTACCTTCAGTTTATGGAGATGCTACTGAATGGAAAACCGAATTGCCAAGGGAAATGTCGCACTCATAGAGAAGTGCGTAATGAGCAGTATTGGAATGAAAAGTTTATTTGACGCGTTTCCTGATTGCCAATATAAACTTCATATTTTTCCAACTCAATCTGCTTTCCAGAAAGCGATGTTAAGTACTCCCTTTTCCGTCGTTATTTTTTCACTTTCTGCAATGCGGGAAGATCGCCGGATGGGGCTGGCTTATCTGGCGGAACTGGCTGTGAATTTTCCTCGTGTGCGCCGACTGGTCATCGCGGATGATGATGCGGAAGCCCGGTTAATTGATTCGCTGTCGCCTTCGCCGTTAGATGGGGTCTTAAGTAAAGCGTCGTCACTGGCCAGTTTGCAGGAAAAGCTCTTTTTATTATTGAACAGTAAGCGAGAGGTGACGGAACATACTCTGAACCTCTGGTATCTCAATCAGAGCCGAATGATAAGCCCCACTGAGCGTGAAATTCTGCGTTTTATGTCGAATGGTTATTCGATGCCACAGATAGCCGTCCAGCTGGAACGCAATATCAAGACGATTCGCGCCCATAAATTTAATGTGATGTCTAAACTGGGCGTCAGTTCAGATGCCGGATTGCTTGATGCGGCGGATATCCTGCTGTCTCTGCGCGCCGAAAAGCCAGGTCGCTTATCCGCGTAATTCTGTAGTCGCTCTGTATTTACAGGTTGCTTGTGCCGGGTTTATCGCCCGGGCACAAATAGCATCACTGGCACACATCAATCCAGGTTGCTGAAGTGAGTTCTGCCATTCTGTCGGGGGAGATTCGGACTGCGCTGTGCGTTGCCCCTGCTGCTGGTAAGACTTCAGCATAATGTTTTAATGAGACGTCGCAATAGACGGGCAGAGGCGTTTCCAGCCCGAAAGGGCAGACACCGCCGACCGGGTGCCCTGTGGCGATCACGACTTCATCGCTGCTGAGCATTCGCGCTTTCGCGCCAAACGTGCTCTTGAGTTTCTTATTGTCCAGGCGGGCATCGCCTTTGGCGACAACCAGAATAATGTCGTCTTTCACCTTAAGCGAAAGCGTTTTTGCTATCTGTCCTGGCGCGACATTGTGCGCTTTCGCTGCCAGTTCCACCGTCGCCGTACTCTGATTTAATTCGATGATTTCAATATCCGGGGCACGTTCGGCCAGAAACTGCCGTACCGATTGCAGACTCATTCTTTTCTCCTGACGCTGTATTAGCAGTCCTGTTTTTCAGAAAACCGCGTGGCGTAATTTGTCATAAGGAAAGCGGCACTGTAAATAATTTATGTAATAAACCAGCAGCATGAACGATTTTTCGATCGTCTTCACATTCACGGAAACCGGTTACAGTAACCGGTTGCAGTCCGGCGGGCGGGGATTAATACTGAACCTGTCACTTCCTCTGTATCACATAATAAGAGCCATTTATGAAACTTCATTCTCTCTGCTGTATCGCTGGTGTTCTCCCCGGCGCGGTCGCGAAAAGTAGTAATGGACCCTTACACGGCGGTGCTGCTGCCAGCACGTCTATGTTGTTTTGACTGACAGGAGAACGCTATGTCTACCAACCATGCTGTGTTTAATGTGATTTTTCGGTTTGTCGAAAACTACGTGAGTCCCGTTGCCGGACGTATTTCCTCACAACGTCATGTTATGGCTATTCGTGATGGCTTCATTTCGGCAATGCCGTTTATGATTGTCGGCTCCTTCCTGCTGGTTTTCGCCTATCCTCCTTTCTCACCGGACACCACCTGGGGATTTGCCCGTGGCTGGCTGGCGCTGGCGAAACAGTTTGAAAGCCAGATTTTGACGCCGTTTGATATGACGATGGGGATCATGTCCATCTATATCTGTGCGGCCATTGCCTATAACCTGGGCAAACACTATGTTAAATCGCATCAGTTAGATCCGTTTATGTGCGCTATGCTCTCGATCATGGCCTTCTTGCTGGTTGCCGCGCCGAAAACAAACGGCACTATGCCGGTTGACAGCCTGGGCGGAACGGGGATTTTTACCGCGATTCTGGTGGCGATTTACTGTGTTGAAATGATGCGCTTCCTGAAGGCGCATAACATTGGCATTCGCCTGCCCGACCAGGTGCCGCCGATGATCAAGAACTCCTTTGATCTGCTGATCCCGGTGCTGGTGGTGGTTCTGACCTTGTATCCGCTGAGCCTTGCGATCCAGTCGCAGTTCGATATGCTGATCCCACAGGCGATCATGGCGATCTTTAAACCGCTGGTTTCCGCTGCGGATTCGTTGCCCGCTATTTTGCTGGCGGTGCTGATTGGGCATCTGCTGTGGTTTGCGGGGATTCACGGAGCGGCGATTGTCTCCGGGATGCTGCAAATGTTCTGGCTGACCAATCTCGGTATGAACCAGACCGCGCTGGCGCAGGGGGCGTCGTTGCCGCACATTTTCATGGAAGCCTTCTGGACTTTCTTCATCGTCATTGGCGGTTCTGGCGCTACGATGGGGCTGGTGATTTGTTATTTACGCAGCCGTTCCGTACATTTGCGCTCTATTGGCCGCTTAAGCGTCGTGCCGAGTATCTTTAATATCAACGAACCGGTTATTTTCGGGACGCCGATTGTGATGAACCCGGTGTTCTTTATCCCGTTCCTGCTGGCGCCAATGGTGAACGCCGTGCTGGCGTGGGCGGCGATGAAGCTGGATCTGATTGGGCGGGTGATTTCCGTGGTGCCGTGGACTGCGCCTGCACCGGTTGGCGCTGCGTGGGCACTGGGCTGGGACTATCGTGCGGCGATCCTGGTGGTCATACTGGCGCTGGTGTCCGCCATCATATACTTCCCGTTCTTTAAGGTTTATGAGAAGCAGCTTCTGGCGCAAGAGGCAGAAGAAGCCGGGCGTGCAGAAGAGGAGAGCCAGCAGATGGCCTGACGTGTTGAACAAGGCGCAGCGGCGCCTTGTTTATTTCAGCGTACAGTCACCGCATTGCTGAACGTCTGGCAACCGGTAGCGTTGACAGCAGGTTCGGCGCACCAGCAGACCTTCGCGAGGGACGACGGTACGCCACAGCGGGTTATCCTGGCCACTGGAAAGTTGCTTTTCGAAGAAACAGCTCTGGCGCAGCGTTACCAACAATGCTTCGCCAAATAGCGGTTTCATTTCGGTCAGATACCAGTTGATCAGATACCCGGTGTTACTCCAGATAAGCTTACCGTTAATATCGCCGGTTGATTCCAGTGCCTGAACGACCGGCATCAGCGCAGAGACGATCAGCGTTTCCATTCTCTGTTGAGGAGAATGCGCGGTTGCCCGCTCGTCCTGATGCACATCAACCCAAAAACAGGCTGCGCGTCCGGTTTCGTGGAACTCAACGTGCATGTGCTCGGGCGAAACGTCAATGGCCCTTTCCTGGGTGAGCAGGGCAAGCATCAGAGGCGGTACCATCAGACCGATATACCATTGCGCCCAAAGCGAAATGAGCGGCTTATTTTCGCGTGGTTGCGTCGGTTGATGACGATAAATATGGTCGGAATAGATAGCCAGCAGGGAGCGCATCGTACCCGGTCGAGCCCACTGCGCCAGCGTCATGGCGCCCGTTGGGTGCGGTTCGTCCAGCCGAATAAAATCAAGCAGATGTTCGCGCGTCCGGGTTATCGTTTCACGCACGGCTTCAGCCAGCGAGGGCATCTCAGGCTGGAGATGGGCTCGCCAGGTGACATCTTCAATGATCGGTGCGGAACGGTAAGGCATAGCGCTGTATATAAGGATAGTAATCTAAATGATAATGATTGCTAATCCTAATGATAGCGATAGTCGATGGCAAGCGCTTTGTCGTGACGCTGTGCGCGGTAGCACGATGATATCGCCCTGTGTCAGACCGTACGCAGTTCGTCACTCGCAAGAATGTTGTTGCGCCCCAGGTTTTTGGCCTCATACAGCGCTTTATCCGCTTTGACGATTGCAGCCTCCATGTCCTGACCCAGTAGCGGCGCAATGCCAACGCTGATGGTGACATTGGTCGCCACGCTGACATTAAACATATGTGGGATTTTGAGATCGTAGACCTTCTGGCGAATACGTTCGGCGGTCGTGCGCGCCTCCTGTGGATCGGTCGCGGTCAGCAGGACCATAAACTCTTCGCCGCCAAAACGGGTGACAATATCCCGGGAACGGACAGCGTCACGAATCGCGGCTGAAACGCGAATGAGAGCCTGGTCGCCCATCATGTGCCCATAGTGATCGTTATAAGCTTTGAAGTGATCGATATCCAGCAGCAATACGTAGTGTTCTTCGTGCGTTTCCAGAGCAAGGAGCGTATTCAGCTTATTTTGCAGGCCGCGGCGATTATACAGGCCAGTCAAAGGATCGAGCATACTCAGCCCGTTCAGCGTTTCTCTCTCTTCCAGCAGTTTGTACATCAGTTGTTGAGCGAAATCGTCATAGCGTTTTTGAATAACATGCTGGATGGCAATGCCCGCCATCGGGAGCGCCATGAGATAAATAATCCGTATGCCGTGTTCGCTGCCATTAAGCCACAGGCAGGCCAGAACGGAAGGCAATGAATGGAACGTAAACGCAATGATATTATTAGCAAAGGCGATGGAGCCAATAAATAACACGCAGAGAAGGGCGATGAGTAGAAAAGTATAATCGCTATGGTTCATAGCATTATATTTCAGTGTGATATGCCAGGCCCACAATATGCCTGATATAACAGAAATAAAGGGGATATTAATCTTTTTATGCGTATATTTTCCGTGCCATATCAGAAGTAACGTACTTGCAACAAAGAGCAGTATTGCCGGGACTGAGACAGCCCTGACCTCATAAAGAGGAAAGACAAGCGTAAACAGCCCGGACACCGCATTGAGAAACAGAAAAAGGCGTAAAGAGAATTGATATTTTTTGGTGCGTAGTGCGCGCCAGGATTGAGCTGTCATATCTGAATGTCGTTATTTATCTATGAATTACGCTGGTTGGGGCCAAAATGAAAAATAACGTGCGGGAAAAAGCCCGCATAAATAAACGTTTTTATTGTTTGTAAGTTAACCACCGCCCAATCTATCACCTTGCTGAATTCATGTCATCAATTGTTAAAACAATCTCATACAAGGAAGTGTGACGAACTGCTGACAAATGATAAATTTTATCATATGCTATTGGTTATCATTATCGGTATCAGAGGTAAAGCCATGTTGCAGCGTACACTGGGCAGTGGATGGGGGATATTGTTGCCGGGTATTTTCATTACCGGACTGGCGTTTGCCGGCCTCTCCATTGACGCATGGAAGGTACTGATTGTATTAGGATTACTGCTGACTTCGTTGATGCTGTATCACAAACGCTTACGGCATTTCGTCCTGCTGCCGTCATGTGTCGCGCTGATCAGCGGCATGGTGCTGGTTATGATGAATTTGAATCAGGGATGAACAAACAAGACGTAAAACAGAGAAGGGAAATAAGATAATTGGTGCGAGGGGGGGGACTTGAACCCCCACGTCCGTAAGGACACTAACACCTGAAGCTAGCGCGTCTACCAATTCCGCCACCTTCGCACAGTCATCTTACTTTTTTGATATCGCCTCGTTGGTGCGAGGGGGGGGACTTGAACCCCCACGTCCGTAAGAACACTAACACCTGAAGCTAGCGCGTCTACCAATTCCGCCACCTTCGCCCAGTGCGAGCAATATCAACGTGGTTTTGGTGCGAGGGGGGGGACTTGAACCCCCACGTCCGTAAGGACACTAACACCTGAAGCTAGCGCGTCTACCAATTCCGCCACCTTCGCATACCATCGATTCTTAAAAAGAATCGCTACCACGGAGGCGCATTCTAGTGGTTTTCAGCTTTTCGTCAATAGTTAATTACGCAGGATGGATTGATTGCTGCAAAAATGGGCGCTAACCGCAGGCCGGATAAGCGAAGTGCCATCTGGCATCCGCAAACCATGCCGGATGGCGGTGCAGGCACCTTATCCGGCCTACGATGACCACTCTATTTCTTCGCCTGGCGCGTCATCACCGTGCGGTAAACTTTAAAGCGCCCGGTTTGCGCAATCACTTCGTGGAAGCCAAACGTTTCATCCAGCACTTTCGGGTAGGGCAGGAAGGCGTTAGCCACGATACGTAACTCACCGCCGCTGTTGAGGTGGCGAACCGCGCCGCGAATCAGCGTCTGCGCGGCATCCAGGCTGGTTTGTATTCCATCGTGGAACGGCGGGTTAGAGATGATCATATCAAAACGCCCTTTTACGTCAGAAAAGACGTTACTGGCGAACACCTCACCCTCAACGCCGTTTGCCGCAAGCGTTGCGCGACTGGCCTCAACGGCAGGCGCGGAAACATCACACAGGGTTAAACGCACTTTTGGCGAGTGGCTGGCTAAGGCCGCAGAGAGCACGCCTGCGCCGCAACCGACATCCAGCACTTTGCCTTTGGTATGTGGCGTCAGCGTGGAAAGCAGCAACTGGCTGCCGACATCCAGACCGTCGCGGCTGAAAACGCCGGGCAGCGTTTTGATGGTCAGATCGTTAATGCGGTACTCGCCCCAGTATTTTTCCGCATCAAAGACAGGCTGTTTTTCCAGACGGCCATGATACAGCCCGCAGCGGCGCGCGCTGTCGATTTTGTTCAGCGGCGCGTAGTCGGCCAGCATTTGCTCTGCGCTGCGAACGCCGCTACGGTTTTCGCCCACCACGAAGATGTCGGTGCCGAGCGGCAGCAGCGACAGGATATTCATCAACTGGAACTGGGCTTCAGGTTTATTTTTCGGCCAGTAGTAGATCAGCGTGTCGCAGTCCGCGACGTCGTCAGCGTGGGCGACCAGGCTAAAGCGCGCCTTCTCGCCCATCAGCTGGCTTAACAACTGCCAGTGGTGGAATTGTTGCGTATGCACGCGGCTGGCGGCGCTTTCGAAGCGGGCTGGCAGGTCATCCTGCAAATCTCCGGCAAACAGAATACGGCTTTGTTCGAAATCATCACTGTGGCGCAGCAAGACTTCACTTGCCGGGGTAAAAGCAGACATGAAAGGTTCCTCTATTGTTCCTGGCGGCGATTATAGTTGTTTGTTGGCGCAGTTTCGACGAATTTGCTATATTTGCGCCCCTGACAGACAGGAGCGTTTCGCTATGACATCCCGACGAGACTGGCAATTACAGCAACTGGGCATTACCCAGTGGTCGCTGCGTCGCCCTGGCGCGCTACAGGGGGAAATCGCGATTTCCCTTCCTGCGCACGTTCGTCTGGTGGTCGTGGCGGAAGAATTACCGGCGCTGACCGAACCCTTGATGAGCGATATTTTGCGCGCATTGACCGTCAGTCCCGACCAGGTATTACCGTTGACGCCTGACCGCGTCGCCATGCTGCCGGAAGGCAGCCGGTGCAACAGCTGGCGGCTGGGTACTGAAGAGCCTTTGCTGCTGGAAGGCGCTCAGGTGACAAGTCCTGCGTTTAATGAATTACGGGCAAACCCAACGGCACGCGCCGCACTATGGCAACAAATTTGCGCATATGAACACGATTTCTTCCCTCAATCCGACTGATTTACCTGCTGCGTTTCTGATTGAAAAACGCGCCCATGCGTTTCCGTGGAGTGAAAAAACCTTTGCCAGCAATCAGGGCGAACGTTACCTCAACTATCAACTGACGGTCGGCGGAAAGATGGCGGCGTTCGCGATTACGCAGGTGGTGCTGGATGAGGCGACGCTGTTCAATATTGCGGTCGATCCAGATTTTCAGCGTCGGGGGCTGGGGCGAGAACTGCTGGAACATCTGATTGATGAACTGGAAAAACGCGGCGTCCTGACGTTATGGCTGGAGGTGCGCGCCTCAAATGCCGCCGCCATCGCACTCTATGAAAGTTTAGGTTTTAATGAGGCAACGGTGCGCCGTAATTACTACCCGACGGCTGACGGGCGTGAGGACGCGATAATCATGGCATTGCCAATCAGTATGTAAGACAAGGTGGAATGATGAAGTGGGACTGGATTTTCTTTGATGCCGACGAAACGCTATTTACATTTGACTCGTTTACCGGCTTACAGCGGATGTTTCTCGACTATAGCGTCACCTTTACCGCTGAAGATTTTCAGGACTACCAGGCCGTCAATAAACCGCTGTGGGTGGATTATCAGAACGGCGCTATCACTTCGCTTCAGCTTCAGCGCCAGCGCTTTGTCGGCTGGGGCGAGCAGCTGAACGTCCCGCCTGAAGAGTTAAATGATGCGTTTATGAATGCTATGGCGGAGATTTGCGCACCGCTGCCGGGCGCAGTTTCGCTGGTTAACGCCCTGCACGGTAAGGTGAAGATGGGCATCATCACCAACGGATTCACCTCATTGCAGCAAATTCGCCTTGAACGAACAGGGCTTCGCGATCGTTTTGATCTGCTGGTTATTTCTGAAGAAGTGGGCGTGGCGAAGCCCGATCCGCGCATCTTTGATTACGCGCTGGAGCAGGCGGGCAGCCCTGACCGCTCTCGCGTGTTAATGGTCGGCGATACCGCAGAGTCTGATATTCTCGGCGGCATTAACGCCGGGCTTTCCACCTGCTGGCTGAATGCGCACCATCGCGAGCAGCCTGCGGGCATTGAACCGACCTGGACCGTGGCGTCATTAAGCGAACTGGAGCAACTCCTGTGTAAACACTGATTGCCTCCCCCCCGTTGATGGGTAAAATAGCCGCAATTTTTCGTATTCAACATGCGTGGTCAGACGCCGCGCTTACTCAAGAAGATTGAACTATGACGTTGTCTCCTTATTTGCAAGAGGTGGCTAAGCGCCGCACTTTTGCCATTATTTCTCACCCGGATGCCGGTAAAACCACTATCACTGAGAAGGTATTGCTGTTCGGACAGGCTATCCAGACTGCCGGGACGGTAAAAGGCCGTGGCTCCAGCCAGCATGCAAAATCTGACTGGATGGAAATGGAAAAGCAGCGTGGTATTTCTATTACCACGTCGGTAATGCAGTTCCCGTATCATGATTGCCTGGTCAACCTGCTGGACACCCCCGGGCACGAAGACTTCTCGGAAGATACCTACCGCACGCTGACGGCGGTGGACTGCTGTCTGATGGTGATTGACGCGGCAAAAGGTGTCGAAGATCGTACCCGTAAGCTGATGGAAGTAACCCGCCTGCGCGATACGCCGATCCTCACCTTTATGAACAAACTCGACCGTGACATCCGCGACCCGATGGAGCTGCTGGATGAAGTTGAGAACGAGCTGAAAATCGGCTGTGCGCCGATCACCTGGCCGATTGGCTGCGGTAAGTTGTTCAAAGGCGTCTATCACCTTTATAAAGACGAAACTTACCTGTACCAGACCGGTAAAGGCCACACTATCCAGGAAGTGCGCATTGTAAAAGGTCTGGATAACCCGGAACTTGACGCTGCCGTAGGGGAAGACCTGGCGCAGCAGCTGCGCGACGAGCTGGAACTGGTGCAGGGCGCGTCCAACGAGTTCGACCATGAGCTGTTCCTGGCAGGTGAAATCACCCCGGTCTTCTTTGGTACAGCGCTGGGTAACTTCGGCGTTGACCATATGCTGGATGGCCTGGTGGAGTGGGCGCCTGCGCCGATGCCGCGCCAGACCGATACCCGTACGGTAGAAGCGAAAGAAGAGAAGTTCACCGGTTTCGTGTTTAAGATTCAGGCCAATATGGACCCAAAACACCGCGACCGCGTGGCGTTTATGCGAGTGGTCTCCGGTAAGTACGAGAAAGGCATGAAAATGCGCCAGGTACGTATCGGCAAAGACGTGGTGATTTCTGATGCGCTGACCTTTATGGCGGGCGACCGTTCTCACGTGGAAGAGGCGTATCCGGGCGATATTCTGGGCCTGCACAACCACGGCACCATTCAGATTGGCGACACCTTCACTCAGGGCGAAATGATGAAGTTCACCGGTATTCCGAACTTCGCGCCGGAGCTGTTCCGTCGTATCCGCCTGAAAGATCCGCTGAAGCAAAAACAGCTGCTGAAAGGGCTGGTTCAGCTGTCTGAAGAAGGCGCGGTACAGGTGTTCCGTCCGATCGCCAACAACGATCTGATCGTGGGCGCCGTCGGTGTGTTGCAGTTCGACGTGGTGGTTGCCCGTCTGAAGAGCGAATACAACGTTGAGGCTATCTATGAGTCCGTCAACGTCGCCACCGCACGCTGGGTTGAATGTACTGACGCGAAGAAATTTGAAGAGTTCAAGCGTAAGAACGAAGTACAACTGGCGCTGGATGGCGGTGATAACCTCACCTATATCGCACCGACAATGGTTAACCTGAACCTGACGCAGGAACGCTATCCTGACGTTCAGTTCCGCAAAACGCGCGAGCACTAATTGTCCCTCCAGGGTGCGTCATCCGGCGCGCCCTGTTACTTTCCCTGCCTTTTTAACCGCTTGCGGAATGTTCTTAAATCCCTCAGTTTTTCTTATGGTTGCTTGTTTTTTAAGCGTATCAGCAAGCGATTTTGCGATTGTGATCTATATTTAACAAAGTGATGACATAAATGACGACTTTTAACACTGTTCAATGCGTGAATACTGGTTGTTAAGGCCGTCATTTATCTTGTCTGCGATATTAATAACTGAATAAAGATGGGATTAGCGCCGCGATTCTGCATAAGTATGTTGATTGTGACGGCTGCCATCCATACAGGAATGAATCGATGACGACGACAAGACTGAAGATTTCTAAAACTCTCCTGGCCGTAATGTTGACCTCCGCTGTCGCGACCGGTTCTGCATTTGCGGAAACCTCTACGCTGGATAAGGCACAGTCCAGCGCAGAAAGCGCGGGACAGAAAGTCGATAGCTCTATGAATAAAGTCGGTAACTTCATGGATGACAGCGCCATCACCGCAAAAGTGAAAGCGGCGTTGGTGGATCATGAAAGTATTAAGAGCACCGATATCTCGGTCAAAACCGATAACAAAGTGGTGACATTAAGCGGCTTTGTTGAAAGCCAGGCTCAGGCTGAAGAAGCCGTGAAAGTGGCGGAAGGCGTTGAGGGTGTGACCTCCGTCAGCGACAAACTGCATGTTCGCGACAGCAAGTCCGGCACGATGAAAGGCTATGCCGGGGATACGGCCACTACCAGCGAGATCAAAGCGAAACTGTTGGCGGATGACATCGTGCCTTCCCGCAAAGTGAAAGTCGAAACCACCGACGGCGTGGTGCAGCTCTCAGGAACCGTAGATTCTCAGGCGCAAATCGACCGTGCTGAAAGTATCGCAAAAGCGGTTGATGGTGTGAAAAGCGTCAAAAATGACCTGAAAACTCAGTAATTCGTCTTAATTCGCCCTCCCGACGTTTGTCGGGAGGCGCAATGTACACCACACTAAAAATATCGCGAATGAGCAACCTGAACGCTCATATCAAGCGGTCGACATTAACTATGGTAAAGGAGAAGCTTATGTTTCGTTGGGGCATTATATTTCTGGTTATCGCGTTAATTGCCGCCGCTCTGGGTTTTGGTGGACTGGCAGGCACCGCGGCTAGCGCAGCGAAAATTGTCTTCGTCGTCGGGATTGTCCTGTTCCTGATCAGCCTGTTTATGGGCCGTAAACGACCCTAGCACGTCACCCGTAATACCCATGATTCATGCTAAGCCAGTCCATCGGACTGGCTTTTACGGTTTTAGCTATCGCGAATTTGCGTTACTTTGTCATTCTATAAAATAAAACACAGGAAGGCAGAGGTGGGGCAGCGAATACCCGTGACGCTCGGCAATATTGCGCCATTATCATTAAACGCGTTCCGACCAGGCCGAATGGCTCTGGTGTGCGAGGGCGGAGGGCAGCGGGGAATCTTTACCGCTGGCGTGCTGGATGAGTTTATGCGCGCGAAGTTCAACCCATTCGACCTCTACCTCGGCACCTCTGCCGGGGCGCAAAACCTTTCCGCCTATCTCTGTAACCAGCCCGGCTATGGGCGCAAAGTTATTATGCGTTACACCACGAAGCGGGAGTTCTTCGATCCGGTGCGTTTTGTTCGCGGGGGGAACCTGATCGATCTCGACTGGCTGGTGGACGCGACATCCGGGCAGATGCCGCTGGCGATGGACACCGCCGCGCGTCTGTTTGATAGCGGAAAATTCTTCTATATGTGCGCCTGTCGTGGGGATGACTACACGGCGAACTATTTCTCGCCGACGAAGCAAAACTGGCTCGATATTATTCGTGCGACCAGCGCGATTCCGGGGTTCTACCGTACAGGCGTGGCGCTGGATGGCATCAATTATCTGGACGGCGGGATCAGCGATGCGATCCCGGTACAGGAGGCGGCAAAGCGTGGCGCGAAAACGATCGTGGTGATCCGCACGGTGCCTTCGCAAATGTACTATACGCCGCAGTGGTTTAAGCGCATGGAGCGCTGGCTGGGGGAGAGCAGTTTGCAGCCGTTGGTGAATCTGGTACAGCACCACGAAACCAGCTATAGCGCCATTCAGCGTTTTATTGAGAAGCCGCCGGGTAAGCTGCGTATCATTGAAATCTACCCGCCGAAACCGCTGCAAAGCATGGCGTTGGGCAGCCGTCTTCCTGCGCTGCGCGAAGATTACAAAATTGGACGCCTGTGCGGGCGCTATTTTCTGGCGACGGTGGGGAAACTGCTGACGGAGAAACCGCCGCTCTCCCGCCACACGCCGAAGATTGTCATTCCTGGCCCGGTGGTGGTGCCTCCGGCGGCGGTGGCCAACGATATGCACGTAGCAACGGTCAGCGGCGCGGCGCAGGCCAACGACACTACCTTCAATAATGAGGATCTGGCGTGAGTTGCCGATTTATCGACACGCATTGTCATTTTGATTTTCCGCCTTTCACCGGCGATGAAGCGGCCAGCATTCAGCGTGCCGCTGACGCGGGGGTCGGCAAAATCATTGTTCCGGCGACGGCTGCGGCCTGTTTTTCACGCGTGCTGGCGCTGGCGGAACGCTTCCCGCCGCTGTTCGCGGCGCTGGGGCTGCACCCTGTGTTTATTGAGCAGCACGCAGATGACAGTCTGGATCGCCTGCAACAGGCGCTGGATCAACGCCCGCAGAAAGTCGTGGCGGTAGGGGAGATCGGGCTGGATCTTTACCGCGATAATCCTCAGTTCGATGAGCAAGAGCGACTCCTGGAGGCGCAGCTTAAACTGGCGAAACGCTACGATCTGCCGGTGATCCTTCACTCGCGTCGCACCCATGACAAGCTGGCGATGCATCTCAAACGCCACGCCCTGGCGCGAACCGGGGTGGTACACGGTTTTTCCGGCAGTCTGCAACAGGCGGAACGCTTTGTTCAGTTAGGCTACAAAATTGGCGTTGGCGGCACGATTACTTATCCGCGCGCCAGTAAAACGCGTGATGTGATGGCGCAACTGCCGCTGGACGCATTGCTGCTGGAGACCGACGCGCCGGATATGCCGCTAAATGGTTTTCAGGGGCAGCCAAACCGCCCGGAGCAGGCGGCACGGGTATTCAGCGAGCTGTGCGCGCTACGCGATGAACCCTCTGAGGTGATAGCCGAAACGCTGTATCGCAATACGACGGCGTTATTTCGTCTCTGATTGCCGGATGCGACGCAAAAGCGTCTTATCCGGCCTACGGGCCGACATCATTTGTGGGCCGGATAAGGCGGCCAACGGGTCGACATCATTTGTAGGCCGGATAAGGCGCAGCCGCCATCCGGCGATTCATAAATATAAAGCTGGGAAAATCAGGTTATGCACCCCGTGCGCCCATAATGCGTTTGCCAGTTGTTGCACGTCGTCAGGCGTTGCGCCCGGCCACGCTTTTGCTTCGCCATACACCCCATGTGCATGGAAAGCGTTTAACCGGACGGGAATATCGCCCAGACGGGAGACAAACGCGGCCAGCGGCGCTATCTGTTGCAGGTAATCCACCTGACCAGGAATCACCAGCAGCCGTAGCTCGGCCAGCTTGCCATGCTCCGCCAATATCCTGATGCTGTGCTTGATCTGCGCGTTATCCCGCCCGGTAAGACGCTGATGGCAGGCGCTATCCCAGGCTTTTAGATCGAGCATCGCGCCATCACAAACGGGCAGCAGTTTCTGCCAGCCGGTTTCGCTCAACAGGCCATTGCTGTCGACCAGACACGTCAGCGTACACAGTTGCGGATCGGCCTTGATCGCGGCAAACAGCGCGCAAATAAACGGTAACTGGGTGGTGGCTTCGCCCCCGCTGACGGTGATGCCTTCAATAAATGGCGATGCCTTACGGATATGGCCCAGCACTTCATCGACGCTCATCGTCTGCGCCATCGGCGTGGCCTGCTGCGGGCACATCCGTAAACAGGTATCGCACTGCTCGCAGACGTCAGCCTGCCACACCACTTTCCCCGCGCTGAAGCCCAGCGCCTGATGAGGGCACTGGGGAACGCACTCACCGCAGTCGTTGCAGCGCCCGATCGTCCACGGATTATGGCAATTCTTACAGCGCAGATTGCACCCTTGTAAGAACAGGGCCAGACGACTGCCGGGGCCGTCCACGCAGGAGAACGGTATGATTTTACTGACTAAACACTTCATCCTTCGAACTGCCTCTTTGTTGGCTGCACTTATTCACCCCAGTCACGTACTACGTGTACGCTCCTGGGGATTCATTCGCTTGCCGCCTCGATGCCTCTCGAATGATTTTGCGTTAGGAAGCGCATCTGCTGTTCATGACTTATTACGCGTGCTTGTCGTTCCAGAATGCGCGTATTGCGCGCGGCTTCTTCCCCCAGCCAGGTGGTGTTTGTTCGCGATCCTTCGGCGCGATATTTTTCCAGATCCGACAGGCGCACCATATACCCGGTAACGCGCACCAGATCGTTGCCGCTGACGTTGGCGGTAAACTCACGCATGCCGGCCTTGAACGCGCCCAGACAAAGCTGCACCAGCGCCTGAGGATTCCGCTTGATGGTTTCGTCCAGCGTCAGGATGTCGCTGATCCCGGCATGGTAGTGCGCATGATGGGGGGCGACGGTTTGCAGGTGGGTAATGGGGTCAGGTTCATCGCCGTACGGTAAACGCGCGCCCGGCGTCGTACCGATATCGGAGCTGATGCCTGACTGGGCATGCAGCATCGCCCGCTGTTTCCAGCCATGCTTAACGGGCGTGTTTGCGACGAAATCGGCCAACTGCTCGCTGATGCGATAGCCCAGCGCATTGGCCGCGTCGTCTTTCCCGTAGCGCGC
Source organism: Citrobacter sp. CK180 (assembly GCF_030333655.1). NCBI lineage: Bacteria > Pseudomonadati > Pseudomonadota > Gammaproteobacteria > Enterobacterales > Enterobacteriaceae > Citrobacter > Citrobacter sp. CK180. The sequence goes on along the minus strand of NZ_JAOWFM010000052.1, from coordinate 253,169 downwards.
GTTCATCCCCGCGTTTTCACACAGCAGGTTTACCGCTTCGGCCAGGCCATACATCCCAAACATCGGTACAAAACGTCCGGGATCAAGCAACCCTTCCTGCACCAGGAAGCTATTCTCAAAGAAATGTGATTGTTCATAGAGGAAGTCACATCGGGCATCAATGATGGCGATTTGCTGCTGGCAGTAGTGCGGTAGCGTGCGCGTAAAGAAGTCATCGACAGAGGTGCTGCGCTCTGCAACGGCTTTCAGATTGATCCTGACCAGCGTGCTGCCGCCGCCCGCAAGCGGCAGAGAGTTGTAACAACTGACGACGCCATATTGACCTTTTGTGAAAATTTTATCATTTACCGGGCCATTAGAAATATGCGGTTTGCTGCATTCACAAATGTTTTTAGCGACATCAAGCAGTAAATCATCCGGTGTGATATCGGGATCGTAGATAAACGTCAGGTTAGGTGAAACCTGCTTTAACTCAGCGTCGGCACGTAAAATAGCGCGGGTGACAGGCGTGTCGGCCGGGCCAATATTGGCATGCATAAAGGCGTCCGGCAGCGTTCTGTCGAGATAGCGCCAGAAACGTTTTATTCGAATATCGATCTCGTCTTGTGTTAGAATTTTAACATACGGCTGCAACAGCGCATCCAGTTGCCCCAGATAGACCGGCATCGATGTTACGGAAGGAACGTGATGGTAGAGGATGGTCAGCAAAGATAGTGCGTCATCCAGATCTTTTGCGCCTTCCAGCTCCAGCCACTGTGAGCCATTAGCCAGAAAACGGGCGTAATCGGGCAAAACATAACGAGGTTTGAACGGGGCATGACCTTCGAACATATCGCAGATAACCCCGTCGTCCAGCGCCTGGCGAGCCTCTGCGGGCAAGGCCGGATAAGGCAAAGCGTTCTCAGCTTCCAGCGCCAGAAAATGACGTTTTTGTTCGGGGCTGAGCACCGGACTGGTCACAATTTGCTGGCAACGATGTTGCAGCGCGGTTTCGCATGAAGTGGGCATCTTCGTTTCCTTTTTGTGCCGAAGGTTAAGCGCCATTGTAGGAAGTTGCGTGATGATGGCTTTTGATCAGGATGCGCCTGTTGCCCACTCGCGAGGCCGGGAAAGGTCATTTATTTGAAGTAGATCTCGTTACAGTAATGCAAATTTGTACGTAGTTTTCATTAACTGTGATGTATATCGAAGTGTAATGGCGAGCGGATGTTAGAATACTAACAAACTCGCAAGGTGAAATTTTATACCGGCGATGAGCCAGGAGAATGTAATGACTGATTTAACCGCAAGCAGCCTGCGTGCGCTGAAACTGATGGACCTGACCACCCTGAATGACGACGACACCAATGAAAAAGTGATCGCGCTGTGTCATCAGGCGAAAACCCCGGTTGGGAATACTGCCGCTATCTGTATCTACCCGCGTTTTATTCCGATTGCGCGTAAAACTCTGAAAGAGCAGGGCACGCCGGATATCCGCATTGCGACCGTCACCAACTTCCCGCACGGTAATGACGACATTGACATCGCGCTGGCAGAAACCCGCGCAGCCATCGCGTACGGCGCGGACGAAGTTGACGTGGTATTCCCGTACCGCGCGCTGATTGCCGGTAACGAGCAGGTGGGCTTCGATCTGGTGAAAGCCTGTAAAGACGCCTGTGCGGCGGCAAACGTGCTGCTGAAAGTGATCATTGAAACCGGTGAGCTGAAAGAAGAAGCGTTAATCCGTAAAGCGTCTGAAATTTCCATCAAAGCCGGTGCGGATTTTATCAAAACCTCTACCGGTAAGGTTCCGGTTAACGCAACGCCGGAAAGCGCACGCATCATGATGGAAGTGATCCGCGATATGGGTGTTTCCAAAACCGTTGGTTTCAAACCGGCTGGCGGCGTGCGTACCGCTGAAGATGCACAGCAGTTCCTGGCCATTGCTGACGAACTGTTTGGCGCTGACTGGGCGGATTCCCGTCACTACCGTTTCGGCGCATCCAGCCTGCTGGCAAGCCTGCTGAAAGCGCTGGGTCACGGGGACGGCAAGAGCGCAAGCAGCTACTAAGCCTTATATTGCCGGAGTTGTAGTGACGTAGGCCGGATAAGGCGCAGCCGCCATCCGGCATCAATACGACTGCCGGGTGGCGCGTTGCTTACCCGGCCTACAATGGCCTTCTACTCTTTTCCCCTGGGGGTTACCGTGTTTCTCGCACAAGAAATTATTCGTAAAAAACGTGATGGTCATCCGTTAAGCGACGAAGAGATCCGCTTCTTTATCAATGGTATTCGTGATAACACCATCTCTGAGGGGCAGATTGCCGCTCTGGCGATGACCATTTTCTTCCACGATATGTCGATGCCTGAGCGTGTGTCGCTGACCATGGCGATGCGAGATTCAGGAACCGTTCTGGACTGGAAGAGTCTCAACCTTAACGGCCCCATCGTTGACAAACACTCCACCGGCGGCGTGGGTGATGTGACTTCGCTGATGCTTGGCCCTATGGTGGCGGCCTGCGGCGGCTACATTCCGATGATCTCCGGGCGCGGCCTCGGTCATACCGGCGGTACGCTCGACAAACTGGAAGCAATCCCGGGATTTGATATTTTCCCGGACGACAACCGTTTCCGCGAAATCATTAAAGACGTGGGTGTGGCGATTATTGGGCAGACCAGTTCGCTCGCACCGGCGGATAAACGTTTTTACGCCACCCGCGACATTACCGCGACGGTGGACTCCATCCCGTTGATCACCGCTTCAATCCTCGCGAAAAAACTGGCGGAAGGGCTGGATGCGCTGGTGATGGACGTGAAAGTAGGCAGCGGCGCCTTTATGCCAACCTATGAACTTTCTGCGGCGCTGGCTGAAGCCATCGTTGGCGTTTCCAACGGTGCAGGCGTGCGCACAACTGCGCTGCTCACCGACATGAACCAGGTGCTGGCCTCCAGCGCCGGTAACGCCGTCGAAGTGCGCGAAGCGGTGCAGTTCCTGACAGGTGAATACCGCAACCCGCGTCTGTTCGACGTCACGATGGCGCTGTGCGTGGAGATGCTGATCTCCGGCAAGCTGGCGAAAGATGACGCTGATGCGCGAGTGAAACTACAGGCGGTGCTGGATAACGGCAAAGCGGCGGAAATCTTTGGTCGCATGGTAGCGGCACAGAAAGGGCCGAGCGATTTCGTGGAAAACTACGCGAAATACCTGCCGACGGCGATGCTCAGCAAAGCTGTCTATGCCGATACTGAAGGTTTTGTATCCGCGATGGACACTCGCGCGTTGGGCATGGCGGTGGTCTCAATGGGCGGCGGTCGTCGCCAGGCGTCGGACACCATTGATTACAGCGTCGGCTTTACCGACATGGCGCGTCTGGGCGACAGCGTTGACGGGCAGCGTCCGTTGGCTGTTATCCACGCCAAAGACGAAGCCAGCTGGCAGGAAGCGGCGAAAGCCGTCAAAGCGGCAATCAGCCTTGACGACAAAGCGCCTGAAATTACATCGACAGTCTATCGTCGTATTACCGAATAGCTGTATACTGATCTGATCGCTTTTTTGCAGCGCAAGATGTATGGAGAACAAGATGAAACGTGCATTTATTATGGTGCTGGACTCCTTTGGTATTGGTGCAACTGAAGATGCGGATCGCTTTGGCGACGTAGGTTCAGATACCCTGGGCCATATTGCAGAAGCCTGCGCCAGGGGCGAGGCCGACAATGGCCGTAAAGGCCCACTGAATTTGCCTAACCTGACCCGCCTGGGTCTGGTGAAAGCGCATGAAGGTTCTACCGGTAAAATTGCTGCGGGTATGGACGGCAATGCGGAAGTGATTGGCGCGTACGCGTGGGCGCACGAGCTCTCTTCCGGTAAAGATACCCCGTCTGGCCACTGGGAAATCGCGGGTGTTCCGGTTCTGTTTGACTGGGGCTACTTCAGCGACCACGAAAACAGCTTCCCGCAGGAACTGCTGGATAAGCTGGTAAAACGTGCCAACCTGCCGGGTTATCTCGGTAACTGTCACTCTTCCGGTACGGTCATTCTGGATCAATTGGGCGAAGAGCATATGAAAACCGGTAAACCGATTTTCTATACCTCCGCTGACTCCGTATTCCAGATCGCCTGCCATGAAGAGACCTTTGGGCTGGATAAACTGTACGAGCTGTGCGAAATCGCCCGTGAAGAGCTGACCGAAGGCGGCTACAACATTGGCCGCGTTATCGCGCGTCCGTTTATCGGCGATAAGGCCGGTAACTTCCAGCGTACCGGCAACCGTCACGATCTGGCCGTTGAACCGCCAGCGCCGACCATCTTGCAGAAACTGGTCGACGAGAAAAAAGGGCATGTGGTTTCCGTCGGTAAGATTGCGGATATCTACGCCAACTGCGGCATCACCAAAAAAGTGAAAGCCACCGGCCTGGACGCGCTGTTCGACGCCACCCTTAAAGAGATGAAAGAAGCGGGCGACGAGACGATCGTCTTTACCAACTTTGTTGATTTCGACTCATCCTGGGGGCATCGCCGCGACGTAGCGGGCTATGCTGCGGGTCTGGAGCTGTTTGACCGTCGTCTGCCGGAACTGATGGAACTGGTCGGTGAAGATGACATTCTGATCCTGACCGCCGACCACGGTTGCGACCCGACCTGGACCGGTACGGACCATACTCGCGAGCACATTCCGGTGCTGATTTATGGCCCGAAAGTGAAAGCGGGCTCGCTCGGTCACCGTGAAACCTTCGCGGATATCGGTCAGACGCTGGCAACGTACTTCGGTACGTCGCCGATGGACTACGGCAAAAACATGCTGTGATGCAATTGCCCGGTGGCGCAAGCTTACCGGGCCTACGGTTTTGTAGGCCTGATAAGGCGTAGCCGCCATCAGGCAATAACAACGAGATAAGGATAAAAGATGGCAACTCCACATATTAACGCAGAAATGGGTGATTTCGCTGACGTCGTTTTGATGCCGGGCGACCCGCTGCGTGCGAAGCACATTGCTGAAACTTTCCTTGAAGACGTGCGTGAAGTGAACAACGTTCGCGGCATGTTAGGTTTCACCGGGACGTACAAAGGCCGTAAGATCTCAGTCATGGGTCACGGTATGGGTATCCCGTCCTGCTCCATCTATACCAAAGAGCTGATCACCGATTTCGGCGTGAAGAAAATCATTCGTGTCGGTTCCTGCGGTGCGGTACGCAACGATGTGAAACTGCGCGATGTGGTGATTGGTATGGGTGCCTGCACCGATTCCAAAGTTAACCGTATCCGCTTCAAGGATCATGATTTTGCGGCGATCGCTGACTTTGACATGGTGCGCAACGCGGTAGACGCGGCGAAAGCGCTGGGAGTTGACGCACGCGTGGGCAACCTGTTCTCCGCCGATCTGTTCTATTCTCCTGACGGCGAAATGTTCGACGTGATGGAAAAATACGGCATCCTGGGCGTGGAAATGGAAGCGGCGGGTATCTACGGCGTAGCGGCTGAGTTTGGTGCGAAAGCGCTGACCATCTGCACCGTGTCTGACCATATCCGTACTCACGAGCAGACCACTGCTGCTGAACGTCAGACGACCTTCAACGACATGATCAAAATCGCGCTGGAATCTGTTCTGCTGGGCGATAAAGAGTAAAAAAAGAAGGGGCAGTTTGCCCCTTTTTCCTGCCTGTTTATTTACCGCCCTTTGGCGATTAATGCGTTAGCAATTCCCAGCTTAAATTACTCTCCATCTCAGTATTGTCGCTGACGTTACGGAACTGCTTTTCGTTCAGCACTGGCGTTAGCGTTAACGTAAAGTTCAACTGCTGCCCGCGCGCGGCTTCATTGTTCTCGATAGCGATAATGGCTTCATTATTGTGCAGCAGCTGTGTATCGGCATGGCCGTCTGCGGGAATGAACTCATTGCGATCGGTTGTTTTCCCGATCATATAGCTGCGGCCATCCAGTATCATTTGGCTGGCTTTCAACGCCAGCCCCCCGCCGTTACCGAAAAGAAATCGCCCTTGTGGGCCCGCGGCGCCATGTACAAATAGCGCCATCACCTGTGGTTGCGGGCAATAGATGCTGACATTGATATCGCGCGAGGGCATTTTAAACCAGTTTTGCTGTGAGCCGACGTTGTCATTTCGCTGCATCGGGGGAAAGGCTACGGTAGCGCGAGAGAGTGATACCTGGCAGTTCTCGTCTGCCCATGCCATGCGTGATCCCAGCGCTGCTAACGTACATAATGCAATGATCCACTTTCCGTATGACTTCATTGGCAAATACCCTCCGCCGTTTCGTAAAACGCCTCTTTATTCTGCACATTGCTTAATGTGTAAGTGATTTTGCAGATACGGTTCATATTGTCATCAACGCTATAGAGCGTTGGCGTTTCGTCAATATTGCTAATAAAGACGCGGCCGCTGTCCACTGCGCTGACCAGGTAGTTTCCTTTTTCATCAACAACAGACGTGCCTTTAGGAAGCCAGGATCCATCCTGCTGTTTTATCTTCAGCATGACGCGACGGGTGTTTAGCACGTTAAAATCCAGGTCGCTGACGGTGGCATGAGCGGGCACCAGTAGCTTTGTTCCATTAGCCAGATCCATATTTTTGGGCAGCGTATTTGCATTCACCTCAATACGTGACTTACGCCACTCCGTCAGTCCAGGCACCACGGCCTGCCCCCAGAAATCTGTCCAGACCGGGCCTTGCGGTGTTGCGATTTCGATGCCGCTTTCCGGTTCGCTCAGGTGGGCAATACCAAAGGTATCTTTAATGGTATAGGGGGAGAAGGTTACCCCCTGGCGATGCAGGGCAATGCCGCCCGACAGCATTGCGCTGTAGGTACGCTGATCGTCATTGTTGGTTGTTGCGCCAACGCTCATCTGCGTGTAGTGCAGGTTGCTGTTGATGTTGCCGTTGAGGGTGTTGAGATCGTTTCCGATATCGCGATCCGCCGAAACGGAATAGCTGGTATTGTCGCTGAGAGGGCCACTGCTGCGTAAGCCATATGTCGTTCGGTCGCCCTGATTACGCATATATGCGTTAATCGACTGCGACTGGAAAGGAATGTTGAGGTTGATGTAAAACACATCATCGTCATAGTTGTCATCGTTGATGTCGTCATTATCGTTATCGTTGCTAACAGAGTGCTGCCAGTTCACGTTTATTGACGCGTATTTAAATGTTTTTCCCCATGAAAGACTCACGTAACTGGAGTCTTCATAATCATCCGTGGCCTGATTATAGCTATAGGCTAACGAGAAGGTTCCTGCTGTTCTGCCGCTCCAGTTCACATTGGCGCTATAGCTGCTTTGATAGCTTGCGCTGTCGTCGTCCATCGCCTCGGACAACTCACGATAGTCGTCAGAATAACGTGCGGTGCTGACCCCAACAGAGACATGGCCGGGAAGCGTCAGCTGGTTTTGAATTTCCGCCTTTATACCGCTGCGCGTATCACCGAAGGATTCGCGGCTGCCCAGCAGACTGGCAAATACTTGCCATTTCTCGTTTGAACTCCACTCCAGCATTGCACCGCTTGCCTGATAATCCTCGGCAAGAACCCCTGCCGCCAGTAAACTTGTTTGTGGGGTAAGGCGCCAGCCGTCTGAAATGTTATATACCCAGGGGTCGCTGTAATCGCTGTCGACGTTGCGCACCTGGCCTACTGACATCATAAGCCCTTGTGGTCGCGGAAGGCCGTTCAGGTTGATTGAGGAGGCAGGTACGATGAAACTGGTTGTGACGTTGTCGGTTTCGACGATGCTGACCTGAAGATCGGCGTTATTTAACAGGATAGGGACATTGTCCAGCCTGAATGCCCCCGCGTTTACCAGCGTGGAATAAACAAGCTGCCCCGCCTGGCGGACTTCTACTCGCGCCTGGTTCGTGCGGGCAATCCCCGTCACGGTGACGCCTGAATTATCAGAGGTCATGCTGGACTCGGGGAGTAACTGAATGCCGCTGAGGGATGTTCCAGAAAACAGCGCCGATCTGGAGCTGATCTGCCCAACCTGGACACGCATCTGTTGCGCTTCAAAAACGTGTTCGCCATAAGTGAATAAATTTTTAGCGCTGCGATCGCCGTCAGAGTCCAGCAGAAAATAGCGGCTGCGCAATGCCCAGTTGGCCAGATTGGCGCCCGCTTCGAGATCGCCCTGCGTGTAGTTATGGCTGTCGCCGCCGTTGTATTCATTTCGCGTGGAAAACAGGCTGTAGTTGAGCAGCCCGGCGCTGCCGCCGTGGCTATAGTTTTTCTCCCGGGACGCGCTATTTTCCAGTGCGTCGGGCGGGACAGTTAACTCCAGCATCTCCTTACCGGGAAGGGACTTTATGACGGCGGAGGGATAATCTTTTTGCAGGTCATGACAGTGTTCTTGCAGGGAGATCCCCAGAGGACGTAGCCCGATCGCTGTCAGAAAATCGTCATCTACGCAGAGTTGCCCTTGTTCGTCAAATTTGGCGCCCAGCGAACCTTTTTCTGACCCGTTTACGTTGATTAGAACGCTATGTACACCGGGCAAAAAACGCGGCTCTTCTGCGAAGTAATTTGCGATATTTTTACTGATGCCGCGCGTATTGAGTATATCGGTACTGAACGTTACCTCACGGGCTAACGCCGTTGAGGTTAATAACGTACATGAATATAACGCGATCTGAATATGGCGAGACAGCAGGTTGATTCCTTTCATATACACTTACTTTGTCCCCGTTTTTTATTGATTATGGTGTTAACGGCGCAGTGAAATTGGGTATGTCGATGCCGTAGCGGCTGGCCGGGAAGAAGCGTACAGATTGATCGGAAATGATGGATTTCTTGACGGTTACATCCAGAACTTCTCCGGGTAAAATATAGGTTTTTGCGATTTCCCCGGCCGTTTGCGAAGGTAAAAAAATCACCTGTTGCGCCAGGCGCACCACATAGGCGGAAGGGTTGCTGACTTTAATATGCTGCCCGGAGCCGGACCATTTCAGCAGTTTCCACGCATCGGTGACGACCGGTAAATTTTTGGGGCGAATTAATACCGGCAGATCCTGACGCAGATTGAAGTTAACTTTCATTGCGCCTTTAGACACGCCTGATGGTGGGATGCCTTCAAAGGTGACGCGTTTATAGTGCTCTTTGGTTAGCGGGGCGCTGCTTTCCATAATAAAGCGGACCTGCTGTTCCTGACCGGGTTCCACGCGTACGACGGGCTGGGTGACGTTGACGGTGATGCCACTGTCATCTTTTACATCTTCTATTGTGGTGTACAGCAACATCGGAACCGTATCGCTGTTTTTGACATTTATCGTTCCGCCATTATGGCTTTCTTCAATAACCAGTAGCGTGGAGGCGGGAACCATTCCTGCCGCATAAGCCTGAGATAAAGGTAAACAGAGAAGCGTGGCGGCAAATATATACGCTTTAACGGTACAAGATTTGTCAGACATTATTGTAATTCCTTCTATTGGAAAAACTCCCCACCCATCCATGTAGGGAGTTGTTGTACAGATATGATTAATAACGATGTGATTAGATATATCTCAGGGTAATGGTGGCGGAACCTGAAATATCGGTATCATCGCTAATGGCCAGTTTGGTGGTATTATCTACAGCCAGAGAAACCTTAAGCGGATAAGTTGCATTGCTATAGGCTGCTGGTTCCAGCGTGCCTTTGGCGCCGACGGTGATGATATCCTGCGTCCCTTCCTGGTTCCGAAAAGAAGTTGCCGTTGTCGCCTTAGCCCACGAACCCATACTTGCGGCGGCGCCTATAATATAGTCAACGTCAAAGGTGTCTTCGCCATTGACGGCTTGCGCGCTTGCTGCCTTGGCAGAATCGATGGATACGGCATAGGCGCCAATGTTGACATTGCCTGCTGTTTTACCTACGCCGAATGAGACTCCTTTACCTTTAATGATGCCGGTTATCCAGATCTCTGCGTTGCTATCCGCTTTGTTATCGGTCAGCGTCCAGCCTACTTTTGTGGCGCTGGGGCACTCGATGACCAGATCGGTGTCTTTCGTGGCGATATCGTTGACGGCCGTTGAGCTAAGGTCGCTGATCAGATGCGAGCCGAAATCAAGTGCGTTGCCGCCGTTGACAGTCGCGGTACAGCCACCGACCAGCAGTTTCCCCGTTACGCGCAGTTCAGTAGTGGAGCCATCGGCCGCCCATGCGTTAGACATGGTCAGTGCCGCGATTGCGGTGGCAAGAAGTGCTTTTTTCATTTGTTGATCCTTAACTTGAATTGTGTGATGGTACGAAAAGGCATGTTACTTGCCTTCTGAATACGTTTTATATCAACCAGATAGCTATGGAATATGGTTGGGATAGAGTTATATTCCAGAAGTAATATATTATCTGGACACAGCAGACAGTGGTTTTAGTTTTATTTAAAACTGATTTCTGGTGATCTTTGTTATTTTTTGTTTTAGAGTTGCTGCTATTTTGTATGCGGTTGGAATATGGCGAGAGTGTATGTTTATATATTCATGCGGTGAATATTATTGATAAATAATATGCCAGCCTGAGCGTTAATCGGCAGGCTTTTAATGTATTGCTGATGGTTATTGAGAAAATAACGTGCCGCCCTTGTTAAGGGGAAACGGGCACGTCCTGGAGAGGGTTAACGCACCGCCCGCGCAATCCACGCCGACAATTCCCGTAGCTCTTTTTCCTGCTCTGGAAAATCGACTAACAGCGCATCACACTCCTGTTGCAGCATATCCGCACGGTACAGACACCCCTGTAAACGGCCCGCCAGCGCTTCCAGCGGCGCAGGATTAAGGCTGTCGGTAAAAACCTGAGTGCGCGTGATGTGCCCTTTTTCAACGTCGAAGTGCAGTTCAACGCCGCCCCAGATAAAACGTTCGTCCAGAAGATGCGTAAAAGCTGGCGCCTGGCCGAAGTTCCATTCCCAACTGCTCTGGCGAGCGAACGTTTCGGCAAAATTGGGCAGATCCGGCGTTTTATCTGGAGAGATTATTTCGGCTTCCACGCGTTCGCCGTAGTGGCTGAAGAACGCCTCGGTAATGGCGTCGCAGATGTGTTCATGGGTAATGCCAGGCAGCAGTTCGACCAGATTGGCGACGCGCCCGCGTACGGAGGCGATCCCTTTGGCCTGTAATTTTTTCTTATCAGGATTGAGGTAGTTCGCCAGACGGCTGAGATCGGCATTCAACAGCAATGTGCCGTGGTGGAAGCCGCGATCTTTGGTTTCCCGATAGGCGGAGCCGGAAACCTTGCGGTCGCCTTCCGGCGTTTTCACCACCAGATCGTTACGACCGGAAGCCTCTGCGGTAACGCCCAGCGCGTTCAGCGCATTGAGCACTATCGCGGTGGAGATCGTTTTGTCGTACTCCGGCTTCCCGGCCATAAATGTAAAACAGGTATTGCCGAGATCGTGGAACACCGCGCCGCCGCCGCTGCTGCGACGCGCCAGCCGGACATTGTCTTCTTCCATGCGCCGGGTGTTGCACTCTTTCCACGGGTTTTGCGCCCGCCCGATGACGACCGTATCAGCGTTGCGCCACAGGAACAAAACGCGCTGTGTCGCGGGCATCTGGCGAAAAATACACTCTTCAACCGCCAGGTTGAACCAGGGATCGTAAGAGTCAGAGATAAGCAGACGTAATGTCGTCATGGCAGCATTCCTTTTCGTGGTCTCAACTATATTAACGACAAAGCGGCGGCTATCCTATGGTTCTTTCTTCTCGCTCTCTTCCTCTTCCGGTACGGATTTGCTGGCGGTGAGCAGGAAAGGCGATTGCTGCCAGCGCGTGCGTTTGCCCTGTAGCAAGGTGCGCGTGAGCACCACGCCAATTGCCAGTGACAGGAGCAGCATCAGGCGTAAAATGTTGGTGGTGTTATCGACCTGTTTCGCTTCGGTCGCCAGCGTATGCGTATCCAGCGTCAGGCGCAGATAGCCCAGCGGGCCATTTTTACCCTGAATAGGTTCGACAATCTGCTGATTAAAATAGCCGCCCGCTTTTTTACCGTCCAGCGCCAGCCTATCGCGCACATTGACGCTTTCGCCTGCGCGCGTAATGAGATCGCCTTGCTCGTCGTAGACACCGGCATCCAGAATGCGGCTCTCTTCCGTTAGCTGGCGGAGTACGACGGCGATCCGCTTCTCATCCGGCGTTTCGGTGCGCATCAGCGGCGCGATATTTAAGGTCACCTGGCGCGCCAGCGTGCGGGCCAGTTCTTCGAGCTGCGGATTGCGCTGCCGTTGATGGTTTTGACTGAACCAGGACGCCCCCTGCATCAGCCCGACGAGCAGTGCGAGACAGAACAATACAATCACTGCACGATGAAGCCGGAATTTCAGTTTTGCGCGAGCCATATTCCACCTGCTGAAAATTTGAGGCTTAATGTTGCCAGAAGCGATGGTTACAGGGTAGCCTCATGCGTTATTTTCCCCAGGATGATTCCCGACCCGAACGATTTTACAGGAGCTTTAATGCCTAACATTACCTGGTGCGATCTGCCTGAAGATGTTTCTTTGTGGCCTGGTTTACCCCTTTCATTAAGTGGTGACGAGGTGATGCCACTGGATTACCACGCAGGCCGTAGCGGCTGGCTGCTGTACGGTCGCGGGTTGGATAAGCAGCGCTTAACGCAGTACCAGAGCAAGCTGGGCGCGGCGATGGTGATCGTGGCGGCCTGGTGCGTCGAAGATTATCAGGTGATTCGTCTGGCGGGTTCCTTAACGCCGCGCGCGACGAAGCTGGCGCACGGTGCCGGGCTGGACGTCGCGCCGCTGGGCAAAATTCCGCATCTGCGTACGCCAGGCCTGCTGGTTATGGATATGGATTCGACGGCGATTCAGATTGAATGCATCGATGAAATCGCGAAGCTGGCCGGGACGGGCGAAATGGTTGCGGAAGTCACGGAACGCGCGATGCGCGGCGAACTGGATTTTACCGCCAGTTTACGCAGCCGTGTGGCGACGCTGAAAGGCGCGGATGCCGATATTCTGCGCCAGGTGCGCGAGAATTTGCCGTTGATGCCGGGTCTGACGCAACTGGTGCTGAAGCTGGAAACGCTCGGCTGGAAAGTGGCGATCGCCTCCGGCGGGTTTACCTTTTTTGCGGAATACCTGCGTGAAAAGCTGCGTTTAACCACGGTGGTGGCGAACGAGCTGGAGATCATCGACGGGAAATTTACCGGCAATGTCATTGGCGATATCGTCGATGCCCAGTACAAAGCTAACACGCTGACCCGCCTGGCGCAGGAGTATGAAATTCCCGTGGCGCAGACGGTGGCGATTGGCGATGGCGCTAACGATCTGCCGATGATTAAAGCGGCCGGGCTGGGGATTGCGTACCACGCCAAACCGAAAGTGAATGAAAAGACGGAAATCACGATTCGTCACGCTGACCTGATGGGGGTGTTCTGCATTCTCTCCGGCAGTATGAATCAAAAATGATTGAATTGCCCGATGGCGCAGGGCCTACGGGAAAGTGACTGTAGGCCGGATAAGCGCCAGCGCCATCCGGCAACTGCATGAAATAAAGAGGTAAACCGTGGCAAAAGCTCCAAAACGCGCCTTTGTTTGTAATGAATGCGGGGCCGATTATCCGCGCTGGCAGGGGCAATGCAGCGCCTGTCATGCCTGGAACACCATCACCGAGGTGCGTCTTGCCGCGTCGCCAACGGTGGCGCGTAATGAGCGACTCAGCGGCTATGCCGGTAACGCAGGTGTGGCAAAGGTGCAGAAATTGTCTGACATCAGCCTTGAGGAACTGCCGCGTTTTTCCACCGGGTTTAAAGAGTTCGACCGTGTGCTGGGCGGCGGTGTCGTGCCCGGCAGCGCCATCCTGATTGGCGGCAACCCCGGTGCGGGAAAATCCACGCTGCTGCTGCAAACGCTTTGCAAACTGGCCGAGCAGATGAAAACCCTGTACGTCACGGGCGAAGAATCCCTGCAACAGGTAGCGATGCGCGCGCATCGGCTGGGATTGCCGACGGCTAACATGAATATGCTGTCAGAAACCAGTATTGAACAGATCTGCCTGATTGCGGAAGAAGAACAACCGAAGCTGATGGTGATCGACTCCATCCAGGTGATGCATATGGCGGATATCCAGTCCTCGCCGGGCAGCGTGGCCCAGGTGCGTGAGACGGCCGCTTATCTGACGCGCTTTGCCAAAACGCGCGGCGTGGCTATCGTGATGGTTGGTCATGTGACTAAAGACGGCTCGCTGGCTGGCCCGAAGGTGCTGGAGCACTGCATTGACTGCTCGGTGCTATTGGATGGCGACGCTGACTCCCGCTTTCGCACGCTGCGTAGCCATAAAAACCGTTTTGGCGCGGTAAACGAGCTGGGCGTTTTTGCGATGACGGAGCAGGGGCTGCGTGAAGTCAGCAACCCGTCCGCAATTTTCTTAAGCCGTGGCGATGAGGTGACTTCCGGCAGTTCGGTCATGGTGGTGTGGGAAGGGACGCGCCCGCTGCTGGTAGAGATTCAGGCGCTGGTCGATCACTCGATGATGGCGAATCCGCGTCGCGTGGCGGTCGGTCTGGAACAAAACCGTCTGGCGATCCTGCTGGCGGTGCTGCACCGTCATGGCGGATTGCAGATGGCCGATCAGGATGTATTCGTCAATGTCGTGGGCGGCGTGAAGGTCACGGAGACCAGCGCGGATCTCGCGCTATTGCTGGCGATGGTCTCCAGCCTGCGCGACAGGCCGCTGCCGCAGGATCTGGTGGTGTTTGGCGAAGTGGGGTTGGCAGGGGAAATTCGCCCGGTGCCCAGCGGTCAGGAACGTATTTCTGAAGCGGCTAAACACGGTTTCCGCCGCGCTATCGTACCGGCTGCCAACGTGCCGAAAAAGCCGCCGGAAGGGATGCAGGTTTTTGGCGTTAAAAAGCTTGCGGATGCGTTAAGTGTGTTTGACGACTTATAATCATCTGTATGCACTGATGTTGTATAATTTGCCGGATAGCGACGCAGTGCGTCTTATCCGGCCTACGGATTGATGTTGTAGGCCTGATAAGCGAAGCGCCATCAGGCATTGTTACGCGTTTTTTAGCAGGAGGCTCTTGTGTCATCGTTCGACTATCTCAAAACCGCGATCAAGCAAAAGGGGTGTACCCTGCAACAGGTGGCGGATGCCAGCGGCATGACCAAAGGGTATTTGAGCCAACTTCTGAACGCGAAGATTAAAAGCCCCAGCGCGCAAAAGCTGGAGGCGCTGCATCGTTTTTTGGGGCTGGAGTTTCCCCGGCAGCGGAAAAACATCGGCGTGGTGTTTGGCAAGTTCTACCCCCTGCATACCGGGCATATCTATTTGATTCAGCGCGCCTGTAGCCAGGTGGATGAACTGCATATCATTATGGGTTATGACGATACCCGCGACCGCGAACTGTTTGAAGACAGCGCCATGTCGCAACAGCCTACCGTGTCGGATCGTCTGCGTTGGCTACTACAGACCTTTAAATATCAGAAGAATATTCGTATTCATGCCTTCAATGAGGAAGGGATGGAGCCGTACCCGCACGGCTGGGATGTGTGGAGCAACGGCATCAAAGCCTTTATGGAAGAGAAGGGGATTCAGCCCAACTGGATCTACACGTCCGAGGAAGCCGATGCGCCGCAGTATCTCGAACACCTGGCTATTGAAACGGTGCTGGTCGATCCGAAACGAACCTTTATGAGTATCAGCGGGGCGCAGATCCGTGAAAACCCGTTCCGCTACTGGGAATACATTCCGACGGAAGTGAAGCCCTTTTTCGTGCGCACCGTGGCGATATTAGGCGGGGAGTCGAGCGGGAAATCCACGCTGGTGAACAAGCTCGCCAATATTTTTAATACCACCAGCGCGTGGGAGTACGGGCGCGACTATGTCTTCTCGCATCTGGGCGGTGACGAGATGGCGTTACAGTATTCCGATTACGATAAGATCGCACTGGGCCATGCGCAATATATTGATTTTGCGGTGAAATACGCCAATAAAGTGGCCTTTATCGATACCGATTTCGTTACCACGCAGGCCTTTTGTAAAAAATACGAAGGGCGCGAGCATCCGTTTGTACAGGCGTTGATCGATGAATACCGCTTTGATCTGGTGATCCTGCTGGAGAACAATACGCCCTGGGTCGCGGATGGGTTACGGAGTCTGGGCAGTTCGGTGGATCGTAAAGAGTTCCAGAATCTGCTGGTGGATATGCTGCGGGAGAACAACATCAATTTCGTCCACGTAGAAGAGGCCGATTACGATGGTCGATTTTTGCGCTGCGTGGAGTTAGTGAAAGAGATGATGGGCGAGCAGGGTTAAGCCTGAAGCGCCGGATGGCGGCCTACAAGGTGTAGGCCGGATAAGTCTGTAGGCCGGATAAGTCTGTAGGCCGGATAAGCGTAGCGCCATCCGGCATCTGATACATTACTTAGCGATACGTTTGTACTTGATACGCTTCGGCTCCAGCGCGTCGGCGCCCAGCGTGCGTTTCTTGTACTCTTCGTACTCGGTAAAGTTACCTTCGAAGAACTCCACCTTGCCTTCATCCTGGTAATCCAGAATGTGCGTGGCGATACGGTCGAGGAACCAACGGTCGTGCGAGATAACCATTGCACAGCCTGGGAACTCCAGCAGGGCGTTTTCCAGCGCGCGCAGGGTTTCAATATCCAGGTCGTTGGTCGGTTCATCGAGCAGCAGCATATTGCCGCCAACCTGCAACAGCTTCGCCAGATGCAGACGACCGCGCTCACCGCCGGACAGTTCGCCCACGCGTTTACCCTGATCGACGCCTTTGAAGTTAAAGCGGCCCACATAGGCGCGACTTGGCATTTCGGTGTTGCCGATCTTCATGATATCCAGCCCGCCGGAAACTTCTTCCCACACGGTTTTGCTGTTATCCATCGCGTCACGGAACTGGTCAACGGAAGCCAGTTTTACGGTTTCCCCCAGCGTGATGGTGCCGCTATCCGGCTGTTCCTGACCGGACATCATGCGGAACAGGGTGGATTTACCCGCGCCGTTCGGACCAATGATGCCGACAATCGCGCCTTTTGGTACTGAGAAGCTGAGATCGTCGATCAGCAGGCGATCGCCGTAGGATTTACGCAGGTTGCTGACTTCAACGACCTTGTCGCCCAGACGTGGTCCAGGTGGAATAAACAGTTCGTTGGTTTCGTTACGTTTCTGGTATTCGGTGCTGTTCAGCTCTTCAAAGCGCGCCAGACGGGCTTTGCCTTTAGACTGACGGCCTTTAGCACCCTGACGCACCCACTCCAGCTCTTTCTCAATGGATTTACGGCGGGCCGCTTCCTGAGAGGCTTCCTGCGCCAGACGCTGATCTTTCTGTTCCAGCCAGGAGGAGTAGTTGCCTTCCCACGGAATCCCTTCGCCACGGTCAAGTTCAAGGATCCAGCCCGCCACGTTGTCGAGGAAGTAACGGTCGTGGGTAATCGCCACAACGGTGCCTTCGAAGTCGTGCAGGAAGCGTTCCAGCCACGCGACGGATTCCGCATCCAGGTGGTTGGTCGGTTCGTCGAGCAGCAGCATGTCCGGTTTTTCCAGCAGCAGACGGCACAGCGCGACGCGGCGGCGCTCACCACCGGAAAGATTCGCGATTTTGGCATCCCAGTCCGGCAGACGCAGGGCGTCAGCGGCGCGCTCCAGCTGTACGTTCAGGTTGTGGCCGTCATGCGCCTGGATGATCTCTTCCAGCTTGCCCTGTTCGGCGGCCAGCTTGTCAAAGTCCGCATCTGGATCGGCGTACAGCGCGTACACTTCATCCAGACGTTTCAGGGCGCCGACCACTTCGGCCACCGCCTCTTCGATCGATTCGCGAACGGTGTGTTCAGGGGTGAGCTGAGGTTCCTGCGGCAGGTAGCCAATTTTGATGCCTGGCTGTGGGCGAGCTTCGCCCTCAATATCTGTATCGATGCCAGCCATAATGCGCAGCAGGGTAGACTTACCGGCGCCGTTCAGACCCAGTACGCCGATTTTCGCCCCAGGGAAGAAGCTCAGCGAGATGTTTTTCAAAATATGACGTTTCGGCGGAACCACTTTGCCGACACGATGCATGGTATAAACGAATTGAGCCACGTTGGACTTCGCCTCTATAGGTTTATCGTGATGAAGAATAATTTTCAAAGGCGAAGTGTAGCCTTTTTCCCGGGCTAATCCCAGCCAGCAACTCTCACTCGCAATAAAAGTAAAAAAGTGTCCGTAACGTGGCGCATTTAGCAATGTCTGGTTAGCATAAATTCATTACGCGGCATGATGCTGCATTGATGTATTACGACAAGAGGAAGAGCTTGTGGACAAAGCCAAACCATTTACCTGGCGTCTTATCGCCGCCAGCGTATGCCTGCTGACGGTAAGTCAGGCGGCGCGAGCGGATTCTCTGGATGAGCAGCGCAATCGCTATGCGCAAATCAAACAGGCCTGGGATAACCGACAGATGGATGTCGTTGAGCAGATGATGCCTGGCCTGAAGAATTACCCGCTGTATCCCTATCTTGAGTATCGCCAGATCACCGATGATCTGATGAACCAGCCTGCGGTCACCGTCACCCAGTTTGTGCGCGCCAACCCTACGCTTCCTCCTGCGCGTACGCTGCAATCGCGTTTCGTTAATGAGCTGGCGCGTCGCGAAGACTGGCGTGGACTGCTAGCATTCAGCCCCGAGAAGCCGGGCACCACCGAAGCGCAATGTAATTACTACTACGCGAAATGGAATACCGGGCAGACGGAAGAGGCCTGGCAGGGGGCGAAAGCACTTTGGCTGACCGGGAAAAGCCAGCCGAACGCCTGTGACAAACTGTTCAGCGTCTGGCGCGCTTCCGGCACCCAGGACCCGCTGGCCTGGCTGGAGCGCATCCGCCTGGCGATGAAAGCAGGCAACACGGGGCTGGTAACGGTGCTGGCCGGGCAGATGCCTGCGCAGTACCAGACCATTGCTTCGGCGATCATCGCGCTGGCGAACGATCCCAATAGCGTGATGACTTTTGCGCGTACGACCGGCGCGACCGATTTTACCCGTCAGATGGCGGCAGTGGCCTTTGCCAGCGTGGCGCGTCAGGACGCAGAGAATGCGCGTTTGATGATCCCGTCACTGGTGCAGGCCCAGCAGCTTAATGAGGAGCAAACTCAGGAACTGCGCGATATCGTCGCCTGGCGGCTGATGGGGAACGATGTGACCGATGCGCAGGCGAAGTGGCGCGATGATGCGATTATGCGCTCGCAATCCACCACGCTGGTGGAACGCCGCGTGCGGATGGCGCTGGGCACCGGCGATCGGCGTGGGCTGAATACCTGGCTTGCCCGACTGCCGATGGAAGCGAAGGAGAAGGATGAATGGCGCTACTGGCAGGCGGATTTGTTGCTTGAACGCGGGCGTGAGGCAGAGGCAAAAGAGATCCTCCATGCGCTGATGCAACAGCGTGGTTTCTACCCGATGGTCGCCGCACAAAAGCTGGGTGAAGCGTATGTGCTGAAGATCGACAAAGCGCCGACGACAGTGGACGCTTCGCTTACGCAGGGCGCGGAAATGGCGCGAGTACGCGAACTGATGTACTGGAACCTGGATAATACGGCGCGCAGCGAGTGGGCGAATCTGGTCTCCAGCAGGACGAAGTCGGAGCAGGCGCAGCTGGCGCGTTATGCTTTCAATAACCACTGGTGGGATCTGAGCGTACAGGCGACGATCGCAGGGAAACTGTGGGATCATCTGGAAGAGCGTTTCCCGCTGGCGTACAAGGATCTTTTCGCCCGTTACACTGGCGGCAAAGCGATCTCGCAAAGTTACGCTATGGCGATTGCGCGTCAGGAGAGCGCCTGGAATCCGAAAGTGAAATCCCCGGTAGGGGCCAGCGGTCTGATGCAAGTTATGCCGGGCACGGCGACGCATACGGTGAAAATGTTCTCGATACCGGGCTACAGCAGCCCTAGCCAGCTGCTTGACCCGGAGACGAACATCAACATTGGCACCAGTTACCTGCAATACGTTTATCAACAGTTTGGTAATAACCGTATTTTCTCTTCAGCGGCTTACAATGCCGGGCCGGGGCGCGTTCGTACCTGGCTTGGCAACAGCGCAGGGCGCATCGACGCCGTCGCGTTTGTTGAAAGTATTCCGTTCTCAGAAACGCGGGGCTACGTGAAGAACGTGCTGGCTTATGATGCCTACTATCGCTACTTCATGGGCGATAAACCAACGTTGATGAATGACGCAGAATGGCAGCGCCGTTACTGATCGCATCGGTTATGTTATGCTATCGTACTCGTTAAAGAGTACAATCGGGGGAGGCAGATACGTTTCCCCCTGCAACGATGGCGACATTCTATGACTCAGCAATCACCCTATTCAGCAGCGATGGCAGAACAGCGTCACCAGGAGTGGTTACGCTTTGTTGAGCTGCTCAAGCACGCTTGTGCGGAAGACCTGCATCTTCCCTTACTCAATTTGATGCTGACGCCGGATGAGCGTGAGGCGCTGGGAACGCGCGTGCGTATCATTGAAGAGTTGTTACGTGGTGAAATGAGCCAGCGCGAGCTTAAAAATGAGCTGGGGGCGGGCATCGCCACCATTACGCGCGGTTCCAACAGCCTGAAATCCGCACCGGTAGAGTTACGCCAGTGGCTGGAGCAGGTGTTGCTCAAGAGCGAAAGGTAATTTCGCCTGATGGCGCTACGCTTATCAGGCCTACAGGAATGGTGAACGTAGGCCGGATAAGGCGAAGCCGCCATCCGGCGTGGATCGCGAGCCCTACCGATACACCGCATTATGAAACGGACTGAGCGCCAGAATCACCGCCTGGTGATAAACGCTGGAGCGGGTCAGTTTTCCGGCGGTAAACACCCCGATAGCCCCCTCTTTACGGCCAATCTCATCAATACCGGTATACTGCGACATCACCGGGTCGAGCGCTTCGCCCTGACGAACTTTTTCAAGGATAACCGCAGGAAGCGGCAGCGTTGCCGATCGCGCCTCGCCTCGCTGGGCGGCATTCTCTATCACCACCCAACTGAACGTACTGTTATCATCAATCCCCGCTTCGATAGCCACCCAAAAATCGGCCTGAGGACGCAGACAGCGCGCATTTTCTACCCGATTCCGTGCGCCAGCGCGCGTTTCCTGACTTCCAAAAGGTTGTTCCGGCACGCCGCTCTCGACGGAGACGGACTCAATATGGCAGGATCCTTCACCGAAAATCTCGTTAAATGCTTGCAGAATTGCCTGAATTTTAGCGGGATTGGTGGTTGCTGAGACAACATGGTGCATAATCAGAATTACTCAGAAATGAATGTCATCGCAGTATAACGGATAAAAAGCATGTTACAGGTATACCTTGTTCGCCACGGTGAAACGCAGTGGAACGCCGAGCGACGTATTCAAGGCCAGTCTGACAGTCCGCTGACCGCTAAAGGTGAGCAACAAGCTATGCAAGTGGGAGAACGCGCCAGAACGCTCGGCATCACCCATATCGTCAGTAGCGATCTCGGTCGCACCCGCCGCACGGCTGAAATCATCGCCCAGGCATGCGGTTGCGATATCACTTTCGACGCCCGTCTGCGTGAGCTGGACATGGGCGTGCTGGAAAAACGACACATCGACACCCTCACCGAAGAAGAAGAGAACTGGCGTCGCCAGTTAGTGAACGGTACGGTTGACGGGCGCATTCCTGATGGCGAATCCATGCAGGAACTGAGCGATCGCGTCAATGCCGCTCTCGCGTCCTGTCTGGAACTGCCGCAGGGCAGCCGCCCGCTGCTGGTCAGTCACGGTATCGCGCTGGGTTGCTTGGTTAGCACCATTCTGGGATTACCGGCCTGGGCGGAGCGTCGGTTACGTCTGCGTAACTGCTCTATTTCCCGCGTCGATTATCAGGAAAGTTTGTGGCTGGCGCCTGGTTGGGTTGTTGAAACGGCAGGGGACGTCTCGCATCTTGATGCCCCTGCGTTAGATGAGCTACAGCGTTAACGGCGAACGGGGATCAGGAATTCGCAACGCAGGTTAATAGGGCGACCGCCTGTTTTGGCATCTTCTGCCGGGTAGTATCGCTCTATATCCTGCCCTTTACGGCGGGTCAGGTTCAGCATCGGCATACAGGTGCCGTATACCGTCAGGATAAACTCCTGTACCCCGGTTCCTAAACCTTCGTAGGTGAACATCACATATTCGCCGCCCTGTAGGGTAACAGGCTGCGCTGACGGCACATACCCGTTGGCATGTTCTTGCGGTAGCGCGGTGGTGTAGAACACCTCCTGTTCGTCATCTTTCTCCAGGCTGGGGCGCGTTTCGTTAAGGCCGTAGAGCAGCGGAGGAATCGTTGGCGCCTGGCTGAGAAAGTCTTGCCAGAACTGTACGCGCATTTCGTGTCGAAAATCGGAGATTTGCTCCAGCGAACAGGAATAGCTCTGGGTGGTGCCGAGCAGTTGCGTATCTTCCAGGGTGACAAACTGATGCTCAGGCATGGCGAACTCACCCAGACGCATCGGCGGACGAATGCCAAAGGCGCTCCATTCTGGAGAACGGCGATATAACGCCGGCGTCTGAGAGAACTGCTTTTTAAACGCGCGGGTAAAGGTTTGCTGAGAATCGAAGCGGTACTGCAACGCGATATCCAGAATCGGACGTGCCGTCAGGCGCAGGGCCACGGCGGATTTAGATAAGCGGCGAGCGCGGATGTAAGCGCCAATAGCATGGCCCGTCACGTCCTTAAACATTCTTTGCAGGTGCCACTTGGAATAACCTGCTTTTGCCGCCACATTGTCAAGCGACAGAGGCTGATCCAGATGGCCTTCCAGCCAGGTTAAGAGGTCGCGAATAATGCCAGCCTGATCCATAAAATATCCTCATCCTTTCCACAACGAGCACCTGACATCAGGTAAGTGGATAATAGCATTTTTTGCTGTTTTAGCATTCGGTGTTTTTTTTGCTCATCTGTGCTTTTTTGGGGCACACTAAAGCATGATTATTCTAATCCTGTGATCTGTAAACAGTTTATCCAGACGTGTCGAATAATTGCGCAGTGTAACTTTTATGAATGGTAACAATATGAAATACAAGAGCTTAATACTTTCCTCAATTCTGTTGATGCTGGGGCAGTTTGCGCATGCAGAACAGGTAGGTTCCGTCGATACCGTATTTAAAATGTTTGGGCCTGACCATAAAATCGTCGTCGAAGCGTTTGACGATCCCGACGTCAAAAATGTGACGTGCTATGTAAGTCGGGCGAAAACGGGGGGGATTAAAGGCGGCCTGGGACTGGCCGAAGATACCTCCGACGCGGCGATCTCCTGTCAGCAGGTAGGGCCGATTGAGCTGAGCGATAAAATTAAGAACGGGAAAGCGCAAGGGGATGTCGTTTTCCAGAAACGCACGTCGCTGGTGTTTAAAAAATTACAGGTCGTGCGTTTTTATGATGCCAAACGCAATACGCTGGCGTATCTGGCCTATTCTGACAAGGTCGTTGAAGGGTCGCCAAAAAATGCCATAAGCGCGGTGCCCGTTATGCCGTGGCGGTAACGTTCCTGACGCGTCATCTGGAAGTGATTCCCGTTATGGTCGGATAAGTCATTGACAGACAATAAAAAACGGCGCGTTTTGCGCCGTTTTTGCTGCCGATGGTAACCGATTAGTCCTGTAGATCACCGCAGAAACGGTAACCTTCACCGTGAATGGTCGCGATGATTTCCGGGGTATCCGGCGTGGATTCGAAATGCTTACGAATACGACGGATAGTCACGTCAACAGTACGGTCATGCGGCTTCAGCTCGCGACCGGTCATTTTCTTCAGCAGTTCTGCACGAGACTGGATCTTGCCCGGGTTCTCGCAGAAGTGAAGCATGGCGCGGAATTCGCTGCGTGGCAGTTTGTACTGCTCACCATCTGGGCCGATCAAAGAACGGCTGTTGATGTCGAGTTCCCAACCGTTGAACTTGTAGCTTTCGACGCTACGGCGCTCTTCACTGACCGTACCCAGATTCATAGTACGGGACAGCAGGTTGCGCGCACGGATAGTCAGTTCGCGTGGGTTAAACGGCTTGGTGATGTAATCGTCTGCGCCGATTTCGAGGCCGAGGATTTTATCGACTTCGTTATCGCGGCCAGTCAGGAACATCAACGCAACGTTAGCCTGTTCGCGCAGTTCACGCGCTAACAGAAGACCGTTTTTCCCTGGCAGGTTGATATCCATGATCACCAGGTTGATGTCATATTCAGAGAGGATCTGATGCATTTCCGCGCCATCTGTCGCTTCGAATACATCATAGCCTTCCGCTTCGAAAATACTTTTCAACGTGTTGCGTGTTACCAACTCGTCTTCAACGATAAGAATGTGCGGGGTCTGCATGTTTGCTACCTAAATTGCCAACTAAATCGAAACAGGAAGTACAAAAGTCCCTGACCTGCCTGATGCATGTCGCAAATTAACATGATCGGCGTAACATGACTAAAGTACGTAATTGCGTTCTTGATGCACTTTCCATCAACGTCAACAACATCATTAGCTTGGTCGTGGGTACTTTCCCTTTGGACCCGACAGTGTCAAAAACGGCTGTCATCCTAACCATTTTAACAGCAACATAACAGGCTAAGACGTACCGGACACCCAATAAAACTACGCTTCGTTGACATATATCAAGTTCAATTGTAGCACGTTAACAGTTTGATGAAATCATCGTATCCAAATGCTAGCGTTCATCACAAATTTGCAATAATCCAACTAGTTGCGCATGCCAACTAATAAATGTAATGAATCCAATAGGTGTGATTCATTCTAAATTAAATTATCCTAAATAAACAGAAGGATATGTAGTATTTCTTAACATAAAACGCAATAGTAAAGATAAGAAATAGTTTAGTGCCTTTTACTGAATGTGAAATGGTTTTTCAACGATTTTCGTTAAAAAAATGTAAATTCGTGCTGCGTAATATGTTGACATTGGTCACATTATTGCCAGCGGCTGGTCAAAAAGAGAATCGAAATGCGTGTAACAATTATTCTGGTCGCGCCGGCCAGAGCGGAAAATATTGGCGCGGCGGCACGGGCAATGAAGACGATGGGTTTTGGCGATATGCGTATTGTCGACAGCCAGGCGCACCTGGAGCCGGCGACCCGTTGGGTTGCACATGGTTCCGCTGATGTTATTGATAATATTAGTGTTTATCCAACGCTGGCGGAAGCGCTGCACGATGTTGATTTCACTGTCGCCACCACGGCCCGCAGTCGCGCGAAGTTCCACTACTACGCAACGCCCGCAGAACTGCTGCCGCTGTTGCAGGAAAAATCGCAGTGGATGAACCATGCGGCGCTGGTTTTTGGCCGGGAAGATTCGGGCCTGACGAACGAAGAACTGGCGCTGGCGGACGTTTTAACCGGCGTGCCAATGGTTGCTGATTATCCTTCACTCAATTTAGGGCAGGCGGTAATGGTGTATTGCTATCAATTAGCAGGCTTAATGCAACAATCGGCGAAACAAACAGAGGTGACTGACGCGCCTCAATTGCAGGCGTTACGCACACGCGTTTCGCAGTTACTGGCGACGCTGGATGTTGCTGATGACATCAAACTGGCGGACTGGCTGCAACAACGACTGGGGCTGTCAGGGCAGCGCGACACGGCCATGCTGCACCGTTTATTGCATGATATTGAGAAAAATATAACAAAATAAAATCTTGTTAAATTGCTTGATGTGAGATTTTAAATCTGGTTTCAAGAGGTTGCTTCATTCCGTATTGGTTGAAAATAAATGCGCAAGCAGCAGCTCGTGAACATGTTGCGGAATGTGATCAAATTAAAAATTTATTGACTTAGGTCACGAGATACTTTAACCCTTTAAAGATACAAGACAGACAGATAATAATTACAGAGTACACAACATCCATGAATCGCATCAGCACCACCATTACCACAACCATCACCATTACCACAGGTAACGGTGCGGGCTGACGCGTACAGGAAACACAGAAAAAAGCCCGCACCTGAACAGTGCGGGCTTTTTTTTCGACCAAAGGTAACGAGGTAACAACCATGCGAGTGTTGAAGTTCGGCGGTACATCAGTGGCAAATGCAGAGCGCTTTCTGCGTGTTGCCGATATTCTGGAAAGCAATGCCAGGCAGGGGCAGGTAGCGACTGTTCTCTCTGCCCCCGCCAAAATTACTAACCATCTGGTGGCGATGATTGAAAAGACCATCAGCGGTCAGGATGCTTTACCGAATATCAGCGATGCCGAACGTATTTTTTCCGAACTTCTTACGGGTCTTGCAGCCGCTCAGCCGGGGTTCCCGCTGGCGCAGTTGAAAGTTTTCGTTGAGCAAGAATTTGCGCAAATCAAACATATCCTGCACGGAATCAGCCTGCTGGGCCAGTGCCCGGATAGCATCAATGCTGCGCTGATCTGCCGTGGCGAGAAGATGTCGATCGCGATCATGGCTGGCCTGCTGGAAGCGCGCGGTCATGGCGTGACGGTTATCGATCCGGTCGAAAAATTGTTGGCGGTCGGGCATTACCTCGAATCGACCGTTGATATCGCCGAATCTACGCGCCGTATCGCGGCGGGCCGCATTCCGGCTGACCACATGGTGCTGATGGCAGGTTTCACCGCCGGTAACGAAAAAGGCGAGCTGGTCGTGCTGGGCCGCAACGGTTCTGATTACTCCGCTGCGGTGTTGGCTGCCTGCTTACGCGCCGACTGTTGTGAGATCTGGACTGACGTCGACGGTGTGTATACCTGTGACCCGCGCCAGGTGCCGGACGCCAGGTTGCTGAAGTCGATGTCCTATCAGGAGGCGATGGAGCTTTCTTACTTCGGCGCCAAAGTCCTTCATCCTCGCACCATCACCCCCATTGCTCAGTTCCAAATCCCATGCCTGATTAAAAACACCGGAAACCCGCAAGCCCCTGGTACGCTGATCGGCGCTAGCGTCGATGAAGACGAACTGCCGGTGAAAGGGATCTCGAACCTGAACAATATGGCGATGTTCAGCGTTTCCGGCCCTGGAATGAAAGGGATGATCGGGATGGCGGCGCGCGTCTTCGCGGCAATGTCCCGCGCGGGGATCTCCGTGGTGCTGATCACGCAATCCTCTTCTGAATACAGCATCAGTTTCTGCGTACCGCAGGGCGACTGCGCGCGGGCCCAGCGTGCAATGCAGGATGAGTTCTACCTGGAACTGAAAGAAGGGTTGCTGGAACCGCTGGCAGTGACTGAACGTCTGGCGATCATCTCGGTGGTTGGCGACGGTATGCGCACGCTGCGCGGCATCTCGGCGAAGTTCTTTGCGGCGCTGGCGCGCGCGAATATCAATATTGTCGCGATTGCGCAGGGCTCGTCCGAACGATCGATTTCGGTGGTCGTGAATAACGATGATGTCACAACGGGCGTGCGCGTTACTCACCAGATGCTGTTCAATACCGATCAGGTGATTGAAGTGTTCGTTATCGGCGTTGGCGGCGTTGGCGGCGCGTTACTTGAGCAGCTTAAACGCCAGCAGTCCTGGCTGAAAAACAAGCATATCGACCTGCGTGTTTGCGGCGTGGCGAATTCGAAAGCGCTGTTGACCAATGTGCATGGCCTGAACCTGGATAACTGGCAGGCGGAACTGGCGGAAGCGAAAGAACCGTTTAATTTAGGGCGCTTAATTCGCCTGGTGAAAGAGTATCACCTGCTTAACCCGGTCATTGTTGACTGTACCTCCAGCCAGGCGGTGGCGGATCAATACGCCGACTTCCTGCGTGAAGGCTTCCATGTGGTAACGCCGAACAAAAAAGCCAACACGTCGTCGATGGATTACTACCATCAACTGCGTTTTGCCGCGGCGAAATCCCGACGTAAGTTCCTGTACGACACCAACGTAGGCGCGGGCTTACCGGTTATCGAGAACCTGCAAAACCTGCTGAACGCAGGTGACGAACTGCAACACTTCTCCGGCATCCTGTCTGGATCGCTCTCTTTTATTTTCGGCAAGCTGGATGAAGGCATGAGCCTTTCGGCTGCGACCACGATGGCGCGCGAGTTGGGCTATACCGAACCCGATCCGCGTGACGATCTTTCCGGGATGGATGTGGCGCGCAAATTGCTGATCCTCGCTCGTGAAACGGGACGTGAGCTGGAACTGTCCGATATCGTGATTGAGCCGGTGCTGCCGGAAGGTTTCGACGATTCCGGCGATGTCGCCACGTTTATGACCAATCTGCCGCAGCTTGACGACGCGTTTGCCGCCCGCGTGGCGAAAGCCCGTGATGAAGGCAAAGTATTGCGCTATGTTGGCAACATTGAAGACGACGGCGTGTGTCGCGTGAAGATCGCCGAGGTTGACGGCAACGATCCGCTGTTTAAAGTGAAAAACGGGGAGAACGCGCTGGCGTTTTACAGTCACTATTATCAACCGCTGCCGCTGGTTCTGCGCGGTTACGGTGCGGGGAACGATGTGACGGCGGCGGGTGTTTTTGCCGATCTGCTGCGCACCCTTTCATGGAAGTTAGGAGTCTAAAATGGTGAAAGTCTATGCTCCGGCTTCCAGTGCCAATATGAGCGTCGGATTTGATGTGCTTGGGGCGGCCGTCACGCCGGTTGATGGCTCACTGCTGGGCGATGTGGTCTCGGTGGATGCGGCAGAAAGCTTCACGCTGAATAATTTAGGGCGTTTTGCCGACAAGCTGCCGTCAGCGCCGCGTGAAAATATCGTTTATCAGTGCTGGGAGCGTTTTTGCCAGGAGTTGGGTAAACAGATTCCGGTGGCGATGACGCTGGAAAAGAACATGCCGATTGGCTCCGGGTTAGGGTCCAGCGCCTGTTCCGTGGTCGCCGCGCTGGTGGCGATGAATGAGTTCTGTGGCAAACCGCTGAACGACACGCGTCTGCTGGCGATCATGGGGGAACTGGAAGGGCGTATCTCTGGCAGCATTCATTACGATAACGTCGCGCCGTGCTTTCTCGGCGGCATGCAGTTGATGATCGAAGAAAACGGCATTATCAGCCAGCAGGTGCCAGGATTTGATGAGTGGCTGTGGGTACTGGCCTATCCGGGGATTAAAGTTTCGACGGCTGAAGCGCGGGCGATTTTACCCGCGCAGTATCGCCGTCAGGACTGTATCGCCCACGGGCGGCATCTGGCCGGGTTTATTCATGCCTGCTATTCCCGTCAGCCGCAGCTTGCTGCGAAGCTGATGAAGGATGTGATTGCCGAACCGTACCGCGCTCGTCTGCTGCCGGGCTTCAGCCAGGCGCGTCAGGCGGTGGCGGAAATTGGCGCGCTGGCCAGCGGTATTTCCGGGTCCGGGCCGACGCTTTTCGCGCTCTGTGATAAGCCGGATACGGCGCAGCGCGTAGCAGACTGGCTGGGTAAAAATTACCTGCAAAATCAGGAAGGCTTTGTTCATATTTGTCAGCTGGATACGGCGGGCGCACGAGTACTGGGATAAACAATGAAACTCTACAATCTGAAAGATCATAATGAGCAGGTCAGCTTTGCGCAGGCCGTTACGCAGGGGCTTGGCAAGAATCAGGGGCTCTTTTTCCCGCACGACCTGCCGGAATTTAGCCTGACTGAAGTTGATGAGATGCTGAATCAGGACTTTGTGAGTCGTAGCGCAAAGATCCTTTCCGCGTTCATCGGGGATGAGATCCCGCAGGAAATCTTAGAAGAGCGCGTTCGCAAGGCATTCGCTTTTCCGGCGCCGGTGCGTCAGGTGGAAGGCGACGTCGGGTGCCTGGAGTTGTTCCACGGCCCGACGCTGGCCTTTAAGGATTTTGGCGGTCGCTTTATGGCGCAAATGCTGACGCACATCAGCGGCGACAAACCGGTGACTATCCTGACGGCAACCTCTGGCGATACCGGCGCGGCAGTTGCTCACGCATTCTACGGTCTGAAAAATGTACGCGTCGTGATCCTCTACCCACGCGGCAAGATCAGCCCGTTGCAGGAAAAACTGTTCTGTACGCTGGGCGGCAACATCGAAACGGTTGCGATTGACGGAGATTTCGATGCCTGCCAGGCGCTGGTAAAACAGGCGTTTGATGATGAAGAACTGAAGGCGGCGCTGGGGCTGAATTCGGCGAACTCCATCAACATCAGCCGTCTGCTGGCGCAGATTTGCTATTACTTTGAAGCGGTCGCTCAACTGCCGCAGGACGCGCGTAATCAGTTAGTGATCTCCGTGCCCAGCGGTAACTTTGGCGACCTGACGGCGGGGCTGCTGGCGAAGTCGCTCGGCCTGCCGGTGAAACGCTTTATCGCCGCCACTAACGTCAACGATACGGTGCCGCGCTTCCTGAAAGAGGGGCAGTGGTCGCCGAAAGCGACGCAGGCTACCTTGTCGAACGCGATGGATGTCAGCCAGCCCAATAACTGGCCGCGCGTGGAAGAGCTGTTCCGCCGTAAAATCTGGCGTCTGACGGAGCTGGGCTACGCTGCGGTTGACGATGAGACGACGCAGGAGACCATGCGCGAACTGAAAGCGGCAGGTTATACCTCTGAACCGCACGCTGCCGTGGCGTACCGCGCGCTGCGCGATCAGTTGCACCCGGGGGAGTACGGCTTGTTCCTCGGGACCGCGCATCCGGCGAAATTCAAAGAGAGTGTGGAAGCGATTCTTGGTGAAACATTGGATCTGCCAAAAGAGCTGGCGGATCGTGCCGACCTGCCGCTGCTCTCGCATAATCTGCCTGCCGATTTTGCCGAATTGCGTAAGCTGATGATGACACGCGGCTAACGGTTGTGCCCGGTGGCGCTTCGGGGCTATTGTAGCTATTGTAGGCCGGATAAGGCGTTAGCCGCCATCCGGCTTTTTTATGGAGAAAATAAGGAGAAATTTAGCAGGTAAAAAGGAGTAATTCTCAATAAATGCGGTAACTTAGAGATTAGGATTGCAGAGAATAACAACCCGCGTTCTCATCAAGTAATCTCCTTTCATCGACCCAAATCGGGCAATGGTAAAAAGGAGTACCTCATGAACAAGTTGAAACCCGTGCTTCTTGCACTTTCCATGATGCTGGTGGCTCCCCTCGCAGCACAGGCTGCCGAAATTACTCTCGTACCGGCAGTTAAACTTCAGATTGGCGATCGCGATAACCACGGTAATTACTGGGATGGCGGTCACTGGCGCGACCACGGCTGGTGGCAGAAGCATTATGAGTGGCGAGAAAACCGCTGGCAGCCGCATGGACCACGTCCGCAACCGCATCATAATAAGCATGACGAGCATCGTCATGATGATCGCCGCGACGACCACCGCCATTAAGCACGCAAGCCTGATAAGCGTAGCGCTATCAGGCAGTTATGCGGTTTTAGCGCCGGATAGCGACAAAAGGCGTCTTATCCGGCCTGCGCTTCAGGGCATCAGTTTTGCTCGTGGCGTTTAAACACCAGTTCGCCTTTTCCTGACGCTTGCTCATCATAGAAATAGCCTTCGCTGTTAAATGCGGTGAGCTGTTCCGGCTTCGTCAGCCGGTTTTCAATGATGTAACGGCTCATCAGGCCGCGCGCTTTTTTGGCGTAGAAGCTGATAACTTTGAATTTGCCGTTTTTCTCATCAAGGAACACAGGCTTGATAATCTCCGCATTCAGCTGCTTCGGCTTCACGGATTTATAATATTCATCCGAGGCCAGGTTGATGACGATTTTATCGCCTTGCGCAGCCAGCGCTTCGTTCAGCTTATCGGTAATCACATCGCCCCAGAACTGATAAAGGTCTTTCCCTTTGGCGTTCTCAAGGCGAATGCCCATCTCCAGACGGTAAGGCTGCATCAGATCCAGCGGACGCAGGACGCCGTACAACCCGGAAAGCATACGCAAATGCTGCTGCGCGAAATCAAAATCGGCTTCGCTGAACGTTTCCGCCTGTAGTCCGGTATAGACGTCGCCTTTAAACGCCAGAATCGCCTGGCGGGCGTTTTCAGGGGAAAAGTCAGGCTGCCAGTCATGAAAACGGGTGGCATTCAGATCGGCCAGTTTGTCGCTAATGCCCATCAGCTTGCCAATCTGCGGCGCCGAGAGCTTGCGCGCCTCGCGGATCAACTGCTGGGAGTAATCCAGCAGTTCAGGCCGCGTATAGCGCGTCGTGGCCAGCGGGCTTTGGTAATCGAGCGTTTTTGCAGGTGAAATCAGAATCAGCATATCCAGTCCTTGCAGGAAATTTACTGCGACTTTAGCAAAAAAACCGACCGATTTGATCGATGGTTGTGATTGCCGCGCTAGTGACGCGGCAACTCATCCCATGTATCCGGCGCCAGTTGCTGCTCAATTTCAGGGTAGCGGAATGGGTCGAACACGGGTTGTACGCCGAGCTTACGCTGTCGCAGATAGTCGCTGGCGATCGTATGCACCACCGGCGAGAGCAGCAGAATCGCCGTCAGGTTGGTGATGGCCATACAGGCCATAATAATGTCGGCCAACTGCCAGACGAGCGGAAAGCTGAGTAACGTGCCCGCCACGACCATCCCGACGGTGACAATACGCAGCGCCCAGCGCATTCGCAGACTGTCCAGACGCAGAAAAATCAGGTTATTTTCGGCGTAAACGTAGTTGGCGACAATTGAGCTGAAGGCGAACAACACCACAATAAACGCGACAAGGCTTGCGCCCCATTCGCCGGTCAGTGAAATCATTGCCTGTTGCACCAGCTGGATGCCTTCCGTTGGCATATGCGAGGCGCCATTGCCTGCCAGCAGAATAATCATCGCGCTGGCGGTGCAGATAATAATGGTATCGGTAAAGACGCCGATCATCTGCACAATTCCCTGCGCGGCAGGGTGCGGTGGCCAGGATGAGGCGGCGGCCGCAATGTTAGGCGCAGAACCCATTCCCGCTTCGTTGGAGAACATGCCGCGCTGGAAACCGCTGGTAATCGCCTGGCTGAGCGTATATCCGGCCGCCCCGGCAGTGGCTTCCTGCCAGCCGAATGCGCTTTTCACAATCGACGCGATAATCTCGGGCAGCTGTTCGATGTGCCAGAGGCAAATCACTAAACCGGTGAGCGTCCACAGAAGGGCCATCGCAGGGACGAGCCATTGCATGAGTTTTGCGACATCTTTAATGCCGCGAACGATGACAAAAAAGGCCGCCAGCGCCAGCACGATACCGGAGATAATGGGCGGTATGTCAAAGGCAAAAGCGAGCGCCCGCGAGACGGAGTTCGCCTGTACGCTATTAAAAATCAGACCATACGCAATGAGTAAGAAAATCGCGAAGAGAACGCCCATCCAGCGCATACCCAGGCCGCGCGCCATATACCATGCCGGGCCGCCGCGATACTGTCCTGTGCTGTCGCGCTCTTTGTAGAGCTGGGCCAGAGAGCATTCGGCAAACGAGGTCGCCATGCCGATAAGCGCAGATACCCACATCCAGAATACGGCGCCGGGCCCGCCTGCGGCGATAGCCAACGCAACGCCTGCCAGGTTGCCGCTGCCAATACGCGCGGCAAGGCTGGTACACAGCGCCTGAAATGATGTAAGCCCGCCCGGCTGGGGATGTATGCTGTTTTTAAGACTTTTGCCAAACTGGCGGATATAGCGAAACTGAACGAATCCGGTACGGTAAGTAAACCAAAACCCTGCGCCAAGCAGGAGGTAGATCATTACCGATCCCCAGAGTATTTCATTAATAAAGGCGAAGAAATCAGGCATTAACATCCCTCTTGTTGATGCCGGTACGCTTTTGGGTTCCAGTGTAAGCGTTACCAATTCACGAACAGTATAGACCCTGTCAGGCTATTGAATGGGGGGAGTCTACCATACTATATGGCAATATCCTTTAATTGCGCGCAGCCCTGTCGAGGGGCCGAAAAGAGGCAAACAAAGAGGGGAGTGGGATAACCGCATTGTCTGCGGTTGCGCTGTGAGTGCGTCGTGTTATCATCAAGGCAGACCGGTTACATCCCCCTAACAAGCTGTTTAAAGAGAAACACTATCATGACGGACAAATTGACCTCCCTTCGTCAGTTCACCACCGTGGTGGCCGACACCGGAGACATCGCGGCAATGAAGCTGTACCAGCCGCAGGATGCCACAACCAACCCTTCTCTCATTCTTAACGCAGCACAGATCCCGGAATACCGTAAGCTGATTGACGATGCCGTTGCCTGGGCGAAACAGCAGAGCAGCGATCGCGCGCAGCAGATTGTTGACGCGGCCGACAAGCTGGCGGTGAACATTGGTCTGGAGATCCTGAAACTGGTTCCGGGCCGTATCTCCACCGAAGTTGACGCTCGTCTGTCCTACGACACCGACGCGTCTATCGCCAAAGCAAAACGCATCATCAAGCTCTACAACGACGCGGGCATCAGCAACGATCGCATCCTAATCAAACTGGCGTCTACCTGGCAGGGGATTCGTGCTGCTGAACAGCTGGAAAAGGAAGGTATCAACTGTAACCTGACTCTGCTGTTCTCCTTCGCGCAGGCGCGTGCTTGTGCGGAAGCGGGCGTATACCTGATCTCTCCGTTCGTGGGTCGTATTCTTGACTGGTACAAAGCCAATACCGACAAGAAAGAGTACGCTCCGGCAGAAGATCCGGGCGTGGTTTCCGTTACGGAAATCTACGAATACTACAAACAGCACGGTTATGAGACAGTGGTGATGGGTGCGAGCTTCCGCAACGTCGGTGAAATTCTGGAGCTGGCGGGTTGCGATCGTCTGACCATCGCTCCGGCGCTGCTGAAAGAGCTGGCGGAAAGCGAAGGCGCTATCGAACGTAAACTGTCCTTCTCTGGCGAAGTGAAAGCGCGTCCAGAACGCATCACCGAGTCTGAGTTCCTGTGGCAGCACAACCAGGACCCGATGGCGGTAGACAAGCTGGCGGACGGTATCCGTAAGTTTGCTATTGACCAGGAAAAACTGGAAAAAATGATCGGCGATCTGCTGTAATCATTCGGCGTGACCAGACAGGTTTCTGGTCACGCTACCTCTTCTGAAACCTGTCTGTCCTTCCCTTTGCAGTGTATCATTCTGTTTAACGAGACTGTTTAGACGGAATAATCATGAACACCTTACGTATTGGTTTAGTTTCCATTTCTGACCGCGCGTCCAGCGGCGTATACCAGGATAAAGGCATTCCTGCTCTTGAAGAGTGGCTGGCCTCCGCGCTGACCACCCCTTTTGACGTGCAAACCCGACTTATCCCGGATGAGCAGGCGATCATTGAGCAAACGCTGTGTGAGCTGGTGGATGAAATGAGCTGTCACCTGGTA
Organism: Citrobacter sp. CK180; assembly: GCF_030333655.1. NCBI lineage: Bacteria > Pseudomonadati > Pseudomonadota > Gammaproteobacteria > Enterobacterales > Enterobacteriaceae > Citrobacter > Citrobacter sp. CK180. Next base: position 218,083 of record NZ_JAOWFM010000052.1, on the reverse strand, counting down.
CTGACGACGGGAGGTACGGGGCCAGCGCGTCGTGATGTCACGCCTGACGCGACTCTGGCCGTCGCCGACAGAGAAATGCCCGGCTTTGGAGAGCAGATGCGCCAGATCAGCCTGCACTTTGTTCCTACGGCGATCCTTTCCCGCCAGGTTGGCGTGATCCGTAAGCAGGCGCTGATCCTGAACTTACCGGGGCAGCCAAAATCCATCAAAGAGACCCTGGAAGGGGTGAAAGATGCCGAGGGTAAGGTTGTCGTACCGGGAATTTTCGCAAGTGTACCGTATTGTGTACAGTTGCTTGAAGGGCCTTATGTGGAAACCGCAGCGGAAGTGGTAGCATCTTTCCGCCCGAAAAATGCCAGACGCGACATAAATGCCTGAAGTTGGCCTTTCTGTGACATAAATTACGCAGGTGGTGGAGTATTGAATTGTTTACGATATAGTAATTTTTGATTTACACGTATCGATAAGCGCCCTCAATAACTCCACTGACTCATGGTTTGCTATGTCACAACACACACGACCTCTGAATCGCCAGGATTATAAGACTCTTTCACTTGCCGCTCTCGGCGGCGCGCTCGAGTTTTACGACTTCATCATCTTTGTTTTCTTCGCAGCGGTTGTGGGCGAACTATTTTTCCCCGCCGATATTCCTGAGTGGCTTCGTCAGGTTCAGACGTTTGGGATCTTCGCCGCCGGTTATCTGGCGCGCCCGCTGGGCGGCATTATCATGGCGCACTTTGGCGATCTGGTAGGGCGCAAGAAGATGTTCACCCTGAGTATTCTATTGATGGCTGTTCCAACGCTGGCGATTGGCCTGCTGCCGACTTACGCCTCAATGGGCATCCTTGCGCCGTTGTTATTGCTGCTGATGCGTATTTTGCAAGGCGCAGCGATTGGCGGCGAAGTGCCGGGAGCGTGGGTGTTTGTGGCTGAACATGTGCCGGAGCGCCGTATCGGCATCGCCTGCGGCACGCTGACTGCGGGACTGACGGTCGGTATCCTGCTTGGCTCTGTCGTGGCGACGCTGGTGAATACCAGTATGACCCAGCAGGCGGTGCATGATTATGGCTGGCGTATTCCCTTCCTGCTCGGCGGCGTATTTGGTCTGATTGCGATGTATTTACGTCGTTGGTTGCAGGAAACGCCCATCTTCCTTGAAATGCAGCAGCGCAAAACGCTCGCGCAGGAATTGCCCGTCAAAGCGGTAGTGGTGAAACATAAAAAAGCGGTGGCGATTTCGATGCTGCTGACCTGGTTGTTATCGGCCGGCATTGTCGTCGTGATTTTGATGTCGCCGGTCTGGTTGCAAAAGCAGTACGGGTTTGCGCCCGCGTTAACTTTACAGGCAAATAGCGTGGCGACCATTATGCTGTGCGTGGGATGCCTGCTGGCAGGGTTCATTGTCGATCGGGTTGGCGCCAGCAAGACCTTTATTGTAGGCAGTTTTCTGCTGGCCTGCTCAAGCTGGATCTTCTATCACCTGTCTGGCGCGCATCCCGAGCAGTTGTTTTTATTATACGGGCTGGTGGGGCTGTGTGTTGGTGTTGTTGGCGCGGTGCCGTACGTAATGGTGCGAGCCTTCCCGGCGGAAGTGCGTTTCACCGGCATCTCTTTTTCTTACAACGTCTCGTATGCCATTTTTGGCGGCCTGACGCCAATTGCGGTCACCATGTTGATGGGCGTGTCGCCAATGGCGCCGGCCTGGTATGTGCTGGCGTTGTCACTGGTGGGGCTGGGGTTGGGCGTCTGGTTGCGACAGGATATTTATTATCGCGATGCGGATGTGCAGGCAGAATTACAACAGCTGTAAAAATTATCCCCCCGGTCGGGGGGATAACGGAAGATTAGTGCGCTTCACCGATTGGCAGGATGGTGCGGCCAAACTGTTCGTTCAGCACTTCGCCCATCGCCAGGTAAATGGCGCTGGCGCCACACACTAAGCCAATCCAACCCGCAACGTGGATCACCGCTTCGTTACCCGCGATGTTGCCGAAGGCCAACAGGGCGAACAGTACGGTCAGGCTCAGGAAGACAAACTGTAGCGCGCGAGCGGCTTTCAGCGTGCCAAAGAACATGAACAGTGTGAACACGCCCCACAGCCCCAGGTAGGCGCCCAGGAACTGCGCGTTCGGCGCTTCTGTCAGACCCATTTTCGGCATTAACAGGATCGCGACCAGCGTCAGCCAGAAAGAACCGTAAGAGGTAAATGCGGTTAAGCCGAAGGTGTTGCCTTTTTTATATTCCAGCAGGCCAGCAAAAATTTGCGCGATACCGCCGTAGAAAATGCCCATCGCCAGAATAATGCCGTCTAAAGCGAAGAAACCCGCGTTGTGCAGGTTAAGCAGAATGGTGGTCATGCCGAAGCCCATCAGGCCCAGCGGAGCCGGGTTAGCCAACTTAGTGTTGCCCATAATTCCTCAAAATCATCATTAATTGAATGGTGAAATAGTTTCCCCGAACAACCGATACCGTATTCGGGGCGCGGCATGATAATCAGGGGAATAGAGGCTGTCTATGATCTAATAGGGGGAAAATGAAATATTTCCCCTTGTGATGACGATCACGGAAGAAAAAGGCTTAACCGTCGCGCCAGCAGAGGTGTTTTCCATATGCCCGGTGAAGAAAATTATCATTTTTCGCAAAAAAAATTTTTCATGCCCCCCTTGATGACGTGGGTTACGACCCCATCTTGTAGTCAACCGCAGTGAGTGAGTCTGAAAAAAAACGATTCAGGGTAGTTGAAACCGCACGTTTCGCCCTTATTACAGATTCACAACCACATGATGACCGAATTTTTAGTGGAGACGTTTAGATGGGTAAAATTATTGGTATCGACTTGGGTACTACCAACTCTTGTGTAGCGATTATGGATGGCACAACTGCACGTGTGCTGGAGAACGCCGAGGGCGATCGCACCACGCCTTCTATCATTGCTTATACCCAGGATGGTGAAACTCTGGTTGGTCAGCCGGCTAAACGTCAGGCAGTGACAAACCCGCAAAACACCCTGTTTGCGATTAAACGCCTGATTGGCCGCCGCTTCCAGGACGAAGAAGTTCAGCGTGACGTTTCCATCATGCCGTACAAAATCATCGGCGCCGATAACGGCGACGCATGGCTTGATGTGAAAGGTCAGAAAATGGCACCGCCGCAGATCTCTGCTGAAGTGCTGAAAAAAATGAAGAAAACCGCAGAAGATTACCTGGGCGAACCGGTAACTGAAGCTGTTATCACCGTACCTGCTTACTTCAACGATGCTCAGCGTCAGGCAACGAAAGATGCCGGTCGTATCGCAGGTCTGGAAGTAAAACGTATCATCAACGAACCGACCGCCGCCGCGCTGGCTTATGGTCTGGATAAAGAAGTCGGCAACCGTACTATCGCGGTTTACGACCTCGGTGGTGGTACTTTCGATATCTCTATTATCGAAATCGACGAAGTTGACGGCGAAAAAACCTTCGAAGTTCTGGCAACCAACGGTGATACCCACCTGGGTGGTGAAGACTTCGACAGCCGTATGATCAACTACCTGGTTGAAGAATTTAAGAAAGATCAGGGCATTGACCTGCGTAACGACCCGCTGGCGATGCAGCGTCTGAAAGAAGCGGCAGAAAAAGCGAAAATCGAGCTTTCTTCCGCACAGCAGACCGACGTGAACCTGCCGTACATCACCGCAGATGCCACCGGTCCGAAACACATGAACATCAAAGTGACTCGCGCGAAACTGGAAAGCCTGGTCGAAGACCTGGTGAACCGTTCCATCGAGCCGCTGAAAGTCGCGTTGCAGGATGCTGGCCTGTCCGTATCTGATATCAACGACGTTATCCTCGTTGGTGGTCAGACGCGTATGCCGATGGTGCAGAAAAAAGTGGCGGAGTTCTTTGGTAAAGAACCACGTAAAGACGTTAACCCGGACGAAGCTGTTGCTATCGGCGCAGCGGTGCAGGGCGGCGTACTGACCGGTGATGTGAAAGACGTTCTGCTGCTGGACGTTACCCCGCTGTCTCTGGGTATCGAAACCATGGGCGGCGTAATGACGGCGCTGATCAGCAAAAACACCACTATCCCGACCAAGCACAGCCAGGTGTTCTCTACCGCTGAAGACAACCAGTCTGCGGTAACCATCCATGTGTTGCAGGGTGAGCGTAAACGCGCGTCTGATAACAAATCTCTGGGTCAGTTCAACCTGGATGGCATCAACCCGGCGCCGCGCGGTATGCCGCAGATCGAAGTCACCTTTGATATCGATGCTGACGGTATCCTGCACGTTTCCGCGAAAGACAAAAACAGCGGTAAAGAGCAGAAGATCACCATCAAGGCTTCTTCTGGTCTGAACGAGGACGAAATTCAGAAAATGGTTCGCGATGCTGAAGCGAACGCAGAATCTGACCGTAAGTTCGAAGAGCTGGTTCAGACGCGCAACCAGGGCGACCATCTGCTGCACAGCACGCGTAAGCAGGTTGAAGAAGCGGGCGATCAGTTGCCAGCAGACGACAAAACGGCTATCGAGTCTGCACTGAGCGCGCTGGAAACGGCGCTGAAAGGCGAAGACAAAGCGGCTATCGAAGCGAAAATGCAGGAACTGGCGCAGGCTTCCCAGAAACTGATGGAAATCGCTCAGCAGCAGCATGCACAGCAGCAGGCTGGCGGCGCTGACGCTTCTGCAAACAACGCGAAAGATGACGATGTTGTCGACGCTGAGTTTGAAGAAGTGAAAGACAAAAAATAATCGCCCTTTGAACGGGTAAAATACTGGCACGGGCGAAGAGGGTTCCTCTCCGCCCGTGCATGCATGTTAGGGGCAGATAAAAACAAGATGGCTAAGCAAGACTATTACGAGATTTTAGGCGTTTCCAAAACAGCGGAAGAGCGTGAAATCAAAAAGGCGTACAAGCGCCTGGCCATGAAATATCACCCGGACCGTAACCAGGGTGATAAAGAGGCCGAGGCCAAGTTCAAAGAGATCAAGGAAGCCTACGAAGTTCTGACCGATGCACAAAAACGTGCGGCATACGATCAGTACGGGCACGCCGCGTTTGAACAGGGCGGTGGTGGATTTGGCGGCGGCTTCGGCGGCGGCGCTGACTTCAGCGATATCTTTGGTGACGTTTTCGGCGATATCTTTGGCGGCGGACGTGGTCGTCAGCGCGCAGCGCGTGGTGCTGATTTACGTTACAACATGGATCTCACCCTGGAAGAAGCCGTACGTGGCGTGACCAAAGAGATCCGTATTCCGACGCTGGAAGAGTGCGACGTTTGCCACGGCAGCGGTGCGAAAGCAGGTACTCAGCCGCAGACCTGTCCAACCTGTCATGGTTCCGGCCAGGTGCAGATGCGTCAGGGTTTCTTCGCCGTGCAGCAAACCTGCCCGCACTGTCAGGGGCGCGGTACGCTGATTAAAGATCCGTGCAACAAATGCCACGGTCATGGTCGCGTAGAGAAAACCAAAACCCTGTCGGTTAAAATCCCGGCGGGTGTGGACACAGGCGATCGTATTCGTCTCTCCGGCGAAGGTGAAGCGGGCGAGCATGGCGCGCCAGCGGGCGATCTGTACGTTCAGGTGCAGGTGAAGCAGCACCCGATCTTCGAGCGTGAAGGCAACAACCTGTATTGCGAAGTGCCGATTAACTTTGCAATGGCGGCGCTGGGTGGCGAGATTGAAGTCCCGACGCTGGATGGCCGTGTGAAGTTGAAAGTGCCGCACGAAACGCAAACCGGCAAGCTGTTCCGCATGCGCGGAAGAGGCGTGAAATCCGTACGCGGCGGCGCGCAGGGCGATCTGCTGTGCCGTGTTGTGGTCGAAACGCCGGTAGGTCTGAACGAGAAGCAGAAGCAGTTGCTGAAAGATCTGCAAGAAAGCTTCGGCGGCCCGACAGGTGAGAAAAACAGTCCGCGTTCGAAGAGTTTCTTCGACGGCGTGAAGAAGTTTTTCGATGATTTGACGCGTTAATCACCGCTGTTACATTGCATAAAAAGCCCGGGATTGCACAATCCCGGGCTTTTTTGTTTGTCGGCGACGATGATTTTATTTCGTAAAAACCGAACATTTCACCATAAATAATCTAATTTTAACGATAGATCATGCGAGGTAAGATAGACGCCACGAGGTTTGATTATATTGAGAGAATAAAAAGTGAAACACCTGCATCGTTTTTTTAGCAGTGATGCCTCCGGGGGCATCATTCTCATTATCGCCGCTGTGCTGGCTATGCTGATGGCGAACAGCGGATTCACCAGCGGATGGTATCACGCCTTTCTGGAGACGCCCGTTCAGCTGCGGGTTGGGGCGCTTGAGATCAACAAAAATATGCTGCTGTGGATCAACGACGCGCTAATGGCGGTATTTTTCCTGCTGATTGGTCTGGAGGTCAAGCGCGAGCTTATGCAGGGCTCGCTTGCCAGTTTACGTCAGGCGGCGTTTCCGGTGATTGCCGCCGTTGGCGGTATGATTGTTCCGGCGCTGCTCTATCTGGCTTTTAACTATTCCGACCCGATTACGCGCGAAGGCTGGGCGATCCCGGCGGCAACGGATATTGCTTTTGCGCTGGGCGTATTGGCCTTGCTGGGCAGCAGGGTGCCGCTGGCGTTGAAGATATTCCTGATGGCGCTGGCTATTATTGACGACCTGGGCGCGATTGTGATCATTGCGCTGTTCTACACCAGCGATCTTTCGATGGTCTCGCTGGGGGTGGCGGCATTTGCGATTGTGCTTCTGGCCGTGCTGAACCTGTGTGATGTCAGACGAACAGGGGTTTATATCCTGGTCGGCGTGGTGCTGTGGACTGCCGTATTGAAATCTGGCGTTCATGCCACTCTTGCCGGGGTGATCGTCGGCTTCTTCATCCCATTGAAGGAGAAGCATGGTCGTTCTCCGGCGAAGCGTCTGGAACATGTGCTGCACCCGTGGGTGGCGTATCTGATTCTGCCGCTGTTCGCCTTCGCCAATGCGGGTGTCTCGCTACAGGGGGTGACGCTTGACGGGCTGACCTCAATACTCCCGCTGGGAATCATTGCCGGGTTGCTGATCGGTAAACCGCTGGGGATTAGCCTGTTTTGCTGGCTGGCGCTGCGTCTCAAACTGGCGAAGTTGCCGGAAGGAACACGTTTTCAGCAAATAATGGCGGTCGGTATTCTGTGCGGGATCGGTTTTACGATGTCGATTTTCATCGCCAGTCTGGCGTTTGGTAGTGTAGATCCGGCACTGATTAACTGGGCGAAGCTGGGGATTTTGATTGGTTCTCTGCTTTCGGCAGTGATCGGCTATAGCTGGTTACGTACACGTTTAAGCCCGGTGGTCTGAGCGGGGACAGAGGGTTGGGGGGGCTGATGTGGCCCCCCTTGCGACACAGATCAGGGAGAGGAGTGAGCATGTCTCATATTAACTACAACCACCTTTATTATTTTTGGCATGTGTATAAAGAAGGTTCCGTTGTCGGGGCGGCAGAAGCGCTTTACCTGACGCCGCAAACCATCACCGGTCAGATCAAAGCCCTTGAGGAGCGCTTGCAGGGAAAATTATTCAAGCGTAAAGGGCGTGGGCTGGAGCCCAGTGAATTAGGGGAACTGGTGTTTCGCTATGCGGACAAAATGTTTACCTTAAGCCAGGAAATGCTGGATATCGTTAACTACCGCAAAGAGTCTAATCTGCTGTTTGATGTCGGCGTGGCGGATGCGTTGTCAAAACGTCTGGTCAGCAATGTGCTGGACGCGGCCGTGGTTGACGACGAACAAATTCATTTGCGCTGTTTTGAATCCACCCATGAGATGCTGCTTGAGCAGCTTAGCCAGCATAAGCTGGATATGATTATCTCGGATTGCCCAATCGACTCTACTCAGCAGGAAGGGCTGTTTTCGGTGAAGATAGGTGAATGCAGCGTGAGCTTCTGGTGTACGAAACCGCTGCCTGCAAAACCCTTCCCGGCGTGTCTGGAAGAGCGTCGGCTGCTGATCCCAGGCCGTCGCTCTATGCTCGGTCGCAAATTATTAAACTGGTTTAATTCGCAGGGCTTAAACGTCGAAATCCTCGGCGAGTTTGATGATGCGGCGCTGATGAAAGCGTTTGGCGCTACCCACAATGCGATTTTCGTCGCGCCGACGCTCTATGCGCATGACTTTTACGCCGATGAGTCGATCGTTGAGATTGGCCGTGTGGAAAACGTCATGGAAGAGTACCACGCCATTTTTGCCGAGAGGATGATTCATCAGCACCCGGCCGTACAGCGTATTTGTCACGCGGATTACTCGGCGCTATTTAGCCACAAAGGGTAAGTGCTACAGGCCGGATAAGGCGTTTGCCCGCCATCCGGCAGACATAAAAAAACCCGCTTGCGCGGGCTTTTTTACAAAGCTGATAACAAGCGGGCGATTAAGCCAGTTTGTTGATCTGTGCAGTCAGGTTTGCTTTATGACGTGCCGCTTTGTTTTTGTGGATCAGACCTTTAGCAGCCTGACGGTCCACGATCGGTTGCATTTCGTTAAATGCTTTCAGTGCAGCAGCTTTGTCGCCAGCTTCGATAGCTGCGTATACTTTCTTGATGAAAGTACGCATCATAGAGCGACGGCTTGCGTTGTGCTTACGAGCCTTTTCAGACTGAACGGCGCGCTTCTTAGCTGATTTGATATTAGCCAAGGTCCAACTCCCAAATGTGTTCTATATGGACAATTCAAAGGCCGAGGAATATGCCCTTTTAGCCTTCTTTTGTCAATGGATTTGTGCAAATAAGCGCCGTTAATATGGCGGCACTCGTTACGTAGTGATGGCGCAGGATTCTACCAGCTTGCGGGTCGTGAATACAGCTTTTCCACGATAAAAATTACATTGAATGGGCAGTTTCTTGTTCTGATTTGCCCCATAACAATGAAAACAATCTTCTTTATGTTTCACAGGGGCAATCGTCGGTTAACCTTGACCGCTGTACAAGGTATACTCTGACGATTTTCACTGTTTTGAGCCAGACATGAAGCTGATACGCGGCATACATAATCTCAGTCAGGCCCCGCATGGGTGTGTGCTGACTATTGGTAATTTCGACGGTGTGCATCGTGGCCATCGTGCATTGCTGCAGGGCTTGCGGGAAGAAGGGCGCAAGCGGGGTTTACCAGTGATGGTAATGATTTTCGAACCGCAGCCGCTGGAACTCTTCGCTACGGAAAAGGCCCCTGCGCGCCTGACCCGCCTGCGGGAAAAACTGCGTTACCTGGCGGAATGCGGCGTGGACTACGTGCTGTGCGTACGCTTCGATCGCCGCTTTGCCGCCCTGACCGCACAAAACTTTATCAGCGATCTGCTGGTGAAGCGTCTCGGCGTGCGGTTCCTCGCTGTCGGTGATGATTTCCGTTTTGGCGCTGGTCGCGAAGGCGATTTCTTGTTATTACAGAAAGCCGGAGCGGAGTACGGTTTTGACATCACCAACACGCAGACCTTTTGCGAAGGTGGCGTACGAATCAGCAGTACGGCCGTGCGTCAGGCGCTGGCGGAGGACAACCTGCCGCTGGCTGAAAGTTTGCTGGGGCATCCGTTTACCATCTCCGGGCGTGTCGTCCACGGCGATGAGTTAGGGCGCACCATTGGTTTCCCGACGGCGAATTTACCGCTGCGTCGTCAGGTCTCCCCGGTAAAAGGGGTTTATGCGGTGGAAGTGATGGGGCTGGGTGATAAACCCATGCCTGGCGTTGCCAATATCGGCACGCGTCCGACAGTGGCAGGCGTACGCCAACAGTTAGAAGTGCATCTGCTGGACGTTGTAATGGACCTCTATGGTCGCCATATAGATGTAATACTGCGTAAAAAAATACGCAACGAACAGCGATTCGCATCGCTGGATGAACTAAAAGCGCAGATTGCGCGTGATGAGTTAACTGCCCGCGATTTTTTTGGGCTATCAAAACCGGCTTAATGCCTATACGAGTTTTAAATACGGAACCGAGAATCTGATGAGTGACTATAAATCAACCCTGAATTTGCCGGAAACAGGGTTCCCGATGCGCGGCGATCTCGCCAAGCGTGAACCGGGAATGCTGGCGCGTTGGACCGATGATGACCTGTACGGCATCATTCGTGCGGCCAAAAAAGGCAAAAAAACCTTCATTCTGCATGATGGCCCTCCTTATGCGAATGGCAGCATTCATATTGGTCACTCGGTTAACAAGATTCTGAAAGACATTATCGTGAAGTCCAAAGGACTCGCGGGATTTGACTCGCCTTACGTTCCGGGCTGGGACTGCCACGGTCTGCCGATCGAGCTGAAAGTCGAGCAGGAATACGGTAAGCCGGGCGAAAAATTCACGGCTGCGGAATTCCGTGCGAAGTGTCGCGAATACGCCGCCACCCAGGTTGACGGCCAGCGTAAAGACTTCATCCGTCTGGGCGTGCTGGGCGACTGGTCGCATCCGTATTTGACGATGGACTTCAAAACTGAAGCCAACATCATTCGTGCGCTGGGTAAAATCATCGGCAACGGCCATCTGCATAAAGGCGCGAAGCCGGTGCACTGGTGCGTGGACTGCCGTTCCGCGCTGGCGGAAGCGGAAGTGGAATATTATGACAAAACGTCTCCGTCTATCGACGTGGCGTTCCACGCCGCTGACCAGGATGCGGTGAAAGCGACGTTTGGCGTTTCCAGCGTCAACGGCCCGATCTCGCTGGTTATCTGGACCACCACCCCGTGGACGCTGCCTGCGAACCGCGCGATCTCTCTGGCGCCGGATTTTGATTACGCGCTGGTACAAATTGACGGCCAGGCGCTGATTCTGGCGAAAGACCTGGTGGAAAGCGTGATGCAGCGCCTTGGCGCGGCTGACTATACCATCCTCGGCACCGTAAAAGGCGCGGAGCTGGAGCTGTTGCGCTTTACCCATCCGTTTATGGACTTCGACGTTCCGGCGATCCTCGGCGATCACGTCACGCTGGATGCCGGTACGGGGGCGGTGCATACCGCGCCTGGTCATGGCCCGGACGACTATGTCATCGGTCAAAAATACGGTCTGGAAACCGCTAACCCGGTCGGACCGGACGGCGCTTACCTGCCAGGCACGTATCCGACGCTCGATGGCGTGAACGTTTTCAAAGCGAACGACATCGTCGTTGCGCTGCTGCGTGAAAAAGGCGCGCTGCTGCACGTTGAGAAGCTGCAACACAGCTATCCGTGCTGCTGGCGTCACAAAACGCCGATCATCTTCCGTGCGACGCCGCAGTGGTTCGTCAGCATGGATCAGAAAGGCCTGCGCGAGCAGTCGCTGAAAGAAATCAAAGGCGTACAGTGGATCCCGGACTGGGGTCAGGCACGTATTGAATCAATGGTTGCGAACCGTCCTGACTGGTGTATTTCCCGTCAGCGTACCTGGGGCGTGCCGATGTCTCTGTTTGTTCACAAAGACACCGAAGAACTGCACCCGCGCGCCATCGAACTGATGGAAGAAGTGGCGAAGCGCGTTGAAGTGGACGGCATTCAGGCATGGTGGGACCTCGATCCGAAAGAGATCCTCGGCGACGACGCTGACCAGTACGTGAAAGTGCCGGATACGCTGGACGTCTGGTTTGACTCCGGTTCGACACACGCTTCTGTGGTCGATGTGCGTCCTGAGTTTGCCGGTCATGCGGCGGATATGTATCTGGAAGGTTCCGATCAGCATCGCGGCTGGTTCATGTCCTCCCTGATGATCTCCACTGCGATGAAGGGCAAAGCGCCGTACCGTCAGGTACTGACCCACGGCTTCACCGTGGATGGTCAGGGCCGCAAAATGTCCAAATCCATCGGTAACACCGTTTCTCCGCAGGATGTGATGAACAAACTGGGTGCGGATATTCTGCGTCTGTGGGTGGCGTCTACCGACTACACCGGCGAAATGGCCGTTTCCGACGAGATCCTGAAACGCGCTGCCGACAGCTATCGTCGTATCCGTAACACCGCGCGCTTCCTGCTGGCGAACCTGAACGGGTTTGATCCGGTAAAAGATATGGTGAAACCGGAAGAGATGGTGGTGCTGGATCGCTGGGCGGTGGGCTGCGCGAAAGCGGCGCAGGACGATATCCTGAAAGCCTACGAAGCCTATGATTTCCACGAAGTGGTACAGCGTCTGATGCGCTTCTGCTCCGTTGAGATGGGCTCGTTCTACCTCGACATCATCAAAGACCGCCAGTACACCGCGAAAGCCGACAGCGTGGCGCGTCGTAGTTGCCAGAGCGCGCTGTACCATATCGCAGAAGCGCTGGTGCGCTGGATGGCGCCGATCATGTCCTTCACCGCAGATGAAATCTGGGGTTATCTGCCAGGCGATCGTGAGAAGTACGTCTTTACCGGTGAGTGGTATGAAGGTCTGTTTGGCCTGGCCGCGACTGAGCCGATGAACGATAGTTTCTGGGACGAGCTGCTGAAAGTGCGTGGCGAAGTGAACAAGATTATCGAGCAGGCGCGTGCGGATAAGAAAGTCGGTGGTTCTCTCGAAGCGGCTGTCACCCTGTACGCTGAACCGGAACTGGCGGCGAAGCTGACTGCACTGGGCGATGAATTACGATTTGTCCTGTTGACCTCTGGCGCGAAAGTCGCTGACTATGCGGAGGCTTCTGCTGATGCGCAGCAGAGCGAACTGCTCAAAGGGCTGAAAGTCGCGTTGAGTAAAGCCGAAGGTGAGAAGTGCCCACGCTGCTGGCACTACACCACGGATGTCGGCAAGGTAGCGGAACACGCAGAGATCTGCGGCCGCTGTGTCAGCAACATCGCCGGTGATGGCGAAAAACGTAAGTTTGCCTGATGAGTAAGCCTCTTTGTTCAACAGGACTGCGCTGGCTGTGGCTGGTGGTGGTCGTGCTGATTATCGATTTAGGCAGCAAGTACCTGATCCTCCAGAACTTTGCTCTGGGGGATACGGTGTCGCTGTTCCCGTCGCTTAATCTGCACTACGCGCGTAACTATGGTGCGGCGTTTAGCTTCTTAGCCGACAGCGGCGGCTGGCAGCGCTGGTTCTTTGCCGGTATCGCCATCGGTATTTGCGTTATCCTGATGGTGATGATGTATCGCTCGAAGGCGACGCAAAAGCTGAACAACATTGCTTATGCGTTAATCATTGGCGGTGCGCTGGGCAACCTGTTCGACCGTCTGTGGCACGGCTTCGTTGTCGATATGATCGACTTCTATGTTGGCGACTGGCATTTCGCCACCTTTAACCTGGCCGATAGCGCGATTTGTATCGGTGCGGCGTTGATTGTGCTGGAGGGTTTCCTGCCGAAAAAGCAGGCGTAATAAAATGCCGGATGGCGGCGTAAGCGCCTTATCCGGCCTACAAAATAGCGCGATTCTTGTAGGCCCGGTAAGCGTAGCGCCACCGGGCAAACAGGTAGCCCAAAACAAGCCTCTCGTAGGCCCGGTAAGCGTAAGCGCCACCGGGCAAACAGGTGACCCAAAACAAGTGAGCAAACCTGCATGTCTAAATCAGTACAGAGTAACAGTGCGGTGCTGGTGCACTTCACCTTAAAGCTTGACGATGGCTCTACCGCTGAGTCAACGCATAACAATGGTAAGCCAGCGCTATTCCGCCTGGGTGACGGCTCCCTGTCTGAAGGGCTGGAGCAGCATCTTCTGGGACTGAAAGACGGCGACAAAACCACGTTTTCTCTGGAGCCGGATGCCGCGTTTGGCGTACCGAGCCCGGACCTGGTTCAATACTTCTCTCGCCGCGAGTTTATGGACGCGGGCGAGCCTGAAGTGGGGGCAATTATGCTCTTTACCGCAATGGACGGCAGTGAGATGCCTGGCGTGATCCGCGAAATTAACGGTGACTCGATTACCGTCGATTTCAACCATCCTCTGGCCGGGCATACCGTTCATTTTGATATTGAAGTGCTGGAAATCGATCCGGCACTGGAGGCGTAAAATGCAGATCCTGTTGGCCAACCCGCGCGGCTTTTGCGCAGGTGTAGACCGCGCTATCAGCATTGTAGAAAACGCGCTGGCTATTTACGGCGCGCCAATTTATGTCCGTCACGAAGTGGTGCACAACCGCTACGTGGTGGATAGCCTGCGTGAGCGCGGGGCGATTTTCATCGAGCAGATCAGTGAAGTACCGGACGGCGCGATCCTGATTTTCTCCGCACACGGGGTTTCCCAGGCGGTACGTAACGAGGCGAAAAGCCGCGATCTCACCGTTTTTGACGCCACCTGTCCGCTGGTAACAAAAGTGCATATGGAAGTGGCGCGCGCCAGCCGTCGCGGCGAAGAGTCAATCCTGATCGGCCACGCCGGGCACCCGGAAGTGGAAGGGACGATGGGGCAGTACAGCAACCCGGAAGGGGGCATGTATCTGGTCGAGTCGCCGGACGACGTTCTGTCGCTTGATGTCAAAAACGAAGGCAAACTCTCCTTTATGACCCAGACGACGCTCTCCGTCGATGACACGTCTGATGTGATTGACGCGCTGCGTCAACGCTTCCCGAAAATTGTCGGGCCGCGTAAAGATGACATTTGCTACGCCACGACGAACCGTCAGGAAGCGGTGCGCGCGCTGGCGGAACAGGCTGATGTCGTGCTGGTGGTTGGTTCGAAAAACTCCTCCAACTCCAACCGTCTGGCTGAACTGGCGCAGCGTATGGGGAAAGCGGCGTTTCTGATCGACGATGCCACCGACATCCAGGAAGCCTGGGTGAAAGAGGCGAAGTGCGTTGGCGTGACCGCTGGCGCTTCCGCACCGGATATTCTGGTGCAGAATGTGATCGCTCGCCTGCAAGAGCTTGGCGGCGGCGAAGCCATTCCGCTGGAAGGCCGCGAAGAGAACATTGTTTTCGAAGTGCCGAAAGAACTGCGTGTGGATGTTCGTGAAGTAGAGTAATTACGCTTTGACGCCGGTCTGCTATCCGACCGGCATCTTTTATGCCATTACGTTTCGCTCAGGCGATACATCCTGCGCGGATGTCCTGGCTTGCCATACAGCATTTCGACGCGAAGAAACCCCGTCTCGACACCGTGTTCAACATAGCGGCGTGCCGTGGTTTTACTTAACCCCGTTCCGGCAACCACGTCGTCAACGGAGAAGCTGCGCGTGCTGTTTTCTGTAAAAAGCTTCTGCACCAGCGCCAGCGTGATTTCTTCAATCCCCTTACTGCCATTCTCCTGACGGTAATTTTTCGCCTGTAACAGGTAGAGTGAATCGACGTTTTGCTGATCGACAATTTTCCATACCCGCTGCTGTTCGGCAAACTGGACAAAACGTTCCAGCGACTGGCTGAGCCGTTTCCATGAGATTGGCTTCAGGATATAGTCAAACGCGCCGTTGCGAATCGCCAGGCTACAGGTATCCATATCACTGGCGGCAGTAATAAAGATCACTGAGCAATTCGTGTTCATGACTAACGGATCGCTGATGAGCGTAATACCCTTACCATCCGGTAGATAGTTGTCCAGCAGCAGTAGCTGAGGCCGCAGCTGGTTGAGTTTTTGCCGGGCATCGGCAAGCGTGGAGGCAATGCCTGCCAGTCGGAGTCTCGGATGTTTGTCGATCAGTTCAGCGTGCAGCTGCGCCAGTTCGTTCTCGTCCTCAACGATCAGGACATCGATAAGTTCAGGTTGCATAATCGGTACCTTCCAGTTCCTGTACGGGACTGCGGGAAATTCCCGTAGCGGGAATAAACAACGTAAATATGGCGCCGCGCGGCGAATTATCAGCGACTTCTATCACCCCTCCCGCCTGAGTGACATAACTTTCAATCAGATACAATCCAATGCCATGATCGCCCCGGGTTTTCGTGGTGACGCCACGTTCGAAAATATGCTCGCGAATCTCCGGTTTGATACCGACTCCCTGATCGGCCACTTCGATAATCAACTCATGCTCGTTGAGTCTGATCAGCACGTCCACTGGCGCATGCGGTAATGGCGATCGCTGCGTTGCTTCGATCGCGTTATCGAGTAAATTGCCCAGGATCGAAATCAGTTCTGATTCTGCAAGTGGCGGAAAAGGCCCATCCATCCGGCAACTGGGATCGAAATTCAGTTCCACCCCTTTTTCACCCGCTCTTGCCGCCTTACCTAACAGCAGGCCGCACAACGTCGGTGAACTGAAGCGCGATGAGATAAAGTCCAGCAGCTCCTGGGCATGTTCCGACTGGGCCTGAATATAATCAATGGCTTCATTGTAACGGCCCATATGCAGTAAACCAGAAAGGGTCGTCATGCAATTGAGCTGCTCGTGGCGCATGATGCGCAGATTATCTACGTAACGTTTTACCTGGCTTAGCTGAGCGCTCAAACTGTCTATTTCATTGCGATCGCGGAAGGTTATCACCCATCCCTGAAGTGAGTTCTCCAGCATGATGCGCACCCGGCTGGCGATAACCGTCAATTCATTGAAACGGCAGATTTCATCATGAGTGTCATTCTTCAGCATCACCTCTTTAAGGAAGAAGGGGGATGGCGTAATCACTTCGGTAATGTGTTGCCCGCGTATCGCCTGTGCAGGCTGGCCTAAACCCAGCAGCTCGCGGGCAGCCTGATTGATCACCTCAATGTGCAAATTATTATCAATGGCGATTACCCCTTCATAAATCGATTCCATCATCGCTTTTTGCTGACGAACCAGCAGGCCTATCTCTCGCGGCTCCAGTGAAAAAATCTGTTTTTTAATACTGCGGGTGAAGAACCAGGAAAAAACAAAAAGGGATATCAGCAGCAGGATGGCGGCAACCAGGATACTGACGGCTTTATTCACCGTAATGGTGTTGAGGTAACTGGTGAGGTATCCAACGGAGACGATACCAATAACCTCGCCCTGATCGTCAACAATGGGCGCTTTACTGCGCAGGGAGATGCCCAGGCCGCCACGGCGAATTGTCGTGGTGCTCTTTCCGTGAAGCACTTCAGTGTTATCGTCGCCAACCAGCTTTTTTCCTACTCTGTCGGCATAAACCGAATGAAACAGATGGATGCCTTCTTTATCTCCGATAACAATAAAACTGGCGTCGCTATGCGCGGCTATTTTTTGCATAAATTGATGAATCGCCGTGGTATCTCTTTCCACGACTTCTTTTCGCAAATTCGGAATAAGCGCAATTTCTTCCGCCTGTATTTTCGCCCTGGCTCCCATCTCCTGATAAAGCTGTTTTTCTACGTGCATATAATAGTATCCACCCAGTAAGGCAAATAATATGGAGAAAAAAGCAATCAGCGATATAAACAGTTTGATCTGAAATGAAACTTTCATAATGTTCAGGCATCGTCATCAGGGATACGTCACTGTATCATCTTTTGGCCTGAATGAAGCGATTTTGCCAGAAACCTGTGATCTTTTGCACAGCAGAATATATTGCAGTAGGCAGCGCGCAGGCGCAACGGTGTTGCCAAACGTTGCTTTAAATACGCGCTGAAAAGAAACCATAAAAACCACGGCGTTAAATAAGAGATAAATCACATAAAATAATAGAAACCATTAAAACTATAGAGACCATTAAAACTTCTTTTTGAATTCGTCAGCACTCACACAAAGTAAATATTGAAGCCCATAAACTAACCCTGAAAAATAACCGAGGGCTTAATAATGAGCACGACTGATGATTCTTTCTCTGTTACTCATGAACCGTTAAACATTCAGCGTTTGTCACTTAAAGAACGCTGGTGGCACATTATGGATACATGGAAAATCGGTATTATTCCATTACCGATGTTTTTGTTGGCCGGCGCATTAATCGCGATTGATTGCCTGGGCGGGAAGCTGCCGAGCGATATTGTCGTGATGGTTGCCACGCTGGCTTTTTTTGGCTTTGCCTGCGGAGAGTTTGGAAAGCGTTTGCCCATCGTCGGCAAACTGGGAGCCGCCGCAATTTGCGCGACCTTTATTCCTTCCGCGTTAGTTTACTATGGCCTGCTTCCGGATGTGGTGGTGGAGTCGACGACCAAATTCTATAAATCTACCAACATCCTGTATCTCTATATCTGCTGCATTATCGTCGGCAGTATTATGAGTATGAATCGCACCGTGCTGATTCAGGGTTTCCTGCGTATTTTCTTCCCAATGTTATGCGGTGAAATCGTCGGCATGGTTGTTGGTATGGGCGTCGGCCTGGCGCTTGGCCTCGAACCCTTTCAGATTTTCTTCTTTATTATTTTACCCATCATGGCCGGCGGCGTTGGCGAAGGCGCTATTCCGCTTTCAATCGGCTATGCGACCCTGTTACACATGGATCAAGGGGTGGCGCTCGGTCGTATCTTACCGATGGTGATGCTGGGCAGTCTGACCGCCATTATCATCTCCGGCTGCCTGAACCAACTGGGCAAGCGCTTCCCGCATCTGACCGGCGAAGGTCAATTGATGCCAAACCGTGCGAATGCCGATGAACAATCGCCGTCACTGGCGGAAGGCGTCTCTGGCAAAACGGATGTGACCACGATTGCCGCAGGCGCGCTGCTGGCGATACTGCTCTATATGCTGGGTATGTTAGGGCACAAGCTGATTGGCTTGCCCGCACCGGTTGGCATGTTGTTTGTGGCTGTGCTGGTCAAGTTAGTTAACGGCGTATCGCCCCGCGTTCTTGAAGGTTCGCAGGTGGTGTACAAATTCTTCCAGACTTCGGTGACTTACCCCATTCTGTTCGCGGTTGGCGTCGCCATTACGCCGTGGGAGGAGCTGGTGAACGCCTTCACCCTGACCAATCTTCTGGTCATTATCAGTACCGTTGCTGCGCTGGTCGCGACAGGATTCTTCGTTGGTAAAAAAATCGGTATGCATCCTATTGATGTCGCCATTGTCTCCTGCTGCCAGAGTGGGCAAGGCGGTACGGGCGACGTAGCGATTTTAACCGCAGGCAACCGCATGAGCCTGATGCCGTTCGCACAAATTGCGACGCGTATCGGCGGGGCGATAAATGTTTCCATTTCGCTGCTGGTGCTGGGTAACTTTCTTATTTAATTGAAGTATGCAGGATTGATAATTATGAAACTCGCAAGCTTTCTTTATCAGGGCACTCGCAGCTATGGCATCGTTACTGCCGGAGGCATTATTGATTTGGGGAACCGCATCGGCGACCAGTATCGGGACCTGAAGGCGCTATTGCAGGGGGATGGTCTGGAGCAGGCGCGGCGCTTCGCGCAGGCGCCGGTCGATCTAAAAATGGATGCAATCACCTTTTTACCGGTAATAGAGCGACCGGAAAAAATACTCTGTGTCGGCATGAACTACGCCGAAAAGCGCCAGGAGTTCGATCAGCATGACCCCGCGCCGACGCTGTTTGTTCGTTTTGCGGATTCGCAAACCGGGCACAACATGCCGGTACTCAAGCCACGTCATTCGCATGAGTTTGATTACGAGGGGGAGCTGGCGGTGATCATCGGTAACGGTGGCGAGAATATCTCCCGCGACCATGCGCTTGACCATGTCGCCGGATACAGCTGCTATATGGATGGCTCCGCACGCGACTGGCAGCACAGCTGGTTTACTGCGGGGAAAAACTGGCGGCAGACCGGCGCTTTTGGCCCGTGGATGGTTACTGCCGATGAAATTCCCGACCCGCATCAGCTGGCGATCCGCACCTGGCTCAACGGCCGCATGGTACAGGAAGATAACACCAGCAGTATGATCCATAAAGTTGCTGAATTAATTGAGTATATAAGCACTTTCACCCGTCTTAATTCCGGGGACGTCATCATTACGGGCTCGCCGGGCGGCGTAGGGAAAAAGAGGAATCCGCCGTTATTCATGCAGGAAGGCGATCGTATTGAGGTGGAGATTGAGCACATTGGCCATCTGAGTAATGTCATTATGGAAGCCCCGCTACAGGCCTTTGCGGCGGCGCATTAATACGATGAGCCAACACGTTTTGGCGTATGGGATTAATGACAAATTTTGTTTCGTCTCCTTTTGTCGGTCGGTCGCTTGCCAACCGGCAAAAGGTTTGCCAATAATCGGATGCCAACCCTGGAGCTTGTCATCTTTTTATGGAGGAAACATGCGCCTGCCCATTATTCTGGATACCGATCCGGGTATAGACGATGCCGCCGCCATCGCCGCCGCCCTGTTTGCCCCGCAGCTTGACCTGCAACTGATGACCACCGTCGCGGGGAATGTCTCCGTAGAGAAAACCACCCGCAACGCGCTGCAACTGCTGCATTTCTGGAACGTGGATATCCCGCTGGCGCAGGGGGCCGCCACGCCGCTGCTGCGCCCGTTGCGCGATGCTGCTTACGTCCACGGCGAGTCGGGCATGGAAGGCTATGACTTTGTCGCCCATGATTGCCAGCCATTGGCAAAACCGGCCTTTATCGCCATTCGGGATGCCCTGATGAGCGCCCCGGAACCCGTCACGCTGGTCGCGATCGGCCCGTTGACCAATATTGCGCTGCTGCTGATTCACTACCCGGAATGCGCTTTTAACATTCGTCGTCTGGTGATCATGGGCGGCTCTGCGGGGCGGGGGAACTTTACGCCGAATGCCGAATTCAATATTGCCGTCGACCCGGAAGCCGCTTCCCGCGTTTTTCAGAGTGGGGTAGAGATTGTGATGTGCGGGCTGGACGTGACCAACCAGGCCCTGCTGGCGCCGGATTATCTGGCAAAACTGCCCGAACTTAACCGGACGGGAAAAATGCTGCATGCATTGTTTAGCCACTACCGCAGCGGCAGCATGAACACCGGGCTGCGTATGCACGATCTCTGCGCCATCGCCTGGCTGGTTCGCCCGGATCTGTTCACCGTTAAACCCTGTTTTGTCGCGGTAGAGACGCAGGGGGAATACACCGCAGGCACAACGGTTGTTGATATTGAAGGCCGGCTGGGTAAAAGCCCTAACGTACAGGTGGCGCTGGAGATAGATGTGGCTGGCTTCCAGCAGTGGGTCGCCGACGTGCTGGCGCTGGCGCCCTAGGATTTTAGTTGTTGGCTAAGGTAATCAATCATGGCCCGTATTTTGAGCGGCATATGCTTGTTTCCAGCCCACAAAAGCCATAGCTCGCCGGAGTAGTTGCTGATAAACGTCCACTCCGGCAACACCTGCATGATTTCGCCGTCTTGTAACGCTTCTCTGGCCGTGAATGCAGGGAGACTGCCAATTCCCAGATGGCGCTTTACTGCGTCCAGTCTTACACCCGTATGATTAGCCGCATAGCGCCCCGTTGTTTGAACGACTTCTGTCTTGCCTTGTTTACGAAATTTCCAGCGTGAGTCCGTTGGCGTCTCTCCGAGGCTAATGCAACTGTGCTGACGTAAATCTTCCGGGTGCGTCGGTGTCCCCTGCTTTTGCAGATACTCTGGCGTGGCGCAGAGGATGTGGGTGATTGGCATTAACGGCTTGCCATGCAACCCGGGCGAGGGGGTATTGGTGATTTGCAGCGCCAGATCGACACCATCATCAATGAGATCCATATAGCGGTCTTCGAGCCTCAGGCAAACATCAACCAGGGGAAAACGTTCAAGAAATTGCGGGATCAGTGGATGAATAACGAAGCGTCCGACGGCTTTGGGTACGCTGAGCGTAATCTTTCCCTGAGGAACGTGTTGTACGCTTCCCCCGGAATCAATGGCCTGTCGCGCTGCTTCCAGCATCATTTTTGCATGTTCATACACCATCTTTCCTGTTTCACTTAATGCCAGCTTACGTGTTGAACGATGCAACAACTGGCTGCCCGTTTCGCGTTCAAGGCGTGAAACGCTGCGGCTCATGGCTGATGGGGTCACACCTGCTGCGCGCGCTGCGGCAGAAAAGCTACCGTGATCAACAATCAACACAAAAGTGGCCAGATCGGGAAGGAGTGTCAAATTCATTTGTGTTTCTCAGGCAAAGATTCATTGCCGGGCAGGCGGATTATCTGCTCCGGGATAAATAATATACTGCCCTTCACGACAGGAGGACATATGACAGAACGTCTTTATTACAACACCGATGATACAGAAGGCATGGCATGTGTGACGGGGTGCTCTCCACAAATGGATGGCCTGTATGCCGTTACGCTCGATAAAACATTATTCCACCCTCAGGGAGGTGGACAACCCGCAGACAAAGGCTGGATTGCGGATATTCCAGTTTGCGGAATCATGTTACGTGATAATCAAATTATACATATTCTGCCGCAACCCGTTGCAGCGGGAGTGGTGCAGCTAAAAGTCGATGTACAGACACGTTTGCTCAACTCTCGTCTGCATTCAGCAGGCCATCTTATCGGGTGTGCGGGAGAAACATGGGGTTGGTCGCCAGTGAAAGCGCACCACTGGCCGGGTGAGGGGCGCATTACCTTTTCAGCAGGTGAACATGCTCGTCTTCCTGATGCTGAAAATCTGCTGGCGTGTATTGAGCAGTGGCAGGCGAAGGATTATGCCCGTCGAATTGAGTTTGACGGTGAGCGACGTAAAGTGGGGTTTGGTGAACTTCCGATGTACTTCTGTGGAGGAACACATGTCACTTCGCTCGGCCAACTTGGTCGTATAACGATCGGTGGGATCAAAATGAAGAAAGGGCAGCTCATCATTAACTATTCCATTGAATAGCGTCCATTTGCTCTTGATCGCAGGCAGAGTTGCCTGCGGTGTCCCGCTTTTCCCGCATATAGCTTTTACTGATATCTCTCCCTGTTTATCATTAAATTCTAATTATCGACGTTTTTGGCTAGCGGCGCGGCGTGGCGCTGGTTAATCTGAAAACGATTTACGCAAAATTAACAAAAGAGAATAGCTATGCATGATGCACAAATCCGCGTTGCCATCGCGGGAGCCGGGGGACGCATGGGACGTCAGCTGATTCAGGCCGCCCTGGGGATGGACGGCGTTCAACTCGGCGCGGCGCTGGAGCGGGAAGGTTCTTCATTACTGGGCAGCGATGCCGGTGAATTAGCAGGCGCAGGGAAAACGGGCGTCACCGTGCAAAGTAGCCTGGAAGCGGTAAAAGATGATTTTGACATCTTTATCGATTTCACTCGCCCGGAAGGGACGCTGGCGCACCTGGCGTTTTGCCGTCAGCACGGTAAAGGCATCGTCATTGGCACGACGGGATTTGATGACGCAGGCAAGCAGGCCATTCGCGATGCCGCGCAGGATATCGGCATTGTGTTCGCCGCCAACTTTAGCGTCGGTGTTAACGTCATGCTGAAGCTACTTGAGAAAGCGGCGAAAGTGATGGGCGACTATACCGATATTGAAATTATCGAAGCGCACCATCGCCATAAAGTGGATGCGCCGTCAGGCACCGCGCTGGCGATGGGGGAAGCGATCGCCCACGCGCTGGACAAAGATCTGAAAGCGTGTGCGGTATACAGTCGTGAAGGTTATACCGGCGAACGCGTGCCGGGCACCATCGGTTTTGCGACGGTTCGTGCTGGCGACATTGTGGGTGAACATACCGCGATGTTTGCTGATATTGGTGAACGTATTGAAATCACGCATAAGGCCTCCAGCCGTATGACGTTTGCGAATGGCGCGGTCAGATCGGCTATCTGGCTAAAATCAAAGCCAAATGGTCTTTTTGATATGCGAGATGTGCTGGATTTAAACAATTTATAGCTAGTTTTTACCCTTCGTGATGTGGTTATGGTAATCATAATTTGTTGATTACATAGGGCAATAATTTATTGCCCTATTATTTTTAACTTTATCTTTCTGTTTTTTATTTAAACTCGTGAATTAATCTGTTTTCTTCTGTTTATTTGTTGCTTTTATGTAAATTTTGACCAAATGGTCCACTTTTTTCTTCTCACTGGTTTCATAATGCATTCTTTCAGCCACGCAAGCGTTTTCCAGGACAAGTTAGCTGATCTTTTTGCCTGTTAAATCAGAACATCCTTCCCTGAGTCGTAAAACAATACAAAAAATACCGCCTTTAAGTTGACTTTTACCCGCCTTATCTTCAGAATGCCGCCGTTTGCCAGAAATCCACGGGTAAGCAGATTTGCATTGATTCAGGTTATACAAATGAATTAATATGCAAATAAAGTGAGTGAATATTCTCTGGAGGGTGTTTTGATTAAGTCAGCGCTATTGGTTCTGGAAGACGGAACCCAGTTTCACGGTCGGGCCATAGGGGCAACAGGTTCGGCGGTTGGGGAAGTCGTTTTCAATACTTCAATGACCGGTTATCAAGAAATCCTCACTGATCCTTCCTATTCCCGCCAAATTGTCACTCTTACTTATCCTCATATCGGTAATGTCGGCACCAATGAAGCCGATGAAGAATCCTCTCAGGTTCATGCGCAAGGTCTGGTCATTCGCGATCTGCCGCTGATTGCCAGCAACTTCCGCAATACTGAAGACCTCTCTTCTTACCTGAAACGCCATAACATCGTGGCGATTGCCGATATTGATACCCGTAAGCTGACGCGCCTGCTACGTGAGAAGGGCGCACAGAACGGCTGCATTATCGCGGGTGATAACCCGGATGCGGCACTGGCGCTGGAGAAAGCGAAAGCCTTCCCGGGCCTCAACGGAATGGATCTGGCGAAAGAAGTGACCACCGCTGAATCCTATAGCTGGACGCAGGGAAGCTGGACGCTTGCAGACGACCTGCCGGAAGCCAAATCAGAAACTGACCTGCCGTTCCACGTTGTGGCTTACGACTACGGCGCGAAACGCAACATCCTGCGTATGCTGGTAGACAGAGGCTGCCGCCTGACGGTGGTTCCGGCGAAGACCTCCGCCGAAGAGGTGCTGAAGATGAACCCGGACGGTATCTTCCTCTCTAACGGCCCTGGCGATCCGGCGCCATGCGACTACGCTATCGAGGCGATTCAGGCATTCCTCGAAACCGATATTCCGGTTTTCGGCATCTGCCTCGGCCATCAGCTGCTGGCGCTGGCGAGCGGCGCGAAAACCATCAAGATGAAGTTCGGCCACCACGGCGGTAACCATCCGGTAAAAGATATCGATAACAATACCGTGATGATTACGGCGCAGAACCACGGTTTTGCGGTGGATGAGGCTTCTATGCCTGCAAATCTGCGAGTGACGCACAAATCGCTGTTCGACGGCACTCTGCAAGGGATTCATCGTACCGATAAACCGGCGTTCAGCTTCCAGGGGCACCCTGAGGCGAGCCCTGGCCCGCATGATGCCGCGCCATTGTTCGACCACTTTATCGAGTTAATTGAGCAGTACCGTCAGTCCGCGAAATAATCAGGAGTAAACAGAGCCATGCCAAAACGTACAGACATAAAAAGTATCCTGATTCTGGGGGCGGGCCCGATTGTTATCGGCCAGGCGTGTGAGTTTGACTACTCTGGCGCCCAGGCGTGTAAAGCGCTGCGCGAAGAAGGTTATCGCGTCATCCTGGTGAACTCTAACCCCGCGACCATCATGACCGACCCGGAAATGGCCGATGCGACCTACATCGAGCCGATTCACTGGGAAGTCGTGCGTAAAATTATTGAGAAAGAGCGCCCGGATGCGGTGCTGCCGACGATGGGCGGCCAGACGGCGCTGAACTGCGCGCTGGAGCTGGAGCGTCAGGGCGTGCTGGCTGAGTTCGGCGTGACCATGATTGGCGCCACTGCCGATGCGATTGATAAAGCCGAAGACCGCCGCCGTTTCGATGTGGCGATGAAGAAAATCGGCCTCGACACTGCCCGCTCCGGTATTGCGCATACGATGGAAGAGGCGCTGGCGGTTGCCGCTGACGTCGGTTATCCGTGCATTATCCGTCCATCCTTTACGATGGGCGGCACCGGCGGCGGTATTGCCTACAACCGCGAAGAGTTCGAAGAAATTTGCGCGCGCGGTCTGGATCTCTCCCCAACCAACGAACTGCTGATAGATGAGTCGCTGATTGGCTGGAAAGAGTACGAAATGGAAGTGGTGCGTGATAAGAACGATAACTGCATTATCGTCTGCTCCATTGAGAACTTTGACGCGATGGGCATTCACACCGGTGACTCCATCACGGTGGCTCCGGCGCAAACGCTGACGGACAAAGAGTACCAAATCATGCGTAACGCCTCGATGGCGGTACTGCGTGAAATCGGCGTGGAAACCGGCGGTTCCAACGTTCAGTTTGCGGTGAACCCGAAAAACGGTCGTCTGATTGTCATCGAAATGAACCCGCGCGTCTCCCGCTCCTCGGCGCTGGCGTCAAAAGCCACCGGCTTCCCGATTGCCAAAGTGGCGGCGAAACTGGCGGTGGGTTACACCCTCGACGAACTGATGAACGACATCACCGGCGGCCGTACTCCGGCATCGTTCGAACCGTCCATCGACTACGTTGTCACCAAAATTCCTCGCTTCAACTTTGAAAAATTCGCGGGCAGCAACGACCGTCTCACCACCCAGATGAAATCCGTCGGCGAAGTGATGGCGATTGGCCGCACTCAGCAGGAATCCTTACAGAAAGCGCTGCGCGGTCTGGAAGTGGGCGCCGCCGGTTTTGACCCGAAAGTGAGCCTGGATGACCCGGAAGCGCTGACCAAAATTCGTCGCGAGCTGAAAGATGCGGGCGCCGAGCGTATCTGGTACATCGCTGATGCGTTCCGCGCGGGGCTGTCTGTCGATGGCGTCTTTAACCTGACCAACATCGACCGCTGGTTCCTGGTGCAGATTGAAGAACTGGTTCGTCTGGAAGAAAAAGTGGCAGAGCTTGGCATCACCGGCCTCGACGCTGACTTCCTGCGGATGCTGAAGCGCAAAGGCTTCGCCGATGCGCGTCTGGCTAAACTGGCGGGCGTGCGCGAAGCGGAAGTGCGCAAATTGCGCGACCAGTTCAACCTGCACCCGGTTTACAAGCGCGTGGACACCTGTGCGGCGGAATTTGCTACCGACACCGCCTACATGTACTCCACTTATGAAGATGAGTGCGAAGCGAATCCGAACCAGGATCGCGACAAAATCATGGTGCTCGGCGGCGGCCCGAACCGTATCGGCCAGGGGATTGAATTTGACTACTGCTGCGTACACGCCTCGCTGGCGCTGCGCGAAGACGGTTACGAGACCATTATGGTCAACTGTAACCCGGAAACGGTCTCCACCGACTACGACACCTCCGACCGCCTGTACTTCGAGCCGGTCACGCTGGAAGATGTGCTGGAAATCGTGCGCGTCGAGAAACCGAAAGGCGTCATCGTACAGTACGGCGGCCAGACTCCGCTGAAACTGGCGCGCGCGCTGGAAGCGGCAGGTGTGCCAGTTATCGGCACCAGCCCGGATGCGATTGACCGCGCGGAAGACCGTGAGCGCTTCCAGCAGGCGGTTGACCGTCTGAAACTGAAACAGCCTGCTAACGCCACCGTGACGGCGATTGAACAGGCCGTTGAGAAGGCAAAAGAGATTGGCTATCCGCTGGTGGTTCGCCCGTCCTACGTGCTGGGCGGCCGCGCGATGGAAATCGTTTACGACGAAGCTGACCTGCGTCGTTACTTCCAGACCGCAGTCAGCGTCTCTAACGATGCGCCGGTACTGCTGGACCGCTTCCTTGATGACGCGGTGGAAGTGGATGTGGATGCTATCTGCGACGGCGAAATGGTGCTGATTGGCGGCATCATGGAACACATCGAACAGGCGGGCGTGCACTCCGGTGACTCCGCATGTTCTCTGCCGGCCTACACGTTAAGCAAAGAGATTCAGGACGTGATGCGCCAGCAGGTGCAGAAGCTGGCCTTTGAGTTGCAGGTGCGTGGTCTGATGAACGTGCAGTTCGCGGTGAAAGACAACGAAGTCTACCTGATTGAAGTGAACCCGCGTGCGGCGCGTACCGTACCGTTCGTCTCCAAAGCGACCGGCTTACCGCTGGCGAAAGTGGCGGCGCGCGTGATGGCGGGCAAATCGCTGACCGAGCAGGGCGTGACGAAAGAAATCATCCCGCCGTACTACTCGGTGAAAGAAGTGGTGCTGCCGTTCAACAAATTCCCGGGCGTTGACCCGCTGTTAGGGCCAGAAATGCGCTCTACCGGGGAAGTGATGGGCGTCGGCCGCACCTTCGCTGAAGCGTTCGCCAAAGCGCAGCTTGGCAGCAGCTCGACGATGAAGAAATCGGGCCGTGCGCTGCTCTCCGTTCGTGAAGGCGACAAAGAACGCGTGGTGGACCTGGCGGCGAAGCTGCTGAAACAGGGCTTCGAACTGGATGCGACTCACGGTACGGCGATTGTGCTGGGTGAGGCGGGTATCAACCCGCGTCTGGTCAACAAGGTGCATGAAGGTCGTCCGCACATTCAGGACCGTATCAAGAATGGCGAATACACCTACATCATCAACACCACCGCAGGTCGTCAGGCGATTGAGGACTCTAAACTGATTCGCCGCAGCGCGTTGCAGTATAAAGTGCATTACGACACGACCCTGAACGGCGGCTTCGCCACGACGATGGCGCTGAACGCCGATGCGACTGAAAAGGTGATCTCCGTACAGGAAATGCACGCGCAAATTACGAAGTAAGCGGCTGACGCATTTATCTGGTGATATAAAAAGGTTCCTGCAAAGGAACCTTTTTTTACGCCATAAGGTCATTCCTGGTCACATACGCTTCCTGGATGTGGTTTTCAATGTAACAAGCACGATTTCGCTCACACTAATCAACAATTAAGTCGCATACTATCCCCTTATATCCACAATTTATTTATGGTTAATGGCGTTATTTATATTCAGGCCATAACGAACCGTAGCAAGATTTTTAATTTGTAAAATGGTGTGCTTATGAGTGAAAAATATGTTGAGAAACCACTTTATTTGTTAATTGCTGATTGGGTAATGGCAGAAAACCGGTGGGTGAGCGCCAAAGAGATCGCGAAGCAATTTAATATGGATTATTGCAAAGCGATTAATACGGTTTCGTATATTCTTTCTGAAGTGGGGGAAATAGAGTGCGAGACCAGGACGATCCCTAATCAGCTGGAAGGGCGAGGATGCCAGTGCCAACGCCTGGTGCGTATTAAGCGTATTGACGCGCAGCTCTATGCGCGTTTGGGTCATAGCGCGCAGGAGAAGATGGTAAAAGCGGAGAGAACCCCGCGAATGCCGGTTCCGCCCGCGGAGCTAAACCGCGAGCAGAAATGGCAGATGATGCTATCAAAAAGTATGCGTCGGTAATGTCGGCGTAAATGCCTTATCCGGCCTGCAACGGTGTGTTGACTCGTAGGCCGGATAAGCGCCAGCGCCATCCGGCACAAAGCGCTACGCCGATTTTGGCTTCACCTCCGTCGTGCCTTTCAGGCGCGGCCGGTTCTTTTCGACCTGGGTTAAGGGTTGCGTTTCACATAGCGATGCCCGACAGCGTACCGCGAGATCCTGATATTCCTGCGTGTTGAGCCGTTTCCAGTGCAGCTCTTCATCCGTGACATCACGTTTGACGCGTGCAGGCGCGCCAACCAGCAGCTGCCTGGGCGCGCCGACAAAACCTGCTTTTACAAAACTCATGGCGGCAACGATACTCTCTTCGCCGATGATTGCGCCATCCATGATTACGCTGTTCATGCCCACTAACGCATCACGACCAATCACGCAGCCGTGAAGGATTGCGCCGTGCCCGATATGCCCGTTTTCATGCACGATGGTGTCGGTATCGCAATAACCGTGCATGATGCAGCCATCCTGAAGGTTAGCACCCGCCTCAAGAATCAGACGCCCATAGTCGCCGCGCAGCGATGCAAGCGGGCCGATGTAGACGCCGGCGCCGACGATGACATCGCCAATCAACACGGCGCTGGGATGCACGTACGCCTCTGGATGTACTACCGGAATCAGGCCTTCAAAGGCGTAATAGCTCATGGTTATTCCTCCGTGATTGCTGTCGCCATCCGGCAGTACGGCGCTAGCGGCCTTTCCAGACCGGATCGCGTTTTTCGGCAAACGCCTGCGGGCCTTCGATCGCATCTTCAGAGTGCAGTACCGACGGGTAGTGCTTCAATGCGCCGCTGCGAATGTAGCGATAGCCTTCTTCCACCAGCATTTCGCTGGTTGCGCGGTAGATCTCTTTGAGGGCGGCGATCGCCAACGGCGCGCTGTTCACCAGCTGTTGCGCCAGTTCACGGGCGCTGTCCATTAACGCTTGCTGGCTGACAACCCGGTTCACAATTCCCCAGCGCAAGGCTTCTTCTGCGCCCATTCGTCTGCCGGTCATCAGCATTTCGTTGACGACAGCAGGCGGCAACAGCTTAGGCAGGCGCAGCACGCCGCCGCTGTCAGGCACAATGCCGAGCTTTGCTTCAGGCAGCGCGAAACTGGCGTTATCGGCGCAGACGATAAAATCCGCCGCCAGCGCCAGTTCGAACCCGCCGCCGAAGGCATAGCCGTTAACGGCGGCAATCACCGGTTTATCCAGGTCAAAGATCTCGGTTAAACCGGCAAACCCGCCGGGGCCAAAATCGGCGTCCGGGGCTTCGCCTTCGGCTGCCGCTTTTAAATCCCAGCCTGCGGAGAAGAATTTTTCGCCGCCACCGGTGATGATCGCCACACGTAATTCGGGATCGTCACGGAAATTGAGAAAAACTTCGCCCATCTCAAAACTGGTTTTTGCGTCTATTGCATTCGCTTTCGGGCGATCCAGCGTAATTTCCAGAATCGGGCCGTGACGGGTCAAATGTAATGATTCACTCATATCTTCACTCCATTATTTAAAATCGGACGGGTAAGAATGCTTATTTCAGGTTCTTTTTAATTATTTTTCCTGAACAGTTTCGGGGCAGATCATTTCTTATCTCAAGAAAAGAGGGGACTTTGAATTTCGCCATATTCTGTTCACAGAAAGCGAAAAACTCCTCTTCCGTTAATGTTTCACCTTCATTAAGCACCACAAAGGCTTTAATGGCTTCATCGCGGATCGAATCGTGAATACCAATAACGACGATGTCCTGAATTTTGGGATGAGCCGAAATAATGTTTTCCAGTTCGACGCAGGAGACATTTTCGCCGCCGCGTTTAATCATGTTGCAACGCCTGTCAACGAAATAGAAAAATCCCTCCTCATCCCGATAGCCGGAATCACCGGTATGCAGCCAGCCGTTGGCTTCCAGCGCTTTGGCGGTGGCTTCCGGCCTGGCGTAATACTCTTTAAAGAGGGTTTTTCCCGGCACGCCTTTAATACAGATTTCACCGATTTCTCCGGCGGGCAGCGAGCGGTTCTGCTCATCGCGGATGTCCGCCTCATAGCAAAATCCAGGGCGACCAATAGATGGCCAGCGCCGTTTATCGCCGGGACGATCGCCAATAATGCCGACAATGGTTTCCGTCATCCCGTAAGAGGTCAGCAGCCGGACGCCGAAACGTGCAATAAAAGCGTCTTTTTCCTGCACGGAAAGGTTGAGATAGAACATCACTTCGCGCAGACAATGCTGCCTCTCTTCCGGGGAGGCGGGCTGCACCATCAGCGTCCTGATCATCATCGGAATACATTCCGTGACGGTGGCGCGATACTTTCGTACCTGTCCCCAGAACGCGCGGGCGCTGTATTTTTCGATCAGCACAAAGGTGCTGCCTGCGGAGAATGCCGCCATTGCCGCAGTACACTGACAGTCAATATGAAAGGCGGGCATCACCGTCAGATAGACGTCATCTTCACGCAGCGCACACTGCCAGGAGGAGTAGTAACCCGCAAAACGCAGGTTGTAATGGGTAATGACCACGCCTTTGGGCCGCGAGGTGGTGCCAGAAGTAAACAGAATCTCCGCCGTGTCGTCAGTGGATAACGGCGGCGCATAGCACAATGTGGCAGGCTGCTGGTCTTTCAGTTGAGAAAAATGGCTAACGTTATCTTCAACGGGCGCATTTTCGCCAATCAGACAGATATGATTGAGCAGGGTATCGTCCTCAAGCAGTATCTGGCGATACATCGGATAAAATTCAGCGCTGGTGACGATGAGCTGCGCGCGGCTGTTTTGTAAAATCCAGGCGCTCTCTTCGCGCAGGAGCCTGGCATTGATCGGCACCATGATGGCGCCAATTTTGGCCAGACCAAACCAGCAGAAAAAGAACTCCGGGCAGTTATCCAGATGCAGCGCGACGTTATCGCCTTTCTGAATGCCTGAGGCGAGGAAAAGGTTCGCCGTGCGGTTGATCTCCTCATTCAGCGACGCGTAGCTGAATTGCCGGACAACGCCTTCGCTGGATTCAAAAATAAGCGCCGTTTTATTTCCGTATACCTCGGCCAGGTCGTCCCACATCTGACGTAAGTTTTGTCCGCCAACGATATCCATTGCACTGTTATCCGTTCGAAAATAGGCATGCGCGCTAACCGGATAAACCGGTTAGCGCTTTGCGTTTAATCCTCAACTTTGGCCAGACCCTTGCTGACCAGTTCCTGTATATCTGCTTCGTTGTAACCGATGTTTTTTAGAATGGCGGCGGTGTCCATGCCATGCGACGGCATGCCACGCCAGATTTTCCCTGGGTTGTTTTTGAATTTCGGCATGATGTTTGGCCCTTTACAGGTACGGCCATCCATCGTGTGCCAC
Organism: Citrobacter sp. CK180; assembly: GCF_030333655.1. NCBI lineage: Bacteria > Pseudomonadati > Pseudomonadota > Gammaproteobacteria > Enterobacterales > Enterobacteriaceae > Citrobacter > Citrobacter sp. CK180. The sequence continues at coordinate 185,762 of NZ_JAOWFM010000052.1, read as the reverse complement.
TCGGTAATGGATTCGCGGGCGACGTACTGCGGGTTGTTTTCCAGTTCTGGAATGGTCAGCACTTTCGCGCAGGCGATATTCAGCTCGGCGAAACGCGCCTGCACATCGGCGATGGAACGGGTCGCCAGCCACGCATCCAGTTTTTCCTCGACTAACGGCCCGTAAGGGCACTCAACGCGATGGATAAGCTGGGTGCCTTCCGGCACTTCTGGCGTACCCAGAATGTGCGCCAGGCCGATATCCTTAAAGCACTCGTTGATCTGCGTAATGCCGACCAGCTCCATCACGATGTAACCGTCTGCGCATTTATACAGCCCGCATCCGGCGTAGTAGGGGTCTTTGCCTTTGGTCATGCGCGGGCAAATTTCGCCGCCGTTGAAGTAATCCATCATGAAGTACTGGCCCATGCGCAGCATCACTTCATACATCGCCACATCAATGCTTTCGCCTTTGCCGGTTTCACGCACTCTGTGCAAAGCCGCCAGCGCGGCGGTGGTGGCGGTCATCCCGGAAAAATAGTCCGCCGTATACGGGAATGCGGGCATGGGTTGATCGACATCGCCGTTCTGAATCAGGTAGCCGCTAAAGGCCTGGGCGATGGTGTTGTAAGCCGGGAGGTTGGTGTACTCCTCCGTGCCGTACTGGCCGAAACCGGAAAGGTGGGCGATCACCAGTTTGGGGTTGTGTTCCCACAGCACGTCATCGGTAATTCCGCGACGGGCAAACGCCGGGCCTTTGCTGGCTTCGATGAAGATGTCAGTGGTTTCCATGAGTTTCAGAAACGCTTCCCGACCTTCATCTTTGAAGATGTTAAGGGAGAGGGCATGCAAGTTTCGGCGTGAAAGCTGCGGATAGTTCGGCTGGACGCGAATGGTATCGGCCCAGGCGACGTTTTCAATCCAGATCACTTCCGCGCCCCACTCTGCGAACATTTGTCCGGCGAACGGCCCGGCGATTTCAATCCCGGAGAACACGACCCGCAATCCGGCGAGCGGCCCGAAAGTGGGCATCGGTAAACGGTTCATAAATAAATTCCTGCATTTTTTGTAGGCCCGGTAAGCGCAGTGCCACCGGGTAAATTGCCGGATGGCGGCATAAACGCCTTATCCGGCCTACGATGGTTTGTAGGCCCGGTAAGCGCAGCGCCACCGGGCAAATTGCCGGATGGTTTGTAGGCCCGCCACCGGGCAATGTTTAACGGTATTGCTTCAGCACGGCGCGGCCGAGCGTCAGGATCTGCATTTCGTCAGAGCCGCCGGAGACGCGGTCAACGCGCAGGTCACGCCAGAAACGCGTAATGCGGTGGTTGCCCGCAATCCCGACGCCGCCCAATACCTGCATGGCGCTGTCTACCACGTCAAACGCGGCATTGGCGCAGAAGTATTTACACATCGCGGCATCGCCCGAGGTGATGGTGCCGTTATCCGCTTTCCATGCGGCTTCCAGCAGCATGTTTTTCATGGAGTTTAATTTGATCGCCATATGCGCGAACTTCTCCTGAATCAGCTGGAAGCGGCCGATCGTCTCGCCAAACTGCACGCGCTGATTGGCGTAACGCGCGGCGTCTTCGAACGCGCACATTGCCGTACCGTAGTTGGTTAAAGCCACCAGGAAACGTTCGTGGTCGAACTCTTCTTTTACGCGGTTAAAGCCATTACCTTCCCGGCCGAACATGTCTTTTTCGTCCAGCTCAACATCGTCAAAATTGATTTCACAGCAGCTGTCCATGCGCAGGCCGAGCTTCTCAAGTTTGTTAACCTTGATGCCGGGTTTGCTCATATCGACAAACCATTCGGTATAAATCGGTTTGTCCGGGGAGGCGCCGTCCCGTGCCATCACCACGATGTAGGGGGTGTAGGCGCTACTGGTGATGAAACACTTGCTGCCGTTAAGATAAACCTTACCATTTTTACGGGTATAGGTGGTTTTTAAACTGCCAACATCCGATCCCGCTCCCGGTTCGGTGATCGCCGAGTTCCACATCTGCTTGCCGGTTCCCTGGAACGCCATGATTTTATCAATTTGCTCCTGGGTCCCTTCACGCAGGAAAGTGTTAAAACCTCCCGGCAATTGGTACAACACGTAAGTTGGCGCGCCCAGACGCCCCAGTTCCATCCATACGGCGGCAACGGTGACGAAACCGGCTTCCAGCCCGCCGTGTTCTTCCGGGATCAACAGGCTGTCGATGCCCATATCCGCCAGCGCTTTCACAAAACGTTCCGGGTAGACGCTGTCGCGATCGCACTCGGCAAAGTAGGCTTCCCAGTTCTCACTGGCCATCAGTTCACGAATACCGGCGACAAACAGTTCCTGCTCGTCATTCAAATTAAAATCCATCTTCCAGCCTCATTTGTAAGGAGTTTATTGAGTTTATTTATCTTTCCAGTGCACTTTGGCGTCTTTGATAAAGGAGAGCGTTACCATGATGTTGACGAAGAACAGCGGGCATCCTCCGGCAATAATCGCGGTTTGAATGGGTTTTAACCCGCCGAGCGCTAACAGGACGATGCCGATAACGCCAACCAGCACCGACCAGCCGATACGTACCAGCAGCGGCGGCTCTTCACCGTCGCGCACTTCGCGGCAGGTGGACATGGCCAGCGTGTAGGAGCAGGCGTTAATCAGCGTGACGGTGGCGATAAAGCAGAGGATGAAGAATCCCCACATCGTAGCCGTGCTGAATGGCAGTGCGGCCCAGGTTTCGATGATGGCGCGCGCCACGCCGTGCTGTTCGATAAGTTGTGGAATATTGAGGATATTTTTATCCATCAGCAGCAGGGTGTTGCTGCCAAGAACGGTCCACAGAATCCAGGTGGAGGCGGTCAGGCCGAGCACCATCCCAAAGCACAGTTCGCGCACGGTACGGCCGCGGGAAATACGCGCGAGGAAGATACTCATCTGGATGGCGTAAATGACCCACCATGCCCAGTAGAAAACGGTCCAGCCCTGCGGGAAGCCGCCTTTGCCGATCGCATCGGTGTAGAACAACATGCGTGGCAGATACATCAACAGCATACCGACGGAATCGGTGAAGTAGTTCATGATGAAACTGGCGCCGCTGACGATAAACACCCAGCCGAGCATCAGGAAGCTGAGATAGCTACGCACGTCACTGGCGATTTTCACCCCTTTTTGCAGGCCGCAGGCCACGCAAATGGCGTTCAGAACGATCCAGCAGGTAATGATGATGGCGTCCAGTTCCAGCGTATGAGGGATGCCGAACAGATACTGCATACACTCTGTCACCAGCGGCGTCGCCAGACCGAGGCTGGTGCCCATCGCGAAGATCAGCGCCACCAGATAGAAGTTATCGACAATAGTACCGAATAACCCTTTCGCGTGTTTCTCGCCCACTAAAGGTACCAGCGTCGAGCTGGGACGAATCACGTCCATTTTGCGAACAAAAAAGAAGTAGGCGAACGCGACGGAGAGGAAGCTGTAAGTCGCCCACGGTAACGGCCCCCAGTGAAACAGGCTGTAGGCGAGGCCGATCTCTTTGGCGCCGTTGGAGCCAGGTGCCAGAGCAAAGGGCGGCGTCGAGATGTAATAATAAATTTCGATTGAGCCCCAGAACAGCACGGCGGCGGAAGTGCAGGAGGCGAACATCATGAAAATCCAGCTGGCGGTGCTGAATTCCGGCGGTTCATCACCTAATCTTTTTTTAGCGTAAGGGCCGAAGACCAGCCAGAACCAGCCAAAAAGCATCACCACCATGTACCATTCAAATGCCCAACCCCAGATATTTGTGACATAACTGAAGACGGCATTAATAACAATATTCGCAGCGTCGAGATCTCTGACGGTTAGCCAACAAAGTATCCCTACAATTATTAACGGCGGGAAAAAAACCTTAGGTTCAATCCCGGACTTTCTCTTTTCATTTTTCATGAGTCAATTCCAGTGTCAAAACGAAATTTATGTTACGTTCCCGTTTGTTATATTTTGTTTATTTTTCTTAGTAATAATCTGATGACAGTTAGACCTCAGAGTCGCTTTGGCGAGTAACTCATAATGGGTATTCATTTTGCGGTAATCCGTTATGTTGATCACACTTTTTTGTCTGGTGTTTTTGACCCTTATTTTCAAATAAAATCAATTTAAAACAATTGGATGTGATGTATTTTGGTCGAATTGCGCGCATCTCTCATTCAATATTGGTGATCCATCAAACAATATTGAAAATTTTTATGTTCTACGGGTGCTGTTCAATATTAGTGAGGTGCTTAACAATATTGAAAGTTGTAAATATCAGCGTGTGACATTTTCAATATTGGTGATTAAAGTTTTATTTCCGAATTAAAGAGCGTGATATCTGTATTTAACACCGCCGATATGGATGACGTTTCCTTCATGATTTCTGGAGATGCAATGAAGATAATTACTTGTTACAAGTGCGTGCCTGATGAACAGGATATTGCGATCAATAATGCCGATGGTTCATTAGATATCAGCAAAGCGGATGCCAAAATCAGTCAGTACGATCTGAATGCGATTGAAGCTGCCTGCCAGTTAAAGCAGCAGGCAAGCGATGCCCAGGTGATTGCCATGAGTGTAGGCGGCAAGGCGCTGACCAACGCCAAAGGGCGTAAAGATGTGCTTTCCCGTGGGCCAGATGAACTGGTCGTGGTGATAGACGACCAGTTTGAACAGGCTTTGCCGCAACGCACCGCCGCAGCGCTTGCCGCCGCCGCGCAAAAATCGGGCTTTGATCTGATCGTTTGCGGCGACGGTTCCTCCGACCTTTATGCCCAGCAGGTCAGCCTGCTGGTGGGTGAAACGCTGAACATTCCGGCCATCAACGGCGTGAGCAAAATCCTCTCCCTGACGGAAAGTGCGCTTACCGTTGAGCGTGAACTGGAAGATGAAATTGAAACCCTGAGTATTCCCCTGCCTGCGGTGGTGGCGGTCTCCACAGACATTAACGCTCCGCAGATCCCGTCGATGAAAGCGATTCTGGGCGCGGCAAAAAAACCGGTGCAGGTCTGGTCTGCGGCGGATATTGGTTTCAGTGCGCCAGACGCGTACTCCGTCCAGAAGGTCGCCGCACCGAAACAACGCGAGCGTCAGCGCATCGTTATTGAAGGCGATGGTGAAGAACAGATCGCCGCGTTCGCCGAACATCTGCGCAAAATCATTTAATTACCGGGGGATATTATGAACACGTTTTCTCATGTCTGGGTATTCAGCGATACCCCTTCTCGTCTGCCGGAACTGATGAGCGGCGCACTGGCTTCAGGCGAGCAGATTCATGCGTTTGTGCAGCACGACGCCGAGGGCGAGACGGCACGCCAGCTGGGGGCGAATCACATCTGGCATTTACGCGGTAAACCGGACGACCGCATGGTGGAAGATTACGCCGGGGTGATGGCGCAGACGATTCGCCAGCAGGGGGATTCGGGTCTGGTGCTGCTGCCTAATACCCGCCGTGGCAAACTGCTGGCGGCAAAGCTGGGATTTCGTCTCGCGGCGGCCGTCTCTAACGACGCCAGTGCGGTAACGCAGCAGGAGGGCCATGCGACCGTCCGGCATATGGTCTACGGCGGGCTGGCGATTGGCGAAGAGACCATCACATCACCGTATGCGGTGATCACCGTCGGCAGCGGCACGTTCGAGGCGCAACAGGCGGACGCGTCCCGCCACGGCGAGTCGCATGACGTGCAGTGGCAGTCGCCAGATGTCGTCGTAACGCGCACCGCAACGCAGGCGCGCCAGAGCAACACGGTCGATCTTGATAAAGCGCGACTGGTGGTTAGCGTCGGGCGCGGCATCGGCAGCAAAGAGAATATCTCGCTGGCCCAGGCGCTGTGTCAGGCCATTGGCGCGGAACTGGCGTGTTCTCGTCCGGTGGCGGAAAACGAAAAATGGATGGAGCACGAGCGTTATGTCGGCATCTCCAACCTGATGCTTAAACCAGAGCTTTACCTCGCAGTGGGCATTTCCGGGCAGATCCAGCACATGGTGGGCGCGAACGGTTCACAAACCATCTGCGCCATCAACAAAGATAAAAATGCGCCGATATTTCAATACGCTGATTACGGCATTGTCGGCGATGTGATGAAGATTCTGCCTGCGCTTACGAGCGCTTTAGCACGCTGATCCACTCGGGCAGGGCTTGTGGGTATCGGCCCTGCCGCTGACAGGTAAATCTGGAGTTCTTATGTCCGAAGATATCTTTGATGCCATCATCGTGGGGGCCGGGCTGGCGGGTTCCGTCGCGGCGCTGGTGCTCGCCCGCGAAGGGGCGCAGGTGCTGGTTATTGAGCGCGGCAATTCCGCTGGCGCGAAGAATGTCACCGGCGGGCGCATCTACGCGCACAGTCTGGAGCGCATTATCCCCGGTTTTGCTGAACATGCCCCGGTTGAACGCGTGATCACCCATGAGAAACTCGCTTTTATGACCGAAAAAGGGGCGATGGCGGTGGATTACGTCAATGGCGAGGATGCCGCGCCTTCGCAGGTCTCTTATTCCGTATTGCGCAGTAAATTTGACGCCTGGCTGATGGAACAGGCTGAAGAGGCGGGCGCGCAGCTGATAACCGGCATCCGCGTGGATAATCTTGTTCAGCGCGACGGCAAAGTGGTGGGCGTTGAGGCGGATGGCGACGTTATTGAAGCGAAAACGGTCATTCTCGCTGATGGCGTGAACTCGCTGTTGGCGGAAAAGCTGGGAATGGCGAAACGTGTAGATGCCGCCCATGTCGCGGTAGGCGTAAAAGAGTTAATTGAGTTGCCTGAATCGGTCATTGTGGATCGCTTCGGATTACAGGGAAATGAAGGCGCGGCCTGTCTGTTTGCCGGTTCTCCGACCGACGGTCTGATGGGCGGCGGCTTCCTCTATACCAATAAAACGACCCTCTCTTTGGGGCTGGTTTGCGGTCTGCATCATCTGAAAGAGGCGAAAAAGTCGGTTCCACAAATGCTGGAAGATTTTAAACAGCATCCGGCGGTGGCGCCGCTGATTGCGGGCGGAAAACTGCTGGAGTACGCCGCGCACGTCGTCCCGGAAGCGGGAATGAATATGCAGCCGGAGCTGGTGGGCGACGGCGTGCTGATTGCCGGTGACGCCGCCGGTATGTGTATGAACCTCGGTTTTACGATTCGCGGTATGGATCTGGCCGTCGCGGCAGGGGAAGCGGCGGCGAAGACCGTACTTTCGGCCATGCAGAGCAACGATTTCAGCCGACAGGGGCTGGCGGAATATCAACAGCATCTCGACAACGGGCCGATGCGGGATATGCGTATGTACCAGCGCTTACCGGCGTTTCTGGACAACCCGCGTATGTTCACGCGCTACCCTGAAATGGCGGTGGGCATTGCCCGCGATCTGTTTACCGTCGATGGCAGCGCGCCCGTCCCTGTGCGTAAAAAAATCCTGCGCCACGCGAAGAAAGTGGGCTTCATCAACCTGATGAAGGATGGCATCAAAGGAGTGACCGTATTATGACTTCTCCCGTCAATGTGGACGTCAAACTGGGCGTCAATAAATTCAATGTGGATGAAGACAATCCGCACATCATCCTGAAAACCGAACCGGATAAGCAGGCGCTGGAGGTGCTGATCAAGGCGTGTCCGGCCGGGTTGTATAAAAAGCAGGACGACGGCAGCGTGCGTTTTGATTACGCCGGGTGCCTGGAGTGCGGCACCTGTCGAATTCTCGGGTTGGGGACGGCGCTGGAGAAATGGGAATACCCGCGCGGCACCTTTGGCGTGGAATTTCGCTACGGCTGAGGTTGATGCCGGATGGCGTCGCTGACGCGTCTTATCCGGCCTACAAAATACGTGATTCGTAGGCCTGATAAGCGTCGTGCCATCAGGCATCAAGTGAAAACAAAACAGGACGCGGCTATGCAGCAGCCCAGGAACTTTGACGACATTAAATTCTCCTCTATTCACCGCAGAATTATGCTGTGGGGAAGCGGCGGGCCGTTCCTGGACGGTTACGTACTGGTCATGATTGGCGTGGCGCTGGAGCAGCTCACGCCTGCGCTGAAGCTGGATGCGCAGTGGCTGGGATTGCTGGGGGCAGGCACGCTGGCCGGGCTGTTTGTCGGTACGTCGCTGTTCGGCTATATCTCAGACAAAGTGGGGCGACGTAAAATGTTCCTCATCGATATCATCGCCATTGGGGTGATATCGGTAGCGACGATGTTTGTCTCATCGCCGATGGAGTTGCTCGTTATGCGCGTGCTGATTGGGGTGGTGATTGGCGCGGATTATCCTATCGCCACCTCGATGATTACCGAGTTTTCCAACACCCGCCAGCGCGCCTTCTCGATCAGTTTTATTGCCGCGATGTGGTACGTCGGCGCCACCTGCGCCGATCTGGTTGGCTACTGGTTGTACGATGTGGCGGGCGGATGGCGCTGGATGCTGGGGAGTGCGGCAATTCCCTGCATTATGATCCTGATCGGGCGCTTCGATCTTCCCGAATCACCGCGCTGGCTGTTGCGTAAGGGGCGGGTGAAAGAGTGCGAGGAGATGATGATTAAACTGTTTGGCGAGCCGGTGGCGTTCGATGAAGAACCGCCCCAGGAGACGCGCTTCTTACAGCTGTTTAATCGCCGTCACTTCCCGTTTGTTTTGTTTGTCGCCGCCATCTGGACCTGCCAGGTCATCCCGATGTTCGCCATCTATACCTTTGGCCCGCAGATTGTCGGCCTGCTGGGGCTGGGCGTCGGGAAAAGCGCGGCGCTGGGCAATGTGGTGATCAGTTTGTTCTTTATGCTGGGCTGTATTCCGCCGATGTACTGGCTGAACAGCATAGGGCGACGGCCATTGCTGATCGGCAGCTTTGTTATGATGACGCTGGCGCTGGCTGTGCTGGGGCTGATCCCAGAAATGGGGATCTGGTTGGTGGTTGCGGCCTTTGCGGTGTACGCCTTTTTCTCCGGCGGCCCGGGGAACCTTCAGTGGCTCTACCCGAATGAGCTGTTCCCGACGGATATTCGCGCGTCTGCCGTGGGCGTCATTATGTCCCTGAGTCGAATTGGCACCATCCTTTCAACGTGGGCGTTGCCGATCTTCATCACCAGATATGGGATCAGCTACGTCATGCTGATGGGGGCGGGAATTTCACTTATCGGTCTGCTTATTTCCATCGCCTTTGCGCCGGAGACGCGTGGACTGACGCTTGCCCAGACGAGCAGTATGACGATTCGCAACAAGCCTCTGTGCTAGGGGATATCTTCAGAGTGTTCTGTATTTTCTTTTAAGGTCAGTCAGTTAGTCTATAGTTAATGGGTATACCACTGAAAATGACTGAAAAGCAGGGAGAACACCATGCAAAAACAACTTCTTATTGCGTCTCTTTTTGCCGCTGCGACGGTATTTACCGTAGCGGGCTGTTCATCAAACCAGGCCATAAAAACCACCGACGGCAAAACGATCGTCACCGATGGTAAACCACAGGTCGATGATGATACCGGACTGGTGTCCTACAAAAACGCAGAAACCGGTAAAACGGAACAGATCAACCGCGATCAGGTGAAGAACATGAGCGAGCTGGATAATTAATTCAGTTTTATCCATTTAGCTGCTCAATAATATTCACTATTAGCCTGTTAAATTACTGACTACACTCTGTGGTAAAACAGAGATGTAAAATAACAGGCTACTTCATGATCCTCATTATTTATGCCCATCCGTATCCGCAGCACTCGCATGCGAATAAACGGATGCTGGAACAGGCAAGGACGCTGGATGGCGTCGAAATTCGCTCGCTCTATCAACTTTACCCTGACTTCAATATTGATGTTGCCGCCGAGCAGCAGGCGCTGGCGCGCGCGCGTCTTATCATCTGGCAGCATCCAATGCAGTGGTACAGCGTTCCCCCTTTACTCAAACTCTGGATGGACAAAGTCCTCGCGCATGGCTGGGCCTACGGGCATGGCGGCATGGCGCTCCGGGGCAAAGATCTGATGTGGGCCGTGACGACCGGCGGAGGCGAAAGCCACTTCGCTATTGGCGCCTATCCGGGCTTTGACGTGCTCTCGCAGCCGTTACAGGCTACCGCGCTCTATTGTGGGCTCAACTGGCTACCGCCTTTTGCGATGCACTGTACGTTTGTCTGTGATGACGAAACGCTCCAGGCGCAGGCGCGCCACTACAAGCAACGTTTGCTGGCGTGGCAGGAGGCAAATCATGGATAGCCATACGCTGATACAGGCGCTGATTTACCTGGGGTCGGCCGCGCTGATTGTGCCGATTGCCGTCCGGCTGGGCTTAGGGTCGGTGCTGGGCTACCTCATTGCCGGGTGTATTATCGGCCCGTGGGGGCTGCGTCTGGTGACGGACGCTGAAGCTATTCTTCATTTCGCCGAAATTGGCGTGGTGCTGATGCTGTTTGTGATTGGGCTGGAGCTGGACCCGCAGCGTTTGTGGAAATTGCGTGCGTCGGTTTTTGGCGGCGGCGCGTTGCAGATGGTGGTATGCGGTGGGTTGATTGGCCTGTTCTGTATGTTCCTCGGTCTGCGCTGGCAGGTGGCGGAGCTGATCGGCATGACGCTGGCGCTCTCTTCCACGGCGATTGCGATGCAGGCGATGGATGAGCGTAACCTGACCGTCTCGCAAATGGGCCGTAGCACATTCGCCGTGCTGCTGTTTCAGGATATTGCCGCTATTCCGCTGGTGGCGATGATCCCCTTGCTGGCCGCCAGCAGCGCCTCAACGACGCTGGGCGTCTTTGCGCTGTCTGCGTTAAAAGTGGCAGGGGCGCTGGCGCTGGTGGTGCTGTTAGGGCGCTATGTCACGCGTCCGGCGTTGCGTTTTGTCGCGCGTTCCGGTTTGCGTGAAGTGTTCAGCGCCGTGGCCCTGTTTCTGGTCTTTGGCTTCGGCTTGCTGCTGGAAGAAGTGGGGCTGTCGATGGCGATGGGGGCGTTTCTGGCGGGCGTGTTGCTGGCAAGCTCGGAATACCGGCATGCGCTGGAAAGCGACATAGAGCCATTTAAAGGGCTGCTGCTGGGGCTGTTCTTTATCGGCGTCGGCATGTCTATCGACTTCGGCACGCTGATCGATAATCCGTTACGCATTCTTATCCTGCTGGTCGGTTTCCTGGTCATTAAAACGGTAATGCTGTGGCTGGTCGCCAGGCCGCTACGGGTGCCGAATAAGCAACGTCTCTGGTTTGCCGTATTATTAGGACAGGGGAGTGAGTTTGCCTTTGTGGTATTCGGCGCGGCGCAAATGGCCAATGTACTCGACCCGGAATGGGCGAAGGCGCTGACGCTCACCGTTGCGCTCTCAATGGCGGCGACGCCCATTTTTCTGGTGCTCCTGGGCCGTCTGGAAAAATCCGCAACCGGCGAAGCGCGTGAAGCGGATGAGATCGATGCGGAGCAACCGCGTGTGATCATCGCTGGATTTGGCCGTTTTGGGCAGATTACGGGGCGTTTGCTGCTGTCGAGCGGGGTCAAAATGGTGGTTCTCGACCATGACCCGGATCATATTGAAACGCTGCGCAAATTTGGCATGAAGGTCTTTTACGGGGACGCGACGCGCATGGATCTGCTGGAGTCCGCCGGTGCGGCGAAAGCGGAAGTGCTGATCAACGCGATTGACGATCCGCAAACCAGTTTACAACTGACAGAAATGGTAAAAGCCCATTTCCCCGACCTGCAAATTATTGCCCGCGCCCGCGATGTCGATCACTACATCCGTCTGCGACAGGCCGGTGTTGAGATGCCGGAGCGTGAAACGTTTGAAGGCGCGTTAAAAACAGGGCGTCAGGCGCTGGAGAAATTAGGGCTGGGACGCTACGAGGCGCGCGAGCGTGCCGATCTGTTCCGTCGTTTTAATACGCAGATGGTGGAAGAGATGGCGAAAGGGGAAAACGATCCAACGTCCCGCGCGGCTGTCTATAAACGCACCAGCGCTATGTTGAGCGAGATTATTACTGAAGACCGTGAACATTTATCGTTAATTCAACGCCACGGCTGGCAAGGCACGGATGAAGGTAAACATACGGGTGATGCAGATGATGAGCCGGAAGTGAAACCGTCAACGTAGGCCGGATAAGGCGTTTACGCCGCCATCCGGCAATTTGCCCGGTGGCGCTGCGCTTACCGGGCCTACAAACCATCGTAGGCCGGATAAGGCATTTATGCCGCCATCCGGCATTGGGCCTGATGGCGGCCTGCGAGCTGACACCGCTTTAAATAAGTCGGGTTGCCAGCAGAACGGAAAATTTTCGTGCTATTCCTCTTTTCGTTAGTCGACGAAAGATTGCTCTTTCCGTATAGTGGCGACAATTTTTTGTATCCAGGAAATATTCAATGATCAGTCTGATTGCGGCGTTAGCGGTAGATCGCGTTATCGGCATGGAAAACGCCATGCCGTGGAACCTGCCTGCCGATCTCGCCTGGTTTAAACGTAACACCTTAAACAAGCCTGTGGTTATGGGGCGCCATACCTGGGAATCCATCGGGCGACCGCTGCCGGGGCGTAAAAACATCGTCATCAGCAGCCAGCCTGGCACTGACGATCGCGTGCAGTGGGTGAAATCGGTCGATGAAGCGATTGCCGCCTGCGGCGATGCGCCAGAGATTATGGTGATTGGCGGCGGACGCGTGTACGAACAGTTCTTGCCGAAAGCGCAGAAACTGTATCTGACGCATATTGATGCCGAAGTGGAAGGGGACACCCATTTCCCGGACTACGAACCGGATGACTGGGAATCGGTCTTCAGCGAGTTCCACGACGCCGATGAGCAGAATTCTCACAGCTACTGCTTCGAGATTCTGGAACGTCGTTAATCCGGCATGTTGTAACGCGGATTTGTAGGCCTGATAAGCGAAGCGCCATCAGGCAATAATGTGGCGTGAATGCCGGATAGCGGCGTAAACGCCTTATCCGGCCTACAAAATAACGCTCAGGCGTTTACCGCCTCTCCTTTGCCTGAATCAAGATGACGATTCGACGGCTGCACGAAGTAGCGCTTATCTTCCCAACGCAGGCAGGTTAAATCCCCGCCCCAGCAGCAGCCGGTATCCAGACCATAAATGCCTTCCGGCGTCCCTTTACCTTCCAGCGACGCCCAGTGACCAAAGACAATGCTGTATGCTTCGCTAACCGGCCCCGGAATGGCGAACCAGGGTTTCAGCGGCGCAGGGGCGTTTTCCGGCGACTCTTTGCTGTACATATCCAGTTGGCCGTTCGGGAAACAGTAACGCATACGGGTGAAGGCATTCGTGATAAAACGCAGCCGCGCCAGACCCGTTAGCTCCGGCGTCCAGTTGTTCGGCATATCGCCGTACATCGCGTCGAGGAAGAAGGGATAGGAGTCGCTCGACAGCACGGCTTCAACATCGCGCGCGCAGTCTTTCGCTGTCTGTAAATCCCACTGCGGCGTAATGCCCGCATGCGCCATCACCAGCTTCTTCTCTTCGTCGACCTGCAACAGCGGTTGACGGCGCAGCCAGTTGAGCAGTTCGTCGGCGTCTGGTGCTTCCAGCAGCGGAGTCAGCCTGTCTTTCGGCTTATTGCGGCTAATGCCCGCAAAGACGGCCAACAGATGTAAATCGTGATTGCCAAGCACCAGACGCACGCAGTCGCCCAGTGATTTCACGTAGCGGAGCACTTCCAGAGAACCAGGGCCGCGAGCGACCAGATCGCCGGTAAGCCACAGGGTATCTGAACCGGGGGTAAATTCCACCTGGTGTAACAATGCGATCAGTTCGTCGTAGCAACCGTGAACGTCGCCAATGAGGTATGTTGCCATTGCTTTAGTTTTAATGAATAAGTGTTGGAACGGCGAGTCGGAACACGGGAATATCGATAGTAAAGGCGACGCCTTTTTCATCGATCATTTCGTAGTGACCCTGCATGGTGCCCAGCGGCGTTTCAATAACGGCGCCGCTGGTGTACTGGTACTCTTCTCCGGGCGCGATGTGCGGCTGCACGCCAACCACACCTTCGCCCTGTACTTCGGTTTCGCGGCCATGACCATTGGTTATCAGCCAATAACGCCCCAACAACTGCACTGGCGCTCGCCCCAAATTGCGGATGGTTACCGTGTATGCGAATACGTAACGTTCATCATCAGGTGAAGATTGTGCTTCAATGTAGACGCTCTGAACCTGAATACACACTCGGGGCGAATTGATCATGCTTAACTCTCCTTCGAAGGCGCGTTTTCTGACAGATAGTTCGCCATCTGGCAATATTGCGCGACAGAGATATTTTCCGCTCGCAATGCCGGGTCAATGCCCAGTTCCGTCAGCACCTCGACGCTGAACAGATTGCCGAGGCTGTTGCGAATCGTTTTACGACGCTGGTTAAACGCCTCGGTGGTGATGCGGCTCAACACGCGTATGTCTTTCACCGGATACGGCATCGTCGCGTGAGGCACCAGACGCACAACGGCGGAATCGACTTTAGGCGGCGGCGTGAAGGCGGATGGTGGCACTTCCAGCACCGGGATCACCTGGCAATAATATTGCGCCATGACGCTTAATCGACCATACGCCTTACTGTTCGGCCCTGCAACCAGACGATTGACCACTTCTTTTTGCAACATAAAGTGCATGTCGGCAATGGCATCAGTATAGCTAAAGAGGTGGAACATCAACGGGGTGGAGATGTTGTAGGGCAAGTTGCCGAATACGCGCAGCGGCTGACCTATCTTCTCAGACAGCTCGCCAAAGTTCATGGTCATGGCATCTTGCTGATAAATCGTCAGTTTCGGCCCCAAAAACGGGTGCGTTTGCAGGCGCGCGGCCAGATCGCGGTCAAGTTCGATCACCGTGAGCTGGTCCAGACGTTCGCCGACAGGCTCCGTCAGCGCCGCCAGACCGGGGCCGATTTCGACCATTGCCTGACCCTTTTGCGGGTTAATGGCGGAAACAATACTGTCGATCACAAACTGATCGTTGAGAAAGTTTTGCCCGAAGCGTTTACGGGCTAAGTGGCCCTGATGGACTCGATTATTCATTGGGTATTAACAATCATTTTGATGGCGAGATTAAGCGCCGTAATAAAACTGCCGACATCCGCTTGCCCCCGACCCGCCAGTTCAAGCGCGGTGCCGTGGTCTACGGATGTTCGAATAAAAGGCAGGCCCAGCGTGATATTCACGCCGCGACCAAATCCCTGGTATTTTAGCACGGGGAGACCCTGATCGTGGTACATCGCCAGCACGGCATCGGCATGATCGAGATATTTAGGCTGGAAAAGCGTGTCGGCGGGCAAAGGGCCGCTTAAGCGCATCCCCTGAGCGCGCAGATCATCCAGTACCGGAACGATCGTGTCGATCTCTTCGGTTCCCATATGGCCGCCTTCACCCGCATGCGGATTTAGCCCGCACACCAGAATATGCGGATCGGCAAGGCCGAATTTCGTGCGTAAATCATGATGCAGAATGCCGATCACCTCATGCAGCAAAGCGGGGGTAATGGCGTCGGCAACCGCTCTTAACGGCAGGTGCGTTGTCGCCAGCGCGACCCGCAGTTCCTCGGTGGCCAGCATCATCACCACTTTCTTCGCCTGCGAACGCGCTTCAAAAAACTCCGTGTGTCCGGTAAACGGTACGCCAGCGTCATTGATGACGCCTTTGTGAACCGGCCCGGTGATCAGCGCCGCAAATTCCCCTTGCAGACAACCGTCGCAGGCGCGCGCCAGCGTATCCACCACATACTGCCCATTCTCAACGCTGAGTTGACCTGGGGTGACAGGAGCGCGAAGCGCTGTCGGCAACAGGGTCAGCGTGCCGGCGGATTGCGGTTTTGCAGGGTGATTTGGCAAGTAGGGAAGAAGCGAGAGGGGCAAACCGAGCAACGCGGCCCGATCGGTTAACAGACGGGCATCTGCACAGACGACGAGTTCGACCGGCCACTCACGCTGTGCGAGCTGAACGACTAAGTCAGGACCAATCCCGGCGGGTTCGCCGGGAGTGATAACAACGCGTTGAACAGTAGCCATTAATTGCTCAGGATTTTAACGTAAGCGCTGGCGCGTTGTTCCTGCATCCAGGTTGCCGCTTCTTCCGAGAACTTACGGTTCATCAGCATACGGTAAGCTCTGTCTTTCTGCGCCGCGTCGGTTTTATCAACGTTACGCGTATCCAGCAGTTCGATCAGGTGCCAGCCAAAGGAAGAGTGCACCGGGGCGCTCATCTGGCCTTTGTTGAGGCGGGTCAGCGCGTCGCGGAAGGCAGGATCGAAAATATCCGCTGCCGCCCAGCCCAGATCGCCGCCCTGGTTGGCAGAACCAGGGTCCTGTGAAAACTCTTTCGCTGCGGCGGCAAAGGTCGTTTTGCCGCTCTTAATGTCTGCTGCGATCTCTTCCAGTTTCAGGCGCGCCTGTTGATCGGTCATGATCGGCGAGGGTTTCAGCAGAATATGGCGGGCATGAACTTCAGTGACGGAGATGCTCTGGCTCTGGCCGCGCAGATCGTTCACTTTCAGAATGTGGAAGCCAACGCCGGAACGAATCGGGCCAACGATGTCGCCTTTTTTCGCTGTGCTCAGTGCCTGCGCGAAAATGCCCGGCAGCTCCTGAATACGTCCCCAGCCCATCTGGCCGCCTTTCAGCGCCTGCTGGTCGGCGGAGTAGGTGATCGCCAGTTTGCCGAAATCACTGCCGTTACGCGCTTCATCAACAATCGAACGCGCCTGGGCTTCCGCTTCGCTTACCTGATCCGACGTCGGGTTTTCCGGCAGCGGGATCAGAATGTGGCTCAGGTTCAGCTCTGTGCTGGCATCGTTCTGGTTACCGACCTGTTGGGCCAGCGCATCCACTTCCTGCGGCAGGATGGTGACGCGACGACGCACTTCGTTGTTACGCACTTCGGAGATGATCATCTCTTTGCGGATCTGGCTGCGGTAGGTTGAGTAGCTCAGACCATCGTAAGCCAGACGGCTGCGCATCTGGTCCAGCGTCATGTTGTTCTGTTTAGCGATATTGGCAATAGCCTGATCCAGCTGTTCATCAGAGATTTTCACCCCCATCTTCTGACCCATCTGGAGAACGATTTGATCCATGATCAAACGTTCCAGGATCTGATGACGTAGCGTGGCATCATCAGGAAGCTGCTGACCAGCCTGACCCGCATTAAGTTTTACTGATTGCATTAAGCCATCAACGTCGCTTTCCAGCACGACGCCGTTATTGACGACGGCTGCGACTTTATCGACCACCTGCGGGGCAGCGAAACTGGTATTCGCGATCATGGCGATACCGAGAAGCAGCGTTTTCCAGTTCTTCATACTTTTTCCATTTCAATTAACCGCAATGCGGATTACGTGGTAAATCAATCAAATCACAGAGAGCTTTGATACGGCAAAATGTTCGAACGCAACATCTCTTTGGTGCCGAGACCGTAGTTGGAGCTCAGACCACGCAATTCAATGTTAAAGCCGATCACGTTGTCATAAACAGCGTGTTCTTTATCGTTATCCCAACCGTTCAGCTTACGCTCATAACCGAAGCGAATCGCATAGCAGCAGGAGTTGTACTGCACGCCGAGCATCTGGTCGGCAGGCTTATTCACATTGGTATCAAAGTAGTAAGCGCCTACGATAGACCAACGATCGGCAATCGGCCAACTGGCAACGCCCCCGACCTGGGAAATCCCGTTTTTATACTGCTCCGCAGTGGAATAAGACGGCAGCGTAGCCTGAATATATTCCGCGCTGGCATAACGGTAGTTCAACTGTAAGAGACGATTTTCATCGCGACGGTATTCGATCGTACTGCTGCTGGTCGCGACGCTGTCCAGACGCGTGTCGTACTGAATGCCGCTACGCAGTCCCCAGCGGTCGGAGATACGCCAGTAGGTGTCGCCCGCCCAAACCAGTGAGCCCGTTTTGTCGTCATTCTCCCAGGTTATGTTGTCATCGCCGGTGCGAGACTCCGTGAAATAGTAGATTTGACCCACGGAAACATTAAAACGTTCAATTGCGGCATCATCATAAATACGCGATGTGACGCCGGTCGTGACCTGGTTTGCGGAGGCGATACGGTCCAGACCGCCATATGTGCGGTCGCGGAACAGGCCGCTGTAGTCGGACTGCAATAATGAGGAGTCGTAGTTATTGATGCTGCTCTGGTTACGATAGGGAACGTACAGATACTGCGCGCGCGGCTCCAGCGTCTGGGTGTAACCCGGCGCCAACGTCGTCATATCGCGTTCAAACACCATCCTGCCGTCGACTTTGAACTGCGGCATTACGCGGTTAACCGACTCATCGAGTTTATTGACGTTTCGCGAATTGTTGTTGTACGAGTCCAGATTGGTTTGCTGGTAGTGCGTCGCCAGCAGCTTCGCTTCAGTATTGATGCTGCCCCACTGATTCGATAACGGCAGATTGATGGTTGGCTCCAGGTGAACGCGAGTCGCTTCCGGCATGTTGTCTCGGGTGTTCACAAACTTCACGGCCTGGCCGTAAATACGCGTATCGAATGGGCCAACGTCATTCTGGTAGAAGTTAACGTCTAACTGCGGCTCAGCGGAGTAACTGCTGGTATTCTGATCGCTGAATACCTGGAACTGTTTGGTTGACACCGTGGCATCAAAGTTCTGCACGGCATAGCCGACGCTGAATTTCTGCGTGGCGTAACCGTCGGTACTGGAACCGTACTTATTGTCAAAGTCATTGAAGTAGCTGGAGTCGCTGACCTTGGTATAGTCGACATTAAAGCGCCATACCTGATCCATCACGCCGCCATGACGCCAGTAGAACAACCAGCGACGGGAGTTGCTGTCGTTCGGATGCTCATCGTCGTAAACGCGATCGGAATTCAGATAGTCGAACTCCATTAAACCCGCGCCCGCCTGGCTGAGGTAGCGGAACTCATTCTCCCACATGACACCGCCACGACGGTGCATATAATGCGGCGTAATGGTGGCGTCCATATTGGGCGCGATGTTCCAGTAATACGGCAGGTAGAACTCAAAATAGTTCTTGGTGGTGTACTTCGCGTTCGGGATCAGGAAACCGGAGCGGCGTTTGTCACCGACCGGCAGCTGTAAATAAGGGCTGTAAAAGACGGGAACCGGACCCAGTTTAAAACGGGCGTTCCAGATTTCCGCTACCTGCTCTTCACGATCGTGAATCACTTCGCTGCCCACAACGCTCCAGGTATCGGAGCCTGGCAGACAGGAGGTAAAGCTGCCATTTTCCAGAATGGTATAGCGGTTTTCGCCACGCTGCTTCATCAGGTCCGCTTTCCCGCGCCCCTGACGGCCGACCATCTGGTAGTCGCCTTCCCACACGTTTGTGTCTTTGGTGTTCAGGTTCGCCCAGCCTTTCGGCCCCTTCAGAATAACCTGATTGTCGTCATAATGGACGTTGCCGAGCGCATCGACGGTACGCACCGGTTCCGGCTGGCCTGGCGCCTCTTTTTGATGGAGTTGCACCTCATCAGCTTGCAGGCGACTGTTACCCTGGTTGATATCGACATTACCGGTGAATACCGCGTCGTCCGGGTAGTTCCCTTTCGCGTGATCGGCGTTGATCGTCACGGGTAATTCGTTCGTCTCGCCTTTCACCAGAGGACGGTCGTAGCTTGGCACACCCAACATGCACTGCGAGGCAAGGTCGGCGGCCAGTCCCTGCTGACTATAAAGGGCGCTGGCGATCATGGTGGCCAGGAAAGTGGGAATACGTTTTTTCATACGTTGTATTTATTGTTCCATCATCAGTAGCGTTGCGCGTGACAAACGGTCAGAGACTAACGTACTCATCTTCACTACGCTAGTGTTAATCCTGTCCCTTTTCTACCCGTCGTCTTTCAGGTTGCGCTTTCGTGGACGTTATTCGCATGCCCCCGGCGACTTGCCTGGATAAGCGTCTGGCGGCTGTGCGGCGGTCTTGCTGCAACGTGAAATCCAATGGGTATGTGTCTGTGGTGTTAGGCACGGCATTGAATGACAGGTATGATAATGCAAATTATAGGCGATGTCCCACAATTGACCGCAGCCTTCATTCCAGGAAAAGCACTCTATATTGTGGGACATAGCCTCACTGTCAGCGTAAAGATTTGGGGAGTCTATGCAGTACTGGGGAAAGATTGTAGGTGTCGCAGTGGCGCTGATGATGGGAGGCGGCTTCTGGGGCGTGGTATTAGGTCTGCTGATAGGCCACATGTTCGACAAAGCCCGCAGCCGCAAAATGGCATGGTTCGCCAATCAGCGTGAACGGCAGGCACTGTTTTTCGCCACCACTTTTGAGGTCATGGGGCATTTAACCAAATCGAAAGGGCGCGTGACGGAAGCGGATATTCATATTGCCAGCCAGTTGATGGACCGGATGAATTTACACGGCGAATCACGTACCGCCGCCCAACACGCGTTTCGCGTGGGAAAATCGGATAATTACCCGTTACGTGAAAAAATGCGCCAGTTTCGCAGCGTCTGCTTTGGGCGGTTTGATCTGATACGGATGTTTCTGGAAATTCAGATTCAGGCGGCGTTTGCGGATGGAACGCTCCACCCGAACGAGCGGGAAGTGCTGTACGTTATCGCCGAGGAGCTGGGGATTTCCCGCGCTCAGTTCGATCAGTTCTTACGCATGATGCAGGGCGGGGCGCAGTTTGGCGGCGGTTATCAGCAACAGCAGGCCGGCGGCGGCTGGCAGCAGGCGCAGCGTGGCCCTACGCTGGAAGATGCCTGCAACGTGCTGGGGGTTAAGCCGACAGATGATGCGACAACCATTAAACGCGCGTACCGCAGACTGATGAGCGAGCACCACCCGGACAAACTGGTTGCGAAAGGGTTGCCGCCGGAGATGATGGAGATGGCGAAGCAAAAAGCGCAGGAAATTCAGAAAGCGTATGAAATGATTAAAGAGCAGAAAGGTTTTAAATAATGGTTTTGCCGGATGGCGACGTAAAGCGTCTTATCCGGCCTACGTTGAGAACGGTAGGCCGGGCAAGCGAAGCGCCCCCGGCACAAATGGGCACAGAATTTAAAAATCTACCGGGGCTTTAAAGGTCATACTGTTGCCATACGCGGGATGGGTGATGGTTAGCGTTTCGGCATGCAGCAACAGACGCGGTGCCATCGCCAGCGCTTCTGGCGACGCGTAGAAGCGATCGCCGAGAATGGGGTGTCCCAACGCCAGCATATGCACACGCAGCTGATGAGAACGCCCGGTAATCGGTTTAAGCACCACCCGTGCGGTGTTATCCGCAGCGAAGTCCACCACCTCATACCCGGTTTGCGCAGGCTTACCCGTCTCATAACACACTTTCTGTTTCGGCCTGTTCGGCCAGTCGCAGATCAGCGGTAAATCAACCAGCCCTTCGGCAGGGGCTGGATGCCCCCACACGCGCGCAACGTACTGTTTTTTCGGTTCACGCTCGCGGAACTGGCGTTTCAGCTCCCGTTCCGCCGCTTTGGTCAGCGCCACTACAATCACGCCGCTGGTCGCCATATCCAGACGATGCACCGACTCCGCCTGCGGATAATCGCGTTGAATACGCGTCATCACGCTATCTTTGTGCTCCTCAAGGCGGCCCGGCACGGACAACAAGCCGCTGGGCTTGTTGACCACCATAATGTGCTCATCCTGATACAGGATAATCAGCCAGGGCTCCTGCGGCGGATTGTAGTTTTCCATCCCCATTTTTTGCTCCGTTACTGATGCGTGACGACGATAAGACGCAAGGCATCCAGACGCCAGTTGGCCTGATCCAGGCTTTCCATTACCTGCTGACGGTTGCTGTCGATCGCCGCAAGTTCATCATCACGGATGTTCGGGTTAACGGCGCGCAGCGCTTCCAGACGCGACAGTTCGGCAGACAGTTTTTCATCCGCTTCGCTACGCGCGGCGTCGATCAGCGCCCGGGCCGATTTCTCCGCCTGCGCTTCGCCCAGTTGCAGAATCGCGTGTACGTCCTGTTGAACCGCGTTGACCAGCTTGCTGCCGGTATGACGGTTAACGGCGCTCAGCTGGCGGTTGAAGGTTTCAAACTCCACCTGCGCGGCCAGGTTATTGCCGTTTTTATCCAGCAGCATGCGCACCGGCGTCGGCGGCAGGAAACGGTTAAGCTGTAAATGTTTCGGCGCCTGCGCTTCAACGACATACACCAGTTCCACCAGCAGCGTTCCCACCGGCAACGCTTTGTTTTTCAACAGTGAAATCGTGCTGCTGCCGGTATCGCCAGACAGAATCAGATCCAGGCCGTTGCGAATCAGCGGATGTTCCCAGGTAACAAACTGCGCATCTTCACGCGACAGCGCCACATCACGCTCGAACGTAATGGTGCAGCCATCTTCCGGCAGGCCAGGGAAGTCCGGCACCAGCATATGATCGGAAGGCGTCAGCACAATCAGGTTTTCACCACGGTCATCCTGGTTAATCCCGACGATATCAAACAGGTTCATGGCGAAGGCGATCAGGCTGGTGTCGTCATCCTGTTCTTCAATGCTCTCTGCCAGTGCCTGCGCTTTCTCGCCGCCGTTAGAGTGGATCTCCAGCAGACGGTCGCGCCCTTGCTCCAGCTGCGCCTTCAGCGCTTCGTGCTGCTCGCGGCAGGTTTTGATCAGCGCGTCAAAACCGTCGGTGTTTTCAGGCGTCGCCAGGTAAGCGATCAGATCGTGATACACCGTATCGTAGATGGCGCGACCGGTTGGGCAGGTGTGCTCAAAGGCATCCAGCCCTTCGTGATACCAGCGAACCAGCACGGACTGCGCGGTTTTTTCCAGATACGGAACGTGGATCTGAATATCGTGCGCCTGACCGATACGATCCAGACGGCCAATACGCTGCTCCAGCAAATCCGGGTTAAACGGCAGGTCAAACATCACCAGGTTGCTGGCGAACTGGAAGTTACGGCCTTCAGAACCGATTTCCGAGCACAGCAGAACCTGCGCGCCGCTGTCTTCTTCGCTAAACCACGCGGCGGCGCGGTCACGTTCAATAATGGACATGCCTTCATGGAATACGGCGGCGCGGATGCCTTCGCGCTCGCGCAGCACCTGCTCCAGTTGCAGCGCGGTGGCGGCTTTCGCGCAGATCACCAGCACTTTCTGCGAGCGGTGGCTGGTCAGATGCCCCATCAGCCACTCCACGCGCGGGTCGAAGTTCCACCAGGTGCCGCTATCCCCTTCGAATTCCTGATAAATCTGCTCCGGGTAGAGCATATCGCGCGCTCTGTCCTCCGCGCTTTTACGCGCGCCCATAATGCCGGAGACTTTAATCGCCGTCTGATATTGCGTTGGCAGCGGCAGCTTGATGGTGTGCAGCTCGCGTTTCGGGAAGCCTTTGACGCCGTTACGGGTGTTGCGGAACAGTACGCGGCTGGTGCCGTGTCTGTCCATCAGCATGGAGACCAGTTCCTGGCGGGCATTCTGCGCGCCATCGCGGTCGCTGTTCGCCGTTTGCAGCAGCGGTTCGATGTCCTGCTCGCCAATCAGGTCGCCGAGCATGTTCAGCTCTTCGTTGCTCAGCTTGTTGCCTGCCAGCAGCATGGCGACGGCGTCGGCGACCGGGCGGTAATTTTTTTGCTCTTCGACAAATTGTTCGAAGTCGTGGAAACGGCTCGGGTCGAGCAGACGCAGGCGGGCGAAGTGGCTTTCCATGCCCAGCTGTTCCGGCGTTGCGGTCAGCAGCAGGACGCCAGGCACGCGTTCCGCCAGTTGTTCAATCGCCATATATTCGCGGCTTGGCGCGTCTTCGCTCCACACCAGGTGGTGAGCTTCATCGACGACCAGCAGGTCCCATTGTGCGTCGCACAGATGTTCCAGACGCTGTTTGTTGCGACGCGCGAAGTCCAGCGAGCAGATAACCAGTTGCTCGGTTTCAAACGGGTTGTAGGCATCGTGCTGGGCTTCGGTGTAACGCTCGTCGTCGAACAGCGCGAAGCGCAGGTTGAAGCGGCGCAGCATTTCAACCAGCCACTGATGCTGCAAAGTTTCCGGGACGATGATCAGCACGCGTTCCGCCGCGCCAGACAGCAGCTGTTGGTGCAGGATCATCCCGGCTTCGATGGTTTTTCCTAAGCCCACTTCATCCGCCAGCAGGACGCGCGGCGCGTGGCGGCGACCGACATCATGGGCAATGTTGAGCTGGTGGGGAATCAGGCTGGTTCGCTGACCGCGCAGGCCGCTCCACGGCATGCGGTACTGCTCGCTCTGAAATTTACGTGCGCGGTAGCGCAGAGCGAATCGGTCCATCCGGTCGATTTGCCCGGCGAACAGGCGATCCTGCGGTTTACTGAAAACCAGTTTGCTGTCGAGCAGGACTTCACGCAGCGTGACGGCGGTTTCTTCGGTATCAAGGCGGGTGCCAGTATAGGCAAGCAGACCGTTTTCTTCTTTTACTTCATCGATTTGTAGCTGCCAGCCTTCATGGCTTGTAATCGTATCACCAGGGTTAAACATCACGCGGGTCACGGGGGAGTCACTGCGCGCATACAGACGGTTTTCACCTGTCGCCGGGAAAAGTAAGGTGACAGTTCGCGCATCCATCGCGACGACGGTTCCAAGTCCCAGTTCGCTTTCTGTATCGCTGATCCAGCGTTGACCAAGTGTAAAAGGCATATATGTTCGGCTCTATATCTTTAATTGCAGGCAATAATCACCCGCTACCAAAATAGAATGGCAGCAGTGTTAATTGGGTCCAGGAATGGAAAGGGCGCTATGGTAATGGATGGCGGCGCATTCGTCACGCGTCAAAATAACCCCAGTTGTCCTGTGAGTAGTGTAGCAAAATTATCATCGATGAAGGGAAGTATTCCCTCTGCGACCGGCTGTAGCTGGCGGGTTAAATAGTGCTCGTAATCCAGCGGTGAATGCCGGTAATCCAGCGGCTCAGGGCCGTTAGTCGTCCACACGTATTTGATCGTACCGCGGTTCTGATACTGCGCCGGGCGCCCCAGCTTGATGTTTTGTTCATCGGCGAGCCGGGCGGCGCGAACGTGCGGCGGAACGTTACGCTGATATTCGCTCAACGGGCGGCGCAGTCGCTTGCGGTAAACCAGCTGTTCATCCAGCTTGCCCGTCATCAGGTTATCGATGGTTTCCCGGACATACTCCTGATAGGGCTCCTGGCGGAAGATACGCAGGTAAAGCTCCTGCTGGAATCGTTGCGCCAGCGGCGTCCAGTCGGTGCGCACGGTCTCCAGCCCTTTAAATACCATTCGCTGCTTCTCGCCTTCCTGAATCAGCCCGGCATAGCGCTTTTTGCTGCCGGTGTCCGCCCCGCGAATGGTCGGCATCAGAAAGCGGCGGAAGTGGGTTTCAAACTCTAATTCCAGCGCGCTGGTCAGCTTTTGCTGTTGCAGGGATTGCGTCCACCAGTCATTCACATGACGCACCAGCTCGCGGCCAATCCTTGCCGCCTCGTCTTCAGAATGCGCGCCTTTCAGCCAGACGAAAGTGGAATCCGTATCGCCGTAGATCACGTCATAGCCCTGCGCCTCGATCAGCGCTTTGGTCTGACGCATGATCGCGTGGCCGCGCATGGTGATCGACGAGGCCAGTCGGGGATCGAAAAAGCGGCAGGCCGTCGTCCCGAGCACGCCGTAAAACGCATTCATGATGATCTTCAGCGCCTGGGACAACGGTTTATTGCCGTGGCGCTTGGCCTCATCGCGCCCGTGCCAGATCTGCGTGACGATCTCCGGGAGACAGTGCGTTTCTCGCGAGAACCAGGCGTCAAGAAAGCCTTCGGTGCTGTGTGTCGGGTCCGGTTGCGCCATTCCTTCCACCAGCCCAACCGGGTCGATCAGGAACGTGCGAATGATCGACGGGTACAGGCTCTTATAATCCAGCACCAGTACGGAGTCATACAGGCCAGGGCGCGAGTCCATCACGTAACCGCCAGGACTGGCATGCGGCGGGACTTCACCGAGATTCGGCGCAACGTAACCGGCGCGATGCATACGGGGAAAATAGAGATGACCGAAGGCGGCGACAGAACCGCCGTGGCGGTCAGCGGGCAGACCGTTAACGGTGGCGCGCTCCAGTAAAAACGGCATGATCTCCGTCTTATGAAAAATCTGCGTCACCAGCTCGCAGTCCTTGAGGTTATACGTGGCGAGCGCGGGCTTATCTTCGGCGAAACGGCGGTCAATTTCGTCCATTCTGTCCCAGGGATTATCGATCGATTTCCCTTCGCCAAGCAGCTCCTGGGCCACGGTTTCCAGTGAAAATGATGAGAAATTCCAGAACGCGGATTTGAGCGCTTCAATGCCGTCAATAATCAACCGCCCTTTGGCCTGGGCGAAAAACACGCCGTTTTTGAAACCGTGCTCGCGCCATTCCAGCTCGGTGTTGTCGCGCCCCAGACGTAAAGGGATACGATAGCGCTCGGCATGTTTTTGCAGGACGCGTAAATCAAACTGCACCACGTTCCAGCCGATGATCACATCGGGATCGTGCCGGGCAAACCAGTCGTTGAGTTTTTCCAGCAGCAGCGGGCGGCTCGCCGCATACTCAAGCTGGAAATCCAGCGCCGAGGCATCGCCATTCGCCGGGCCGAGCATAAAAACGACGCGTTGCCCGCAGCCTTGCAGGCCAATGCAGTACAGCTCGCCGTGTCGGGTGGTTTCAATATCCAGCGATACCCATTTCAGCGGGGGACGGTAGTCTGGGTGCGGTTTCAGGCGGGCATTGACGATCGCGCCGTCTTTTGTGTCGCCCTCCAGCCAAACGGGAGCGGTGATAAACCGCTCCATCAGGTAACGTTCCGGTGGGCGCACATCGGCTTCATAGACCGTTACACCCTGTTCTTTCAGCTGTTTTTCCAGACGCATCAGTTGTCGGTGCGAGCGGCAGTACAACCCCGAGACGGGCTGGCGATGAAAATCCTGCAAATTGAGCGGCGTCAGGCGATAGCCGTTTTCTGTGCGCAGCAGCGAGGTGACGCGGGCGGCCTGATGCGTAGGGATAAACGCGACCGACTCCTGCGGCGCGAGCGTGACCTGCAAAGGACCGGTGTCCGTTGCCAGCCAGAATGAGACCTCTGTTCCTTGCGGGGTATCCCGCCAGTGCCGGGTTAAAATAAAACCTGCCTGCGCCACGCTGCGTACTCATTAAAAAACCAGGCATGATTATAGCCTGGTTCGGAACGTTTTGCTGTGGTTTTATACAGGTATGGTTGCGCCGTCGGGCTATCCATTACTGCCCGTAATAGGCCTTCGCCCCGTGTTTGCGCAGGTAGTGCTTATCCAGCAACGTTTGCTGCATATCCGGCAACTGTGGCGCAAGCTGGCGGCAGAAGATGCCCATACAGGCGACCTCCTCCAGCACAATGGCGTTATGCACCGCGTCTTCGGCGTTTTTGCCCCAGGTGAACGGACCGTGTGAATGCACCAGCACGCCCGGCATCTGCGCGGCATCGATACCCTGTTTTTCAAAGGTTTCGACGATGACGTTGCCCGTTTCCCATTCATATTCGCCGTTGATCTCCGCATCGGTCATTTTGCGCGTGCAGGGGATCGTGCCGTAAAAATAGTCCGCATGGGTCGTCCCCGTCGCCGGAATGGATTGCCCGGCCTGCGCCCAGATGGTCGCGTGGCGCGAATGGGTATGGACGATGCCGCCAATCGACGGGAAAGACTGATACAACAGACGGTGGGTCGGCGTATCGGAGGAGGGCTTTTTCGTTCCTTCCACCACTTCACCCGTGGCAATGCTGACCACCACCATATCCTCTGCGCTCATCACGCTGTAGTCGACGCCGGAAGGTTTAATGATGAAGACGCCGCGCTCGCGATCGACGGCGCTGACGTTCCCCCAGGTGAGAGTCACCAGATTGTGTTTTGGCAGCGCCAGATTGGCTTCCAGTACCTGACGTTTGAGGTCTTCTAACATAGCTGTCTCCACGCTGGATGGCGCTGCGCTTATCCTGCCTACGAGGTTGGTGCGACCTGTAGGCCGGATAAGGCATTTACGCCGCCATCCGGCAACTGTTAACGTTTGAAACCGTAATAAACTTCGTTCCAGCGCAGCGCGTCTTTAAAGGCGGGCAGGCGGGTATCGTTATCGATGACGGTGATTTCGATATCGTGCATCTCTGCGAACTGGCGCATATCGTTCAGATCCAGCGCATGGCTGAAGACGGTGTGGTGCGCGCCACCGGCGAGAATCCACGCTTCGGATGCGGTGGTCAGATCCGGCTGGGCTTTCCACAGCGCGTTGGCGACCGGCAGCTTCGGCAGGTCATGCGGCGTTTTTACGGTGTCGATGCAGTTGACCAGCAGACGATAGCGATCGCCGAGGTCGATCAGGCTGGCGACGATCGCCGGGCCGGTTTGGGTGTTGAAGATCAGACGTGCGGGCGCGTCTTTACCCCCGATGCCGAGGTGCTGCACGTCGAGGATCGGTTTTTCTTCCACCGCGATAGACGGGCATACTTCCAGCATGTGCGAGCCGAGCACCAGATCGTTGCCCTTCTCAAAGTGGTAGGTGTAATCCTCCATAAATGAGGTGCCGCCCGGCAAACCGCCAGACATCACTTTCATGATGCGAAGCAGCGCGGCGGTTTTCCAGTCGCCTTCGCCAGCGAAACCGTAGCCCTGTTGCATCAGGCGCTGTACGGCCAGCCCTGGAAGCTGCTTCAGGCCGTGCAAATCTTCAAACGTCGTGGTGAACGCGTGGAAGCCGCCCTGTTCCAGAAAGCGCTTCATGCCCAGTTCAATACGCGCGGCTTCCAGCACGTTCTGCCGCTTGTCGCCGTGAATTTGCGTCGCGGGCGTCAGGGTATAGCGGCTTTCGTATTCATCCACCAGCGCGTTAATGTCGCCGTCGCTAACCGCATTCACGACCTGCACCAGGTCGCCCACCGCCCAGGTATTCACCGAGAAGCCGAACTTGATCTGCGCCGCCACTTTATCGCCGTCGGTCACGGCCACTTCACGCATGTTGTCGCCAAAGCGGCACACTTTCAGGTGGCGGGTGTCCTGTCTGGAGACCGCCTGACGCATCCATGAGCCGATACGCGCGTGCGCGTGTTTATCCTGCCAGTGACCGGTCACTACCGCGTGCTGCTGACGCATACGCGCGCCGATAAAACCAAACTCGCGTCCGCCGTGCGCGGTCTGATTCAGGTTCATAAAGTCCATGTCGATGCTGTCCCACGGCAGGGCGGCATTGAACTGGGTGTGGAACTGCAACAGCGGCTTGTTGAGAATACTCAGCCCGTTAATCCACATTTTCGCGGGCGAGAAGGTGTGCAGCCAGACCACCAGGCCCGCACAGCGATCGTCATAATTGGCGTCACGACAAATCGCGGTGATCTCGTCAGGCGACGTCCCCAGCGGTTTCAGCACCAGTTTGCAGGGCAGTTTCGCTTCGGTATTCAGCGCCTTTACCACATGTTCGGCATGCTGAGTAACCTGGCGCAGCGTTTCAGAGCCATACAAATGCTGGCTGCCAATCACAAACCACACTTCATAGTTGTCAAAAATCGTCATTGTCGTGTCCTTAATGGGTCAGGGTTGCCTGGCTGACCGGGGTTTTTGGCGCCGGGGCGGCAGTCGGAAGATAGTGTTGTTCGGCGCTGGCCGCCCACTGCCGGTAGCGCTGATAAAGCTGTTCGAAGCGTTGAGCCTGTTCCGGGCGCGGTTGCAGGGTGTTCTCTACGGCGCTGGCCATTTTTTGTTGTGCGGCAGGGATATCGACATGCGCTTTTGCGGCGACGGCGGCAAAAATGGCGGCGCCTAACGCGCAGCACTGGTCTGAGGCGACAATCTGTAGCGGGCGGTTGAGCACGTCGCAGCAGGCCTGCATGATCACCTGATTCTTACGGGCGATGCCGCCCAGCGCCATCACGTTGTTGACGGCAATGCCCTGTTCGGTAAAGCATTCCTGAATGGCGCGTGCGCCGAAGGCAGTGGCGGCGATCAGGCCGCCAAACAGCGCTGGCGCATCGGTGGCGAGATTCAGATCGCTAATCACCCCTTTCAGACGCTGATTAGCGTTCGGCGTGCGGCGACCGTTAAACCAGTCGAGCACTACGGGCAGATGATCCAGCGATGGATTCTTCGCCCACGCCTCGGTCAGCGTCGGGAGTAGCTGCTTTTGGCTGATGGCGATTTGGTCTTTCAGTTCAGGATGCTGCGCCGCAAGCTGCTCCAGCGGCCAGCCGAGAATGCGGCCAAACCAGGCATAGATATCGCCGAATGCCGACTGTCCCGCTTCCAGGCCAATAAAATCAGGCACGACGCTGCCGTCTACCTGGCCGCAAATGCCTTTCACCGCGCGGTCGCCGACGCTCTGCTTGTCGGCAATCAGAATGTCGCAGGTCGATGTGCCGATCACTTTCACCAGCGCATTCGGCTGCGCGCCCGCGCCAACCGCGCCCATATGGCAGTCAAACGCGCCGCCAGAGATGACCACGCTTTCCGGCAGACCGAGGCGTTGCGCCCACTCCGCGCACAGCGTGCCAACTGGCAGATCGGCAGTGAAGGTGTCGGTAAACAGCGGCCAGGCGAGGTGGCGGTTGATGATGGGATCGAGGTCATCAAAGAAACTGGCGGGCGGCAAACCGCCCCAGCTCTCATGCCACAGCGATTTATGCCCGGCGCTACAGCGACCACGGCGAATATCCTGCGGGCGCGTGGTGCCGGAGAGCAGGGCAGGCACCCAGTCGCACAGCTCAATCCAGGAGGCGGCGGCCTGCGCGACGGCGCTGTCCTGACGCGTAACGTGCAGAATTTTCGCCCAGAACCATTCGCTGGAGTAAATGCCGCCGATGTAGCGGGAATAATCGGTTTTGCCCGGCGTATGGCACAGGCGGGTGATGGCTTCCGCTTCTTCGACCGAGGTGTGATCTTTCCACAGGACGAACATCGCATTCGGGTTTTCGGCGAACTCAGGACGCAGCGCCAGTACGTGGCCGTCGGCATCAATGGGGGCAGGGGTGGAGCCGGTGCTGTCGACGCCGATGCCGACCACCTCGCCACGCTGTGACGCGCTCAGGGTCGCGAGGACGTTTTTCAACGCGGCTTCCATTGACTCTATGTAGTCGCGTGGATGATGGCGGAACTGGTTGTTCGGGGCGTCGCAATAGCGCCCTTCCTGCCAGCGGGGATACCACTCTACGCAGGTGGCGATCTCTTCCCCGGTGGCGCAATCCACCGCCAGAGCACGAACTGAATCACTGCCAAAATCGAGGCCAATTGCAATCGCCATCGTCTTACTCCATCGAAAAAAACAGGTATGGAGAAACAGTAGATAGCGGGGATAAAAACCGTCAGGCAGGATCCGCTAATCTTATGGATTAAAATGCTATGGCATTGCAAAGTGTGACGCCGTGCAAATATTCAATGTGGACATTTCTGTCGTAGTTATAGACACTTTTGTTACCCGTTTTTATCGCCTTCGCAATCGGCCTTTGTTACAAATCTCTTTTCGCAAGCGGGGTTGATGGTCCGTAACCGCAATGACGGCGGGGCGCAGAGGGGAAGGTGAAGATGTCTCACTCAATATGGACAATTGGTTTCTTCTCAGAACGCCGGGAGTATTGAATTTATGGCTGAAACGCAAAATGATCCCCTGCTGCCGGGTTATTCGTTTAATGCGCATCTGGTTGCCGGGCTGACGCCCATTGAGGCGAACGGCTATCTGGATTTTTTTATCGACCGCCCGCTGGGGATGAAGGGATATATCCTTAATCTTACGATTCGCGGGGAAGGGGTGATCAATAACCACGGCAAACAGTTTGTCTGCCGTCCGGGGGATATTTTGCTGTTTCCGCCTGGCGAGGTACACCACTACGGTCGCCATCCCAACGCGAGCGAATGGTATCACCAGTGGGTGTACTTCCGACCGCGCGCCTACTGGCAGGAGTGGCTCACCTGGCCGACGATTTTTGCGCAGACCGGTTTTTTCCGCCCTGACGAAGCGCACCAGCCGCGCTTTAATGAGCTTTTTGGTCAAATCATCAATGCCGGGCAGGGAGAAGGGCGCTACTCTGAACTGCTGGCGATTAACCTGCTGGAGCAGCTTCTGCTGCGACGTATGGAGGCGATCAATGAATCGTTGCATCCGCCGATGGACAGCCGGGTGCGCGACGCCTGTCAGTACATCAGCGATCATCTGGCGGACAGCCAGTTTGATATTGCCAGCGTGGCGCAGCATGTCTGCCTGTCGCCGTCCCGCCTGTCGCACCTGTTCCGCCAACAGTTAGGCATTAGCGTACTGAGCTGGCGCGAGGATCAGCGCATCAGCCAGGCGAAGCTGCTGCTCAGCACGACGCGGATGCCGATAGCCACCGTCGGGCGCAATGTCGGGTTTGACGATCAGCTTTATTTCTCTCGCGTCTTTAAAAAATGTACCGGGGCCAGCCCGAGCGAGTTCCGCGCTGGTTGTGAATAAAAAGTGAATGATGTGTCTGCAAAGATGTCATAACGCGTAATCTATTCAGACAATTGGCGACTTGACGAAGCGGGTGAGGGTTAGCAGAATCGCTGCTTCGTAAATCTGACGGACACATTATGCAAGCATTGCTGGAACACTTTATTCTCCAATCCGCTCTGTACTCGCTAATTGCGGTGGCGCTGGTGGCCTTTCTGGAGTCGCTGGCGTTGGTCGGTCTGATTCTGCCCGGTACGGTGATGATGGCGGGGCTGGGGGCGCTTATCGGCAGCGGTGAGCTGAATTTCTGGCATGCGTGGCTGGCGGGCATTATCGGTTGCCTGCTGGGGGACTGGATCTCCTTCTGGTTGGGCTGGCGCTTCAAAAAGCCGCTGCACCGCTGGTCTTTTATGAAAAAGAACAAAGCGCTGCTGGATAAAACCGAACACGCGCTGCATCAACACAGCATGTTCACCATTCTGGTCGGGCGTTTTGTCGGCCCGACGCGGCCGCTGGTGCCGATGGTGGCGGGTATGCTGGATCTGCCCGTCGCGAAATTTATCGTGCCGAATATTATTGGCTGCGTGCTGTGGCCGCCGTTCTATTTCTTGCCGGGGATTCTGGCGGGCGCTGCGATCGACATTCCGGCCGATATGCAGAGTGGTTATTTCAAATGGCTGTTGTTGGCAACGGCGCTGCTGCTGTGGCTGGCGGCCTGGCTGTGCTGGCGGTTATGGCGTAGCGGTAAGGCCGCCGCCGATCGCTTAACGCCGTTTTTACCGCGAGGCCGCCTGTTATGGCTGGCGCCGGTGATGCTCGGCGCGGGCATTGTCGCGCTGGTGATGCTGCTTCGTCATCCGCTGATGCCGGTGTATATCGATATTCTGCGTAAAGTCGTGGGTTACTGAGGAATCTTTTGCCGGATGGCGCTGACG
The DNA here is from genome assembly GCF_030333655.1 of Citrobacter sp. CK180. Lineage (NCBI taxonomy): Bacteria > Pseudomonadati > Pseudomonadota > Gammaproteobacteria > Enterobacterales > Enterobacteriaceae > Citrobacter > Citrobacter sp. CK180. Next base: position 152,588 of record NZ_JAOWFM010000052.1, on the reverse strand, counting down.
CTTATCCGGCTTACAACAGATGCCTGTCCGTAGGCCCGGTAAGCGTAGCGCCACCGGGCACCCCATTACGCTTTAATGCCCAGCAATGCCGAGGCGCTGGCCTGACCGCTTAATAACTCATCCGTTTTGCCCTGCCATGCGATACGCCCGTCGGCCACGACAATCGAGCGTGACGCAATGCGCGCGGCATCCTCCACGCTATGCGACACCATCAGCAGGGTTAATTGCTGGTCGCGGCAGACGTCGCCGACCAGCGTCAGCATCTCCTGACGCAGGGCGGGATCGAGAGCGGAAAACGGCTCGTCGAGCAGCAATACCGGCTGTTCGCGCACCAGGCAGCGCGCAAGCGCCACGCGTTGACGTTGCCCGCCGGAAAGCTCGCCCGGCAGGCGCTCCAGCAGATTTTCGATCCCCATCTGGCGTGCAATATGATGCAGCTTCTCCCGCTGAGCTGCGTTCAGCTTTAGCCCAGGGTTTAACCCCAGCCCGATGTTCTGCCGCACGTTGAGGTGGCTGAACAGATTATTTTCCTGAAACAGCATGGAAACGGGACGGCGGGAGGGCGGTGTCGTGGTGTGATCCTGACCTTCAATCATTATTGTGCCGCTGGCCGGTGTCAGAAACCCGGCGATTAAATTCAGCAACGTACTTTTCCCGGCGCCGCTTGGCCCGAGAACCGCCACCTGTTCACCGCGCGCCACCGACAGTGTGAAGCGCATGGGCAAATGGTGATAAAGCCAGGTGATATCAGTCAGTTTTAACATTTCGCCCCGGTAATTTTTCGATAACGGTAAACAGCATAAAGCAGAGCATCAGCAGTAATAATGCGGTAACCGCGCCGTCCTGGCTGCGATAGGAGCCAATTTGCTGATACAGATAAAACGGCAGCGTGCGGAAATCGTCGTTGCCAAACAGCGCCACCACGCCAAAATCTCCGATGGAGAGCACGCAGGCAAAGGCCAGCGCCTGCGCCAGAGGGCGTTTCAGGGCGCGCAGTTCCACCACCTTCAGTCGCGACCATCCCTCAATGCCCAATGACTGACACAGCATACTGTAACGTGCGGTCACGTCTCGCATGGGGTTTTCCAGCACTTTTAGCGCATAGGGAATCGCCATTAGCGCGTTGGTGAAAATCACAATACCGTCAGCCGACTCCGGTAGCCCAACGCTGTTGTTGAGCAGTAAAAAGAAGCCGGTCGCCAGCACGATGCCGGGCATAGCAAGGATCAACATCCCGCTCAGTTCCAGCGCCTGACCTGCCAGTACCTGCTGGCGGGCGCGCAGTTCGCGGCTGCTCCATAAAAGCATCATCGTCAGGATGATGCACAACACTCCCGCCGCCAGCGCAATGCGCAGAGAGGTCCACAGCGCCCGCCACAAAATGGGTTGCGCCAGCACGTCCAGCAGGCTGCGATTGACGCCATCAATAATAACCGCCAGCAGCGGCGGGAGAAGCAACAGCAGCGCCAGGGCGATCAGCAGGCTGTCCGTCAGGCGGCTGTGGAGCCGATCGTCAGGGTCGCGCCAGCCTTGCACCAGCGTGACGCCGGGGGCAATGGCTTTACTCAGCCGCTGACTCAGCAGCACCAGCGCCAGACAACATATCATCTGGATCAGCGCCAGCATGGCCGCACGGGCAGGATCGTAGTCGTAGCTCAGCGCCTGATAGATGGCCAGCTCGATAGTGGTAGCCTGCGGGCCGCCGCCAAGTGACAACACGGTGGCGAAACTGGCGAAACAGAGCATAAAAATCAGCGCCGCCACCGGCGGGATTTGACGACGCAGCCACGGCCATTCAACAAAGCGGAAGAAGTGCCAGCCGCGCATACCTAGCTGCGCGGCGAGCTGTCGCTGTTCGCCGGGAATGTTTTCCAGCGCCTGAAGCAGCAGGCGGCTTGCCATCGGCAGGTTAAAAAAGACGTGCGCCAGTAAAATCCCCTGCAAGCCGTAGGGCGAGAAATGCCACTCCAGCCCCAGCGTATGCCACAGCGAGGCCAGCCAGCCCTGACGACCGTAGACGCTGAGGATACCGAAAACGGCGACCAGCACCGGTAAAATCAGCGTCATGGCGCACAGGCGCAATAACGCCAGACGTCCGGGAAAACGGCGACGATAGAGCGCTCTGGCGAGGAAAATCGCCGGGATGACGGAGAGCAGCGCCGACAGGAACGCCTGCCAGAACGAGAAACGCACGACGTGCCACAGGTAGCTGTCCTGCCATAGCGACGACCATTCACCCTGCGGCGCGTTAAGCCATAGCGCCAGAAATGCCGCCAGAGCCACTGCCACCATCAGCGCGGCGGCAGAAAGCCCGGGTATCAGCCAGCCGGGAATTAGCGGCTGACGGCGCGTTGCCATTCGCTAATCCATGCCTGACGCTGGGATGCCACTTCCGCAGGCGTAAATTCCAGCGTGGTGGATGGCTTCGTCAGTTGTTCAAATCCTGCGGGCAGGGCGACGTCAGCGACCGGATACATCCAGTTGCCGGTAGGAATGGCGTTCTGGAATGCCGGTGAAACCATAAACTTGAGGAATTTTTCTGCCAGTTCCGGCTGTTTGCTGGCGGCAGTGCGCGCAGCCACTTCCACTTGCAGGTAATGACCTTCGCTGAAGCTGGCGGCGGCGTAGTTATCTTTCTTCTCTTCGATGATGTGATACGCCGGAGAGGTGGTGTAGCTCAGCACCAGATCGCTTTCGCCTTTCAGGAACAGGCCGTAGGATTCGCTCCAGCCTTTGGTGACGGTGACCGTTTTGGCCGCCAGTTTTTGCCAGGCTTCCGGCGCGTTATCGCCGTAGACTTTCTGCATCCACAGCAGCAGACCCAGCCCTGGTGTACTGGTGCGCGGGTCCTGATAAATCACGCGCCATTTCCGATCGCTCTCCACCAGTTCCTTCAGGCTTTTCGGCGGGTTTTTCAGTTTGTTTTTGTCATAGATGAAGGCGAAGTAGCCATAATCAAACGGCACGAATGTGTCGTTATGCCAGCCGCCTGGCACGTTAACCGCATCAGGCGCAATGCCGCTTTTCGCGAACAGGCGGGTTTGCGTGGCGGCTTCCAGCAGGTTGTTGTCCAGGCCAAGCACCACGTCGGCTTTGCTGTTTTTCCCTTCCATTCGCAGGCGGTTAAGCAACGACACGCCATCTTCCAGCGCCACCAGCTTCAGTTCGCAATCACAGTCAGCTTCAAAGGCTTTTTTGATTGTCGGGCCAGGCCCCCAGTCGGCAGCGAAGGAGTCATAGGTATAGACGGTCAGAACAGGTTTGGCGAAGGCAGGCGCTGCGCACAGGAGTAGCAAGGGAAGACATTTTTTTAACACTTTGCACCTCATAAAGTGGGTGGCAAAGGACTTGAGAAGCAGTCTCAAATCCCTTCGCCGGCGTTATCCGGATCAGGTTCGACGGGTATTTTCTCAGCCCATACACTTCACGAATGGTTTTGCGTATGTTTATCAGCACCCCGTTGAGGACGGCGTTAGTGTAGTGATTTTGTTGCTAAGCGGCAATCATGGGTCGGGTGGCGCAAACCATGCCGATTTAAAGTCAAACCAGCCAAGGGTGTTCATACGTAGCCCGCGCATACTGCGCTGCCCCTGGATAATCAGCCAGTGGTGGATCAGCGGGACGATCGCTTTACTGGCGAGCAATTGCTGGCACCACACTGCCAGGTTCATCTCGCCGTTTCGCCACTGCGCGGCGTCGCCCTCCCAGTCCAGCGGGATGCAATGCTGCAACAGCGGGACTTCGCACAGGTGCGCAAACAGGGAAAAATCGAGCGGTAGCGTAAAGTTGGCGCTGTTGAGCCAGATGTCGCTTGTGACCTCCCCCGCATGCCATTGATCGTAGTCGATCTCATGGATATCCAGATGTACCTGATGTTCAGCCAGCAGCTGGCTCATGATCTGCGCGATCACCCGATGTTCAATGTGGTCGTGGTAGTAGGTCAGCGTGATCGTCTCCAGCCCGGCGGGTTTTTCGCCGTGTCCCGGGCGGGCATGGTGCCAGCGGGGCAGTAATCCGTAAGCCGGGAACCAGTGGCGCTGGTATTGCTCGTCGGCATAGAAGAGTAAATTGCTGGGGGAGAGCACGCGGCTTATCCACTCTCTGACTTCCTGATTCGCGCCGCGATTCGTCCGGGCGTCGAACAGCATATAGTAGCAGCCCTCTTCCAGTCGGCTTTCGATGGCTTTTTCATCTTCGGTCGGCCCTTTTAACGTCAGACCGCCGTTCGGCTCGTCGCCAATGTCCGGCAATACCCAGACGTTCACTTCATCAATCAGCGCCCGATAGCCGAAGAAATCATCAAAGGCGTGGATTTTTAACTGGTTGCGCGTATTACGCATTACCGCGTAAGGGCCGGTGCCGATCGGATGGCTGGAGAAGTTATTCAGCGTTTCCCACTCCCGCGGCAGGATCATCGCCGGAACCTGACCCAGCAGCCACGGCAGCCAGCGATCCGGCTGCGACAGGTGAATATCCAGCGTCCAGGCGGTGGGGGAGACTATCTCGGTAATGTGCGAGTAGAGCGGCAGGGCGTTGATGCGCGTCAGTGAGGTTATGACATCCTCCATCTCCAGCTCGCGTCCGTGATGGAAGTGAATCCCCGGACGAAGAAAAAAACGCCACTGCAAAGGGGAAATCTGTTGCCAGTGGTGGGCAATATCGGCTTCCAGTTCCCCATTTTCCTCATTTACGCGCGTCAGTGCGCTGAAAATTTGCCGGGCGATATGGGTTTCTGAACGACGCAATGCGGTGCCAGGCAGCAGGTTGTGCATTGGACGATAGTAGAGCACGCGCAGAATATGCCGCCCCTGGCGAAAGCTGCGCCCCAGGTGGGACACCAGCATTTGCCGCACGGCGGTTTTGTCGCCGACCAGCTGTACCAGCTGGTCGATGCGATCTTGCTCCAGCAGGTCTTCCGCCCGCTGCTGCTGTAGCGCCAGCCCGGTATAGAGGAAGGTCAGACGGGAGCGTTTCCCGCGTCCGACCTCCGCCTCCCACGTCAACCAGCCACGTTCCTGCATGGTATTCAGCAGCGTACGCATATGGCGGCGGGAGCAGCTCAGCAGGTCCGCCAGCTCGTTGAGCGTGGTGTCTTGCGTTTTGCCGTCGCAGCATTGCCACAGACGGATGAACTGTTGTTGCAGACGACCTGAAGACATAAAAGGGGAACTCCTGCGCAAAACTCAGCAATTTTACTATCCCCATATTAGGTCAATAATGGATTCCGATGAAGCAATATGGAGAGGTCTTCGATGCGCCAGTTTTATTTGAAGTACTTTACCGCGACAGAAGGGTTGTCCTGGTTGGCTTGTCCGAGCGCGCCGCAGCGCTTAAAGATGCTTGAAGAACTGATGCAGTGGGAGGTGACTGCCTGACCTCGGATTTCCGAATTGCAGACATCATGTGTGACTGAGTATTGGTGTTTATCGCCGCGCCAGCAGATAATTCCTGCTGGCTTTTTTCGTTTCGGCTGCGTTTAGCCATAAAAAGGGAAAGTATGCTCTGGTTAATGACGATGGGACGGCGCCTCAACGGTGTTTATGCCGCTTTTATGCTGGTTGCCTTTATGATGGGCGTGGCGGGAGCGTTGCAGGCACCGACGCTGAGCCTGTTTTTGAGTCGTGAAGTTGGTGCGCAGCCGTTCTGGGTCGGCCTTTTTTACACGGTCAACGCGATTGCCGGGATTCTGGTCAGCCTTGCATTAGCAAAACGCTCGGACAGTAAAGGCGATCGCCGTAAGCTGATTATGTTCTGCTGCCTGATGGCGATTGGTAATGCGCTACTGTTCGCCTTCAATCGCCATTATCTCACCCTGATCACCTGCGGCGTGTTATTCGCGTCGCTGGCCAATACCGCCATGCCGCAGCTATTTGCGTTGGCGCGGGAATATGCCGATAACTCCGCGCGTGAAGTGGTGATGTTCAGCTCGGTAATGCGTGCGCAGCTTTCACTGGCATGGGTGATTGGCCCGCCGCTGGCTTTTATGCTGGCGCTGAACTATGGCTTCACGGCGATGTTTTCCATTGCCGCCGGCATATTCGCCATCAGCCTGGCGTTGATTGCTTTTATTCTGCCCTCGGTGGCGCGCGTTGAGCAGCCTGCCGATGTTCCGGTCACGGAAGCGGGCGGCTGGCAGGATAAAAACGTCCGTATGCTGTTTATCGCCTCCACGCTGATGTGGACCTGCAACACTATGTACATCATTGATATGCCGCTATGGATAAGCCTTGAGCTGGGTTTACCGGATAAACTGGCCGGAATATTGATGGGAACCGCAGCAGGTCTGGAGATCCCGGCGATGATTCTGGCTGGCTACTCGGTGAAGCGCTTCGGTAAGCGGCGGATGATGGTTATCGCCGTGGCTGCGGGGGTACTGTTTTATCTCGGCCTGATTTTCTTTCACAGCCAGACGGCGTTGCTTATCCTGCAACTGTTTAACGCGGTGTTTATCGGCATTGTGGCGGGGATTGGCATGCTGTGGTTTCAGGATTTAATGCCTGGCCGCGCCGGTTCAGCCACCACGCTGTTTACCAACAGTATCTCCACGGGAGTGATTCTGGCCGGGGTGATTCAGGGCGCGGTCGCGCAAAGCTACGGGCATTTCGCTGTTTACTGGGTGATAGCGGCGATTTCGCTGGTGGCGCTGGTGATGACCGGGCGGGTGAAGGATGTGTAAAAAATGCCGGATGACGGCTTCGCCTTATCCGGCCTACACAGAGTGGCGGGCCGGATAAACGAAGTGCTATCCGGCAGGTATGCTGAGAATCAGCGCATAAACGACGGTTGTTTCTCTTCGTATGCCGCAATTGCGCTTTCGTGTTGCAGCGTCAGGCCGATGCTGTCCAGACCGTTCAACATGCAGTGGCGGCGGAAGTCGTCGATTTTAAAGCTGTAGGTCTTATCGCCCGCTTTTACTACCTGCGCTTCCAGATCCACTTCAAATTTAATCCCCGGATTGGCTTTTACCAGGGCGAACAGTTCATCGACCTCTTCATCGCTCAGTTTCACCGGCAGCAGCTGGTTGTTAAAGCTGTTGCCATAGAAGATATCCGCGAAGTTCGGCGCGATGACCACTTTAAAGCCGTAATCGGTCAGCGCCCACGGCGCGTGCTCGCGCGATGAACCGCAGCCGAAGTTTTCCCGCGCCAGCAGAATCGACGCGCCTTTATATTCCGGGAAGTTCAGCACGAACTCCGGGTTCGGCTGCTGACCCTTTTCATCCAGAAAACGCCAGTCATTGAACAGATGCGCGCCAAAACCGGTGCGGGTGACTTTCTGTAAAAACTGTTTCGGTATAATCGCGTCGGTATCGACGTTAGCAGCATCCAGCGGGACGACCAGGCCGGTGTGTTGGGTAAATTTCTCTGCCATGGTGTGCTCCTTATTTGATGCTGCGAATATCGGCGAAATGACCGGTGACGGCGGCAGCGGCAGCCATCGCCGGGCTAACCAGATGCGTACGTCCGCCGCGCCCCTGACGACCTTCAAAGTTACGGTTGCTGGTGGAGGCGCAGCGCTCGCCCGGATTCAGACGGTCGTTGTTCATCGCCAGGCACATGGAACAGCCTGGTAAGCGCCATTCAAAACCGGCTTCGATAAAGATCTTATCCAGACCTTCCGCCTCTGCCTGCGCTTTTACCGGGCCGGAGCCGGGAACCACCAGAGCCTGAACGCCCGGTGCAACTTTACGCCCTTTGGCGATTTCCGCCGCCGCGCGTAAATCTTCAATACGTGAGTTGGTGCAGGAACCGATAAACACTTTGTCGATCGCCACGTCGGTTAACGGAATGCCCGGTTTCAGCCCCATATAGGCCAGCGCTTTTTCGGCGCTTGCGCGCTCGACAGGATCGGCAAACGAGGCCGGATCGGGGATATTGTCGTTGACGGAGATAACCTGACCCGGGTTGGTTCCCCAGGTAACCTGCGGCGCAATGTCTTCCGCTTGCAGGGTCACGACGGTATCGAACGTTGCGCCGTCGTCGGTTTTCAGGGTTTTCCAGTATGCGACGGCATCGTCAAAATCGCTGCCTTTCGGGGCGTGCAGACGCCCTTTTACGTAGTTGAAGGTGGTGTCATCCGGCGCGACCAGACCGGCTTTGGCGCCCATCTCGATCGCCATGTTGCACAGGGTCATACGACCTTCCATGCTCAGATTGCGAATTGCTTCGCCGCAGAACTCGACCACATGGCCCGTACCGCCCGCGCTGCCGGTTTTACCGATAATCGCCAACACGATATCTTTCGCCGTAATGCCCGGCGCAGCCGTGCCTTTCACCTCAATCTTCATGGTTTTTGCGCGGCCCTGTTTCAGGGTCTGCGTCGCCAGAACGTGTTCAACTTCGGAGGTGCCGATGCCAAACGCCAGCGCGCCGAATGCGCCGTGCGTGGCGGTATGGGAATCGCCGCAAACAATGGTCATCCCCGGTAAGGTCACGCCCTGTTCCGGCCCCATTACGTGGACGATCCCCTGATACGGGTGGTTCAGGTCATACAGCTCCACGCCGAACGCTTTGCAGTTTTTGATCAACTCCTGCATCTGAATCCGCGCCATCTCGCCAGAGGCGTTGATGTCTTTGGTTTGCGTAGAGACGTTATGATCCATCGTCGCGAAGGTTTTACCGGGCTGGCGAACCGGGCGGCCGTGGGCGCGCAGGCCGTCAAACGCCTGCGGAGAGGTCACTTCATGCACCAGATGCCTGTCGATGTACAGCAGCGGGGTTTCGTTCTGCGCCTCATAAACCACATGCGCATCGAACAATTTTTCATACAACGTTTTAGCCATGATTACACCCCTTCGGCGACATAACGGGCAATGATGTCGCCCATCTCATCAGTACTGACAGCGGCAGCGCCACGGGCTAAATCACCGGTGCGAATACCTTCTTCTAATGCGCGGTTAATGGCGCTTTCAATGGCGGTTGCCGCATCGTCAGCATCCAGGCTGTAACGCAGCAGCAACGCCAGCGACAGGATCTGCGCGATCGGGTTGGCGATGTTTTTCCCGGCGATATCCGGCGCAGAACCGCCCGCCGGTTCATACAGGCCGAAACCCTGTTCGTTCAGGCTGGCGGAAGGCAACATCCCCATTGAGCCGGTGATCATCGCGCATTCGTCAGACAGAATGTCGCCAAACAGGTTGGAGCACAGCAGCACGTCAAACTGAGAGGGATCTTTAATCAACTGCATCGTGGCATTGTCGATGTACATGTGCGCCAGTTCGACATCCGGGTACGCTTTGGCGACCTCATTGACGATCTCGCGCCACAGAATAGACGTTTGCAGGACGTTGGCTTTGTCAATCGACGTAACTTTACGGCGACGTTTACGCGCCGATTCGAAGGCGATGCGCGCAATACGTTCGATTTCAAAACGGTGATACACCTCGGTATCGAAGGCTTTTTCATGTTGCCCGCTGCCTTCGCGGCCTTTCGGCTGACCAAAATAGATCCCGCCGGTTAATTCACGCACGCACAGGATGTCGAAACCGTTGGCCGCGATGTCGGCGCGCAGCGGGCAGAAGGCTTCCAGCCCCTGGTACAGCTTTGCCGGACGCAGGTTGCTGAACAATTTGAAGTGTTTACGCAGCGGCAGCAGTGCGCCGCGTTCCGGTTGGCTGTCCGGCGGCAGATTTTCCCATTTCGGGCCGCCGACGGAGCCAAACAGAATGGCATCCGCCTGTTCACAGCCTTCAACGGTCGCTTTCGGCAGCGGTTGACCGTGGTTGTCGATAGCGGCGCCGCCGACATCGTAATGGCTGGTGGTAATGCGCATGGCAAAACGACTGCGAACGGCTTCCAGGACTTTCAGGGCTTGCGCCATCACTTCCGGGCCAATACCGTCACCCGGCAAAACAGCAATATGGTAATTCTTCGACATCACACGGTTTCCTTATTGTTCTCTTTATTCTGAGCTTTGCGTTGCAATTCTTTTTCGACTTCGGCGGCACGCCAGATGTTGTTCAGGACATGCACCATCGCTTTCGCGGAGGATTCGACGATATCGGTCGCCAGACCGACCCCGTGGAAGCGACGGCCGTTATAGTTGGCGACGATATCCACCTGGCCCAGCGCATCTTTGCCGTGGCCTTTCGCCGACAGGCTGTATTTCACCAGTTCAATGTTGTAATCGGTGATGCGGTTGATGGCCTGGTAAATGGCATCGACCGGGCCGTTGCCGTTCGCGGCTTCCGCTTTGATGTCGTCGCCGCAGGCCAGTTTGACGGAGGCCGTGGCGATATCGTTAGAGCCGGACTGCACGCTGAAATAGTCCAGACGGAAATGCTCTGGCTCTTCCTGTTGTTTATTGATGAAGGCCAGCGCCTCCAGGTCGTAATCGAATACCTGACCTTTTTTATCCGCCAGCTTCAGGAAAGCGTCGTACAGGTTGTCCAGATTGTATTCACTCTCTTTATAGCCCATCTCGTCCATACGGTGTTTTACGGCCGCACGCCCGGAGCGAGAGGTCAGGTTCAACTGGATCTGGTTCAGGCCGATAGACTCTGGCGTCATGATTTCGTAGTTTTCACGGTTTTTCAGCACGCCGTCCTGGTGAATGCCGGAGGAGTGGGCGAACGCGCCGCTGCCGACAATCGCTTTGTTCGCCGGGATCGGCATGTTGCAGATCTGACTGACCAACTGGCTGGTGCGCCAGATCTCCTGGTGATTGATACGGGTATGCACATTCAGAATGTCCTGGCGTACCTTGATCGCCATGATGACTTCTTCCAGCGAGCAGTTACCGGCACGTTCGCCGATACCGTTCATGGCGCCTTCAACCTGACGCGCGCCCGCGTGGACAGCCGCCAGCGCGTTGCCGACGCCCAGACCTAAATCATCATGGGTATGTACGGAGATGATGGCCTTGTCGATATTCGGTACGCGCTCATACAGCCCGGAAATAATACCGCCGAACTCGAAGGGCATGGTGTAGCCCACGGTATCGGGAATGTTGATTGTTTTCGCGCCCGCATTGATCGCCGCTTCCACGACGCGAGCGAGATCGTCAATCGGGGTACGGCCTGCGTCTTCACATGAGAACTCCACGTCATCAGTGTAATTACGCGCACGCTTAACCATATAGATAGCACGCTCAATCACTTCATCCAGCGTGCTGCGCAGCTTGGTGGCGATATGCATCGGCGAGGTGGCGATAAAGGTATGGATGCGGAAAGCGTCCGCGACCTTCAGTGATTCTGCCGCGACGTCGATGTCTTTTTCCACGCAGCGGGCTAACGCACAAACGCGGCTGTTTTTGACCTGGCGGGCGATAGTCTGTACCGACTCAAAATCGCCAGGTGAAGAGACGGGAAAACCCACTTCCATCACATCGACGCCCATACGTTCAAGGGCCAGGGCAATTTGCAGCTTTTCTTTCACACTCAGGCTAGCCTGTAACGCCTGTTCACCGTCGCGTAAAGTGGTATCGAAAATAATGACTTGCTGGCTCATGGTTTAGGTCCTTGTCTCTTTAGGGCGCCTTGCTTCGAGCATAAAAAAACCCGCGCAACGGCGCGGGTTTTTAATCTTACTGATGCTGACTTAATGCTGAATGTCGCTCACCAGTCTACCGCGCAACGAAGATGCGTTTAGTAGTAGTAGACCGTTAAAGCGAGCGATACGAATCATTAAATCAACTCCAGATGAATGCGATATGCTTTTAGTGGTACTGGATACGCTGCGCGATGTCAACCCTGTTGCAGATAAACCCTCCCATGCAGAGGGGATCTTGCGTTCTGTACTTTAGCTAATTGTGCTGAAGTTTCAGGCGAATGCAAAATAAATCGGCAGAGGGTGCGTACATACTTTTCACTGTTTGACATATTTGAGCATGTTTATTTGCAACTACAGCAAGCTGAAAGGGGGGTAAAGGTATTGCAAAGGTCGTACTTATCTTTTTGATTTTATTTATTTTTATATCTTTCGTGAATAAATTAATGAATCCGTTGCACACGTTATTGATAAATTATTGTTAAGAGTAAAAGCACAACTAATATAAACAATTAATTAAAACTTAATTTATTATTCACCAAAAGCATGATTGTGTATTCGCCACGCTTATGTTTATATTGCTTTTGTAATTTAAACATTATGAATCATCGTGCTGTGGCCTCTGCCGTATTGTACTGGCATGGGCTTTCGCCTTTTCCTGAACGATGCCTTTATGTTTTCCTAATTTTTATGTTTTCTCTTTTTCTTATTTTATATGCATGATAAATCATATTTCCTGAGATTATTTCTGCATTTCGTCAAGAAAAAGGGAGTTTAGTGTGACAGTGGAGTTAACTATGCCAGAGATAGAAATAGATAAACCGCATCCGATAGAAATGGTTAAGCCTCAGCTTCGTATGGTTGATCTGAATTTACTGACCGTCTTTGACGCCGTGATGCAAGAGCAGAATATCACGCGGGCGGCCCACTCCCTGGGGATGTCGCAGCCTGCCGTCAGTAATGCGGTGGCGCGTCTGAAAGTCATGTTTAATGACGAGCTGTTTGTCCGGTACGGACGCGGTATCCAGCCAACGGCGCGCGCTTATCAGCTATTTGGTTCTGTTCGCCAGGCGTTACAGTTGGTGCAAAATGAGTTGCCCGGTTCAGGTTTTGAACCCGCCAGCAGCGAGCGTGTATTCCATCTTTGCGTGTGCAGCCCGCTGGATAATATTCTGACGTCGCTTATTTATAATCGCGTTGAAAAGATTGCGCCGAATATTCATGTCGTTTTTAAATCATCGTTAAATCAAAATACGGAACATCAGCTGCGTTATCAGGAAACGGAATTTGTTATTGGGTATGAAGAGTTTCGCCGTCCTGAGTTTACCAGCGTATCGTTATTTAAAGATGAAATGGTGCTGGTCGCCAGCAGAAAACATCCGCGTATCAGCGGTCCGTTGCTGGAGAGCGATGTTTATAATGAACAACATGCGGTCGTTTCACTCGATCGCTATGCCTCATTTAGCCAGCCGTGGTATGACACGCCAGACAGACAAAGCTGCATTGCTTATCAGGGAATGGCGTTGATCAGCGTGCTTAATGTTGTCTCTCAAACGCAACTGGTGGCAGTTGCGCCGCGTTGGTTAGCCGATGAATTTGCTGAGTCATTAGCGTTACAGATATTACCGTTGCCTTTAAAACTGAATAGCCGAACCTGTTATCTTTCCTGGCATGATGCCGCGGGTCGGGATAAGGGTCATCAATGGATGGAAGAGTTATTGGTTTCTGTCTGTCAAAAGTGAATACGGGCGGAATAAATCAGAGTGAAATATCTGGTTTATTCTGCTTTTTCGTCTGTGTGTGAAATTTTATACTGAATTGTGCATCCAGGCGCTTTACGCATATCGCAAAAAATGGCGATATTGCTGTAAGTCCCCATTTTTAAGCGATTATTTATCATCACATCTGCTTATCCTGGTGTAATTCGCCGTTTCTTCTGCGCTTTCATCTCATTTATTCTTATTTATCTTCGAACGACGACATCAGCCTGAATTGCCTGCGTCATGGTGAGCAGTTAATGTGTTAGCAAAAGGTAAATCATCATAATAGTGGAGCAAGCCATGGAGATGTTGTCTGGAGCCGAGATGGTCGTCCGATCGCTCATCGATCAGGGCGTGAAGCAGGTATTCGGTTATCCCGGGGGCGCGGTCCTCGATATTTATGATGCGCTGCACACGGTCGGTGGTATCGATCATGTGCTTGTCCGTCATGAACAAGCGGCTGTGCATATGGCGGATGGTCTGGCGCGGGCAACAGGTGAAGTCGGGGTCGTTCTGGTCACTTCCGGGCCAGGCGCTACGAATGCGATTACCGGTATTGCCACGGCCTATATGGACTCCATTCCTCTGGTCATCCTTTCCGGGCAAGTGGCGACGTCGTTGATTGGCTATGACGCCTTTCAGGAATGCGACATGGTGGGGATATCACGTCCGGTGGTGAAACACAGCTTCCTCGTTAAACAGACGGAAGACATCCCGCAGGTGCTGAAAAAAGCGTTCTGGCTGGCGGCAAGCGGGCGTCCTGGACCCGTGGTCGTGGACCTCCCGAAAGATATTTTGAATCCGGCGAAAAAGTTGCCTTACGTCTGGCCGGAGTCGGTCAGTATGCGCTCTTATAACCCGACCACGACAGGGCATAAAGGGCAGATTAAGCGCGCGCTGCAAACGCTGGCGGCGGCAAAAAAACCGGTGGTCTACGTCGGCGGCGGTGCAGTGAATGCGGGTTGTCATGAACAACTGCGGCAAACCATTGAAGCGCTCAACCTGCCGGTCGTCTCGTCGCTGATGGGGCTGGGCGCATTCCCGGCCACGCATCGTCAGTCGTTAGGGATGCTGGGGATGCACGGCACCTATGAAGCCAATATGACCATGCATCATTCCGATGTGATTTTTGCCGTCGGGGTGCGTTTTGACGATCGCACGACCAATAATCTGGCGAAATACTGCCCGAATGCGACCGTGCTGCATATCGATATCGATCCGACCTCTATCTCTAAAACCGTGACGGCGGATATTCCCATTGTGGGCGATGCGCGCCTGGTTCTGGAGCAAATGCTGGAATTACTGCCGCAGGAAGTCGCGCAGCAGCCGCTGGATGATATTCGCGACTGGTGGCAACACATTGAACGCTGGCGCGCCCGTCAGTGCCTGAAATATGACACCCAAAGCGAGAGCATTAAACCGCAGGCGGTGATCGAGGCTATCTGGCGTCTGACGAAAGGCGATGCGTATGTCACTTCTGATGTCGGCCAGCACCAGATGTTCGCCGCGCTCTACTACCCCTTTGATAAGCCGCGTCGCTGGATTAACTCCGGCGGTCTCGGCACGATGGGCTTTGGCCTGCCAGCGGCTCTGGGCGTGAAGATGGCGCTGCCGGATGAAACGGTAGTGTGCGTCACGGGAGATGGCAGCATTCAGATGAACATCCAGGAGCTGTCGACGGCGCTGCAATATGAACTGCCGGTGCTGGTGCTCAACCTTAACAACCGCTATCTCGGCATGGTCAAACAATGGCAGGACATGATCTACTCCGGGCGCCACTCCCAGTCTTACATGCAGTCGCTGCCCGATTTTGTACGCCTTGCCGAGGCTTATGGGCATATCGGTATCCAGATTAATCATCCAGATGAACTGGAGAGCAAGCTGGGCGAAGCGCTGGAACATGTGCGTAACCATCGTCTGGTGTTTGTCGATGTCACTGTCGATGGCAGTGAGCATGTCTACCCGATGCAGATTCGTGGGGGCGGGATGGATGAAATGTGGTTAAGCAAAACGGAGAGGACCTGATTATGCGCCGGATATTATCAGTATTGCTGGAAAACGAGTCGGGTGCATTGTCGCGTGTGATTGGCCTCTTCGCCCAGCGTGGATACAACATTGAAAGCCTTACCGTCGCGCCGACCGACGATCCGACGCTATCGCGTATGACCATCCAGACGGTTGGCGATGAGAAAGTTCTGGAGCAAATTGAAAAGCAACTGCACAAGCTGGTGGATGTTCTGCGCGTAAGCGAACTTGGGCAGGGCGCGCACGTTGAGCGAGAAATCATGCTGGTGAAGATTCAGGCCAGCGGATACGGAAGGGAAGAGGTGAAGCGCAACACGGAGATTTTCCGTGGGCAGATTATTGATGTCACGCCTTCTATTTATACCGTCCAGCTGGCAGGCACCAGCGATAAGCTGGACGCGTTTCTGGCGACGCTGCGTGAAGTGGCGAAAATTGTTGAAGTTGCCCGTTCCGGCGTCGTCGGGCTTTCGCGCGGCGACAAGATCATGCGTTAATCATTGTTTTGTCTTTCAATTGTAGGCCTGATAAGCGAAGCGCCATCAGGCATTATACCCAGCCGGATGGCGCTAATGCTTATCCGGCCTACAGGTGACGTCTCAACCTCCGCCGACGCTACCCGTTGGCTTTTTTTTGCGAAATCAGTGGTAACCCGGAATAAAAGCGGTTGCCGCAGTCACTATTCTGCGCTTAGATGTTAAGAAATTTAACCCATGCCGTCACAATGGTTATGGTTTGTACATTTTACGCAAGGGGCAATTGTGAAACTGGATGAAATCGCTCGGCTGGCCGGTGTATCGCGAACGACTGCAAGCTACGTTATTAACGGAAAAGCAAAGCAATACCGCGTGAGCGACAAGACCGTCGAGAAAGTCATGGCGGTGGTGCGTGAGCATAATTACCACCCGAATGCTGTGGCCGCCGGGCTGCGTGCTGGACGCACACGTTCTATCGGACTGGTCATTCCCGATCTGGAGAACACGAGTTATACCCGTATCGCAAACTACCTGGAGCGCCAGGCGCGCCAGCGCGGTTATCAACTGCTGATTGCCTGCTCAGAAGATCAGCCGGATAACGAAATGCGGTGCATCGAACATCTTCTACAACGCCAGGTGGATGCGATCATTGTATCGACCTCGTTACCGCCGGAGCATCCGTTCTACCAGCGCTGGGCCAATGGTTCATTCCCCATCGTGGCGCTGGATCGCGCGCTGGATCGCGAACATTTCACCAGCGTTGTCGGGGCGGATCAGGATGATGCGGAAATGCTGGCGGCAGAGTTACGTAAATTCCCGGCGGAAACGGTGCTTTACCTGGGCGCGTTGCCGGAGCTGTCCGTCAGTTTCCTGCGCGAGCAGGGGTTCCGTACCGCATGGAAAGACGATCCGCGCGAAGTACACTATCTGTATGCCAACAGCTACGAGCGGGAAGCGGCGGCGCAGCTGTTCGAAAAATGGCTGGAAACTCACCCGATGCCACAGGCGCTGTTTACCACATCGTTTGCGCTCTTGCAGGGCGTGATGGATGTAACGTTACGTCGTGACGGGAAGCTGCCTTCCAACCTGGCGATCGCCACCTTTGGCGATAATGAACTGCTCGACTTCTTGCAGTGTCCGGTTCTGGCGGTCGCACAGCGTCATCGTGATGTTGCTGAACGCGTCCTGGAGATCGTCCTGGCCAGCCTGGATGAGCCGCGTAAACCGAAGCCAGGTTTAACGCGAATCAAACGTAATTTGTACCGCCGCGGTATTCTTAGCCGCAGTTAGTCCATTTCTGTATGCCGGATAAGGCGGTTATGCCGCCATCCGGCAAATCGCCCGGCGCGTTGTCGCTGACCGGGCAAATATTCACCTGCCAACAATACTCACACCATAATTAAGATTATTCCTTAGAATTATCCGACTTATCTTTCAAATATGCTGATTTTAAACCTGTCGATACCGACTTCAGGTTTATTGAGACGTCGTATTGAACCCGTTTTGTATTATTTTGTTACATGCGGGCGACGAATTGCCGAATTAACAAACACTTTTTTTCGATGTGGCCTCTACGTCGCGGCTGGCTTGTCGGTGCGGGGCGTAGAGAGCGATAAACAGGTACTGTTATCTCGCTGCATATTGTCCTAAAATGCCGCTCGCGTCGCAAACTGACACTTTATATTTTTATCAGATGATATTGAGTCGTTTTAAACGGTGATGAGTTTTTGGATCTTTTTTCTTACAAATATTCATGACGTTAATTTGCTTCGCTCGTTGGACGGAATTTAATCAACGCTGATATTAGCCGTATACATTGGGTTTTTTACTCCGGTAAGCGTCCTGACTTGCTTGACAAGCTTTTCCTCCGCTCCGTAAACTCCTTTAAGTGGGAATTTGTGGGGCAAAGTGGTAATAAGGGGTGAGGCTGGCATGTTCCGGGGAGCAACGTTAGTCAATCTCGACAGTAAGGGGCGCTTATCTGTGCCCACCCGTTACCGGGATCAACTGATCGAGAACGCTACCGGTCAAATGGTTTGTACCATTGACATCCATCACCCGTGCCTGCTGCTTTACCCCCTGCCTGAATGGGAAATTATCGAGCAAAAATTATCGCGTCTGTCGAGCATGAACCCGGTTGAGCGCCGCGTGCAGCGTTTACTGTTGGGGCATGCCAGCGAATGTCAGATGGATAGCGCGGGTCGCTTATTGATCGCGCCGATTCTGCGGCAACATGCCGGGCTGACGAAAGAAGTGATGCTGGTTGGACAGTTCAATAAGTTTGAACTGTGGGATGAAACGACCTGGTATCAACAGGTCAAGGAAGATATCGACGCTGAGCAGTCAGTAACCGAAACCTTGTCGGAACGACTGCAGGACTTGTCTCTATAATGATGATGGAAAATTTTAAACACACTACGGTGCTGTTGGACGAGGCCGTAAACGGTCTGAACATTCGCCCTGACGGCATCTACATTGATGGGACATTTGGTCGCGGCGGCCACTCACGTCTGATCCTCTCCCGGCTTGGCGAAGAGGGACGTTTGCTGGCGATCGATCGCGATCCGCAGGCTATTGCCGAAGCCCAGGCCATCAATGATCCTCGCTTCTCCATCATTCATGGACCTTTCTCTGCGCTTGCTGATTATGTAAGTGAGCGCGAACTTATCGGCAAGATCGACGGGATTCTCCTTGATCTTGGCGTCTCTTCACCGCAACTCGATGATGCCGAACGTGGTTTTTCTTTTATGCGCGATGGCCCGCTGGATATGCGTATGGACCCAACGCGCGGTCAGTCTGCCGCAGAATGGCTGCAAACCGCAGAAGAAGTCGATATTGCCTGGGTGCTGAAAACCTTTGGCGAAGAGCGTTTTGCGAAACGTATTGCCCGCGCCATTGTGGAGCGCAACCGCGAACAGCCCATGACCCGCACCAAAGAACTGGCGGAAGTGGTCGCAGCGGCGACGCCGGTGAAGGACAAATTCAAACATCCCGCGACCCGTACCTTCCAGGCGGTGCGCATTTGGGTGAACAGTGAACTGGAGGAGATAGAGCAGGCGCTAAAAAGCTCGCTCAGCGTGCTGGCCCCGGGTGGGCGGCTTTCCATTATCAGTTTCCACTCGCTGGAAGACCGTATTGTGAAGCGCTTTATGCGTGAGCAAAGCCGCGGTCCACAGGTTCCAGCAGGGTTGCCGATGACGGAAGAGCAGCTCAAAAAACTGGGCGGTCGTGAGCTAAGAGCATTAGGCAAGTTGATGCCGGGCGAAGAAGAAGTGGCGGAAAATCCACGCGCCCGTAGTTCAGTTCTGCGTATTGCAGAGAGGACGAACGCATGATCAGCAGAGTGACAGAAGCCCTGAGCAAAGTGAAGGGATCGACGGGAATCACCAATCGCCATGCTTTGCCTGGCGTGATCGGTGACGATCTTTTGCGATTTGGGAAGCTGCCACTCTGCCTGTTCATTTGCATCATTTTAACGGCGGTCACCGTCGTGACAACGGCGCACCATACGCGCCTGTTAACCGCACAGCGCGAGCAACTGGTGCTGGAGCGTGATGCGCTGGATATCGAATGGCGCAACCTGATTCTTGAAGAAAACGCGCTCGGCGATCATAGCCGGGTAGAACGGATCGCAACGGAAAAGTTGCAGATGCAGCATGTCGATCCCTCACAAGAAAATATCGTAGTGCAAAAATAAGGATAAACGCGACGCATGAAAGCAGCGGCAAAGACGCTCAAACCAAAACGCCAGGAAGAACAAGCCAACTTTGTCAGTTGGCGTTTTGCGTTGCTGTGCGGCTGTATTCTGCTGGCGCTGGGTTTCCTGCTGGGGCGCGTGGCCTGGCTGCAAATTATTGCGCCTGACATGTTAGTGCGTCAGGGCGACATGCGCTCTTTGCGTGTACAGGAAGTCTCCACCTCTCGCGGCATGATCACCGACCGCTCTGGTCGCCCACTGGCGGTGAGCGTGCCGGTAAAAGCCATCTGGGCGGACCCGAAAGAGCTGCATGATGCAGGCGGGATCACGCTGGACAACCGCTGGAAAGCGCTGGCAGACGCGCTGAAAATGCCGCTCGACCAACTGGCGGCTCGTGTTAATGCGAACCCGAAAGGCCGCTTTATTTATCTGGCGCGTCAGGTTAACCCGGATCTCGGCGACTACATCAAAAAACTGAAGCTGCCAGGCATTCATCTGCGCGAAGAGTCCCGCCGTTACTATCCTTCCGGGGAAGTGACCGCTCACCTTATCGGTTTTACCAACGTTGACAGCCAGGGGATCGAAGGGGTTGAGAAGAGTTTTGATAAATGGCTGACCGGCCAGCCTGGTGAACGTATTGTACGTAAAGACCGCTATGGCCGGGTTATTGAAGATATCTCTTCTACCGACAGCCAGGCCGCGCACAATCTGGCGCTGAGCATTGATGAGCGTCTGCAAGCGTTGGTCTATCGCGAACTGAACAACGCCGTGGCCTTCAACAAAGCGGAGTCAGGCAGCGCCGTGCTGGTGGATGTCAATACTGGCGAAGTGCTGGCAATGGCGAACAGCCCGTCCTACAACCCGAATAACCTGACCGGTACGCCGAAAGACGCTATGCGTAACCGCACCATCACGGACGTGTTTGAACCCGGTTCAACCGTCAAACCGATGGTGGTGATGACCGCGTTACAGCGCGGGGTCGTGCGTGAAAACACCGTGCTGAACACGGTGCCATATCGAATTAATGGTCACGAAATCAAAGACGTGGCGCGTTACAGCGAATTGACCCTGACCGGGGTTTTACAGAAGTCGAGTAACGTCGGCGTTTCTAAGCTGGCGTTAGCGATGCCGTCCTCAGCGTTAGTAGATACTTACTCACGTTTTGGGCTAGGAAAGGCGACCAATTTGGGGTTGGTCGGAGAACGCAGTGGCTTATATCCTCAAAAACAACGGTGGTCTGACATAGAGAGGGCCACCTTCTCTTTCGGCTATGGGCTAATGGTAACCCCGTTACAGTTAGCGCGAGTCTACGCAACGATTGGCAGCTACGGCGTCTATCGTCCGCTGTCGATTACCAAAGTTGATCCTCCTGTACCGGGCGAGCGCGTCTTCCCGGAAGCGACCGTTCGTACCGTCGTCCACATGATGGAAAGCGTGGCGCTGCCGGGCGGCGGCGGCGTGAAGGCGGCGATCAAAGGTTATCGCATCGCCATTAAAACCGGTACGGCGAAAAAAGTGGGGCCGGATGGCCGCTACATCAACAAATACATTGCTTATACCGCAGGCGTTGCGCCTGCGAGTCAGCCGCGCTTCGCGCTGGTGGTTGTTATCAACGATCCGCAGGCGGGTAAATACTACGGCGGCGCCGTTTCCGCGCCGGTATTCGGTGCCATTATGGGCGGCGTACTGCGCACCATGAACATCGAACCGGATGCGCTGGCAACGGGCGAAAAAAGTGAATTTGTAATTAACCAAGGCGAGGGAACAGGTGGCAGATCGTAATTTGCGCGACCTTCTCGCTCCGTGGGTGCCTGGCGCACCGGAGCGAGCACTGCGGGAGATGACACTCGACAGCCGTGTGGCTGCATCGGGCGATCTCTTTGTGGCAGTGGTGGGTCATCAGGCGGACGGGCGTCGATATATCCCGCAGGCGATAGCGCAAGGTGTGGCTGCCA
Organism: Citrobacter sp. CK180; assembly: GCF_030333655.1. Classification (NCBI taxonomy): domain Bacteria; kingdom Pseudomonadati; phylum Pseudomonadota; class Gammaproteobacteria; order Enterobacterales; family Enterobacteriaceae; genus Citrobacter; species Citrobacter sp. CK180. Next base: position 131,192 of record NZ_JAOWFM010000052.1, on the reverse strand, counting down.
TTATTGCAGAGGCCAAAGATGAGGCGACCGACGGGGAAATCCGTGAAATGCACGGTGTGCCGGTTATCTATCTGAGCCAGCTCAACGAGCGTTTATCTGCACTGGCGGGCCGCTTCTACCACGAGCCATCTGAACATATGCGTCTGGTCGGCGTGACCGGAACGAACGGAAAAACCACCACCACGCAACTGCTGGCGCAGTGGAGCCAACTGCTTGGCGAAACCAGCGCGGTAATGGGAACGGTGGGTAATGGTCTGTTGGGCAAAGTGATCCCGACGGAGAACACAACCGGTTCCGCCGTTGACGTACAGCATGTGCTGGCCGGTCTGGTTGAGCAGGGCGCAACATTCGGTGCAATGGAAGTCTCTTCCCACGGTCTGGTGCAGCACCGGGTCGCCGCGCTGAAATTTGCCGCCTCTGTTTTCACGAATTTAAGCCGCGATCACCTTGATTATCACGGTGACATGGAACATTACGAAGCGGCGAAATGGATGCTCTATTCAACGCACCATTACGGCGAGGCTATCGTCAATGCCGATGATGAAGTCGGACGCCGATGGCTGGTGAGGTTGCCGGATGCCGTTGCGGTCTCGATGGAGGATCATATCAACCCGAACTGCCACGGACGTTGGCTGAAAGCGGTTGAGGTGAAGTACCACGATAGCGGCGCGACGATCCGTTTCGACTCCAGTTGGGGCGAAGGCGAGGTTGAAAGCCGTCTGATGGGTGCGTTTAACGTCAGCAACCTGCTGCTGGCGCTGGCAACGTTGCTGGCGCTTGGCTACCCCCTGGCGGATCTGCTGAAAACCGCCCCCCGACTGCAACCGGTTTGCGGGCGGATGGAGGTGTTCAGCGCACCGGGCAAAACTACGGTGGTGGTCGATTACGCCCACACGCCGGATGCGCTGGAAAAAGCGTTGCAGGCTGCGCGGTTGCACTGTACTGGTCAACTGTGGTGCGTCTTTGGCTGCGGTGGCGATCGCGATAAAGGTAAACGTCCGCTGATGGGGGCGATTGCCGAAGAGTTCGCGGACGTGGTGGTCGTGACGGACGATAACCCACGCACCGAAGAGCCGCGCGCGATCATCAACGACATTCTGACGGGTATGCTGGATGCCGGGCACGCGAAAGTGATGGAAGGCCGCGCAGAGGCGGTGACCTGCGCCATTATGCAGGCGAAAGAAAACGACGTGGTTCTGGTCGCGGGTAAAGGGCATGAGGATTACCAGATTGTCGGTACTCAACGCCTTGATTACTCCGACCGCGTGACGGCTGCGCGTCTGCTGGGGGTGATCGCATGATTAGCGTAACGCTCAGCCAACTGGCCGGTATTCTGCACGGCGAATTACAGGGCGCCGACCTGACGATTGACGCGGTCACGACTGATACGCGTAAGGTGACGCCGGGCTGCCTGTTTGTGGCGCTGAAAGGCGAGCGTTTCGACGCCCACGATTTTGCGGATAACGCGAAAGCGGGCGGCGCCGGTGCGCTGCTGGTGAGTCGCCCGCTGGATTGCGATCTGCCGCAGCTGATTGTCAAAGATACGCGGCTGGCCTTCGGCGAACTGGCCGCATGGGTTCGGGCGCAGGTTCCCGCCCGCGTAGTGGCGTTAACCGGCTCCTCCGGCAAAACATCCGTTAAAGAGATGACCGCCGCCATTCTGAGTCAGTGTGGCAACACCTTATACACCGCGGGCAACCTGAATAACGATATCGGCGTACCGATGACGTTGCTGCGGTTAAACAACGATTATGACTATGCCGTCATTGAGTTAGGCGCCAATCACCAGGGCGAAATTGCCTGGACCGTCGGCCTGACGCGTCCTGAAGCGGCACTGGTTAATAATCTGGCGGCAGCGCACCTGGAAGGATTCGGTTCGCTGGCGGGCGTGGCGAAAGCGAAAGGCGAAATCTATACCGGCTTGCCGGTGAATGGGATCGCCATTATGAACGCCGATAACAACGACTGGCTGAACTGGCAGGGCATTATTGGCGATCGCAAAGTGTGGCGTTTTTCACCGAATGCCGCCAACAGCGATTTTACCGCGACCAATATCCATGTGACCTCGCACGGTACGGAATTCACGCTGCAAACGCCGACGGGCGACATTGACGTCCTGCTGCCGCTGCCTGGTCGTCACAATATTGCGAACGCGCTGGCGGCGACTGCGCTGTCGATGGCGGTAGGGGCGACCCTTGACGCCATTAAAACCGGTCTGGCGAACCTGAAAGCCGTGCCGGGGCGCCTGTTCCCCATCCAGTTGAATGACAACCAGCTGTTACTTGATGACTCCTATAACGCCAACGTCGGTTCGATGACCGCCGCTGTGCAGGTGCTGTCTGAAATGCCGGGCTACCGGGTGCTGGTGGTCGGCGATATGGCGGAGCTGGGCGCGGAAAGCGAAGCATGCCATGTTCAGGTCGGTGAAGCGGCAAAAGCGGCGGGTATCGACAGCGTGCTGAGTACAGGAAAACTGAGTCAGGCGATCGGCAATGCCAGCGGCGTTGGCGAACATTTTGCGGATAAATCGGCTCTGGTCGCGCGTCTTAACACGCTGATTGCGGAGCATCAGATTATTACCATTTTAGTGAAGGGTTCACGTAGTGCCGCCATGGAAGAGGTAGTACGCGCATTACAGGAGAATGGAACATGTTAGTTTGGCTGGCCGAACATTTGGTCAAATATTATTCCGGCTTTAACGTCTTTTCCTATCTGACGTTTCGCGCCATCGTCAGCCTGCTGACCGCGCTGTTCATCTCCTTGTGGATGGGCCCGCGTATGATTGCCCGCTTACAAAAATTGTCTTTTGGCCAGGTCGTGCGTAATGACGGCCCGGAATCGCACTTTAGCAAGCGCGGTACGCCAACAATGGGCGGCATTATGATTCTGACGGCGATTGTGGTCTCCGTCCTGCTGTGGGCTTACCCGTCTAACCCGTACGTCTGGTGCGTGCTGGTGGTGCTGGTGGGCTACGGCATTATTGGTTTTGTCGATGATTACCGCAAAGTGGTGCGTAAAGACACCAAAGGGCTGATCGCTCGCTGGAAATATTTCTGGATGTCGGTGATTGCGCTGGGCGTGGCGTTCGCGCTGTATCTGGCGGGGAAAGACACGCCGGCCACCGAACTGGTGGTGCCGTTCTTTAAAGACGTGATGCCGCAACTGGGTCTGTTCTACGTGCTGCTGGCGTACTTCGTGATCGTCGGAACGGGCAACGCGGTTAACCTGACCGATGGCCTGGACGGCCTGGCGATTATGCCGACCGTATTCGTCGCCGCCGGTTTTGCGCTGGTGGCGTGGGCAACCGGCAACATGAACTTCGCCAACTACCTGCATATTCCGTACTTACGCCATGCCGGTGAACTGGTGATTGTCTGTACGGCGATTGTCGGCGCGGGCTTAGGCTTCCTGTGGTTTAACACCTATCCGGCGCAGGTCTTTATGGGAGACGTCGGGTCGCTGGCGCTGGGCGGCGCGCTGGGCATCATCGCGGTGCTGCTGCGTCAGGAGTTTTTGCTGGTGATTATGGGCGGCGTGTTTGTGGTGGAAACCCTGTCAGTCATTTTGCAGGTCGGTTCCTTTAAATTGCGCGGGCAGCGCATCTTCCGCATGGCGCCGATTCATCATCACTATGAACTGAAAGGCTGGCCGGAGCCGCGCGTTATCGTGCGCTTCTGGATTATTTCGCTGATGCTGGTCCTGATTGGCCTGGCAACGCTGAAGGTACGTTAATCATGGCTGATTACCAGGGTAAAAAAGTCGTCATTATTGGTCTGGGATTGACCGGACTTTCCTGCGTGGACTTTTTCCTGGCGCGCGGCGTAACGCCGCGCGTAATGGATACCCGTGCGACGCCGCCGGGTCTGGACAAATTACCGGAAGCGGTAGAGCGTCACGTCGGCAGCCTGAATGATGACTGGCTACTGGCGGCGGATCTGATCGTCGCCAGCCCTGGTATTGCTCTGGCGCACCCTTCACTGAGCGCTGCCGCCGATGCGGGTATTGAGATTGTCGGTGATATCGAACTGTTCTGTCGCGAAGCGCAGGCGCCGATCGTGGCGATCACCGGATCGAACGGTAAAAGCACCGTGACCACGCTGGTAGGCGAGATGGCGAAAGCGGCGGGCGTGAACGTGGGCGTTGGCGGTAACATCGGTCTGCCTGCGTTGATGCTGCTGGACGCCGCTCGCGAGCTGTACGTACTGGAGCTTTCCAGCTTCCAGCTGGAAACGACATCCAGCCTACAGGCCGTTGCCGCAACCATCCTGAACGTTACCGAAGACCATATGGACCGATATCCGTTTGGTCTGCAACAGTATCGCGCGGCAAAACTGCGCGTGTATGAGAATGCGAAAGTTTGCGTGGTGAATGCCGATGACGCGCTGACCATGCCGGTACGCGGCGCGGATGCGCGTTGCGTCAGTTTTGGCGTCAACATGGGGGATTATCACCTCAATCGCCAGCAGGGCGAGACCTGGCTGCGGGTGAAGGGTGAAAAAGTGTTGAACGTGAAAGAGATGAAGCTTTCCGGCCAGCACAACTACACCAATGCGCTGGCGGCGCTGGCGCTGGCCGATGCGGCGGGTTTACCGCGCGCCAGCAGCCTGAAAGCGTTGACGACCTTTACCGGTCTGGCGCATCGCTTCCAGCTGGCGCTGGAGCATAACGGCGTGCGCTGGATTAACGACTCCAAAGCCACCAACGTAGGCAGCACGGAAGCGGCGCTGAATGGCCTGCACGTAGACGGTACGCTGCACCTGCTGCTCGGCGGCGATGGTAAATCGGCGGATTTCTCTTCGCTCACCCGTTACCTGGGCGGCGATCGCGTTCGCCTGTACTGCTTTGGTCGTGATGGCGCGCAGCTGGCGGCGCTGCGCCCGGAAATCGCAGAACAAACTGAGACGATGGAAGAGGCGATGCGTCTGCTGGCGCCGCGTTTGCAACCGGGCGATATGGTCCTGCTGTCTCCGGCCTGCGCCAGCCTCGATCAGTTTAAGAATTTTGAGCAACGGGGCGATGTCTTTACCCGTCTGGCGAAGGAGTTAGGTTGATGCGTTTATCTCTCCCTCGCCTGAGAATGCCGCGCCTGCCGGGATTTGGAATCCTGGTATGGGTCTTTACGGCGCTTAAAGGCTGGGTGATGGCGTCGCGCGATAAAGACGACGATAGCCTGATCATGTACGACCGCACGTTGCTCTGGCTGACATTTGGCCTGGCGGCGATCGGTTTCATCATGGTGACGTCGGCGTCAATGCCTGTCGGACAACGTCTGGCGAACGATCCTTTCCTGTTTGCCAAGCGTGACGCGCTGTACATACTCCTGGCGTTTTGCCTGGCGATGATCACGCTGCGTTTACCGATGGAGTTCTGGCAAAAGTACAGCACCACGATGCTGATCGCGTCGATCATCATGTTGTTGATCGTGCTGGTGGTGGGTAGCTCAGTTAACGGGGCATCGCGTTGGATTGCGCTGGGGCCGCTGCGTATTCAGCCTGCGGAATTTACCAAACTGTCGCTGTTCTGCTACCTCGCCAACTATCTGGTGCGCAAAGTTGATGAAGTGCGTAATAACCTGCGCGGCTTCTTAAAACCGATGGGCGTGATTCTGGTGCTGGCGATTTTGCTGCTGGCGCAGCCCGATCTCGGGACGGTGGTGGTGCTGTTCGTTACCACGCTGGCGATGCTGTTTCTCGCCGGGGCGAAGTTATGGCAGTTCATTGCCATCATCGGCATGGGGATATCGGCAGTGATCCTGCTGATCCTCGCCGAACCGTATCGTATTCGCCGTGTGACCTCTTTCTGGAACCCCTGGGAAGATCCGTTTGGCAGCGGCTACCAGCTGACGCAATCCCTGATGGCATTTGGCCGTGGTGAGATGTGGGGGCAGGGACTGGGGAACTCGGTACAAAAACTGGAGTATCTGCCGGAAGCGCATACTGACTTCATCTTCGCCATTATTGGGGAAGAACTGGGTTATATCGGTGTGGTACTGGCGCTTTTAATGGTATTCTTCGTCGCTTTTCGCGCGATGTCGATTGGCCGTAAGGCGCTGGAGATTGATCACCGTTTTTCAGGATTCCTGGCCTGCTCGATTGGAATCTGGTTCAGCTTCCAGGCGCTGGTCAACGTCGGCGCGGCGGCAGGCATGCTGCCAACGAAGGGTCTGACGCTGCCGCTGATCAGTTATGGTGGTTCCAGTTTGCTGATCATGTCGACGGCCATCATGTTTTTGTTACGTATTGATTATGAAACGCGTCTGGAAAAAGCGCAGGCGTTTACACGAGGTTCACGATGAGTGGTCAACCGAAGCGGTTAATGGTGATGGCGGGCGGTACTGGCGGACATGTGTTCCCAGGACTGGCCGTCGCGCACCATTTAATGGACCAGGGCTGGCAAGTACGCTGGCTCGGAACCGCCGATCGTATGGAAGCGGATTTAGTGCCGAAGCATGGCATTGAGATTGATTTCATTCGCATTTCCGGTTTGCGCGGAAAAGGCGTGAAAGCGCTGCTGGCGGCACCGCTGCGTATTTTTAACGCCTGGCGCCAGGCGCGGGCGATCATGAAGCAGTTTAAGCCTGATGTGGTGCTCGGCATGGGCGGCTATGTCTCTGGCCCCGGCGGTCTGGCGGCGTGGTCGCTGGGTATTCCGGTTGTGCTGCATGAGCAAAACGGCATTGCAGGGTTGACCAATAAGTGGCTGGCGAAAATCGCCACGACGGTGATGCAGGCTTTTCCCGGCGCGTTTCCGAAAGCGGACGTGGTCGGAAACCCGGTACGTACTGACGTACTGGCGCTCCCCTTGCCGCAAGAACGCCTGGCCGGACGTGAAGGGCCGATTCGCGTGCTGGTGGTGGGCGGCTCTCAGGGGGCGCGGGTATTGAACCAGACGCTGCCGCAGGTTGCGGCAAAACTGGGCGATACGGTCACTATCTGGCATCAAAGCGGTAAAGGCGCGCAGCAGACCGTAGAGCAGGCTTATGCCGGGGCGGGGCAACCGCAGCATAAGGTGACGGAATTTATTGATGACATGGCCGCAGCCTATGCGTGGGCGGATGTTGTCGTTTGCCGCTCTGGCGCGTTAACGGTGAGTGAAATCGCCGCCGCCGGTTTGCCCGCGCTGTTTGTGCCGTTTCAGCATAAAGACCGGCAGCAGTACTGGAATGCCCTGCCGCTGGAGAAAGCGGGGGCCGCCAAAATTTTTGAGCAGCCGCAGTTTACTGTGGATGCCGTCGCCAGCACCCTGGCCGGGTGGTCGCGAGAAACGTTATTAACCATGGCAGAACGTGCCCGCGCTGCATCTATTCCAGATGCCACCGAGCGTGTTGCAAATGAAGTGAGCCGGGCTGCCCGGGCGTAATTGTGGCGGTGCCTTTTGCACCGCATGAATTGAGAAGTGAATGGCGTAAAGAATGAATACACAACAACTGGCAAAACTGCGTTCTATCGTGCCCGAAATGCGTCGCGTTCGGCACATCCACTTTGTCGGCATCGGTGGTGCCGGTATGGGCGGTATTGCCGAAGTTCTGGCCAATGAAGGGTATCAGATCAGTGGTTCTGATTTAGCGCCGAATCCGGTTACGCAGCAACTGGCGAACCTCGGCGCCACCATTTTCTTTAATCATCGCCCGGAAAACGTGCGCGATGCGAGCGTGGTGGTGGTTTCCAGCGCGATCTCTGCGGATAACCCGGAGATTGTCGCGGCGCATGAAGCGCGTATTCCGGTGATCCGCCGCGCGGAGATGCTGGCGGAGTTAATGCGTTTTCGTCACGGCATCGCCATTGCCGGGACGCACGGTAAAACAACGACCACCGCGATGGTCTCCAGCATTTACGCGGAAGCGGGGCTGGACCCGACCTTCGTCAACGGTGGGCTGGTGAAAGCGGCGGGCGTGCATGCGCGTTTAGGCCACAGCCGTTATCTGATTGCGGAAGCGGATGAGAGCGATGCGTCGTTCCTGCATCTGCAACCGATGGTGGCGATTGTCACCAATATTGAAGCCGACCATATGGATACTTACCAGGGCGACTTCGAAAATTTGAAGCAGACCTTTATTAATTTCCTGCACAATTTGCCGTTTTATGGTCGTGCAGTGATGTGTGTTGACGATCCGGTGATCCGCGAGCTGCTGCCGCGCGTGGGCCGTCAGACCACAACGTATGGTTTTAGCGACGACGCTGACGTGCGTGTGGAAGAGTACCAGCAGGTTGGGCCGCAGGGGCATTTTACGCTGCTGCGTCAGGATAAACCTGCAATGCAGGTGACGCTGAATGCGCCGGGCCGCCACAATGCGCTGAACGCGGCGGCTGCCGTGGCGGTGGCGACCGAAGAGGGGATTGACGACGAGGCGATTCTGCGCGCGCTGGAAAGCTTCCAGGGTACCGGGCGTCGCTTCGATTTCCTCGGCGAATTCCCGCTTGAGCCGGTAAACGGTAAAGCAGGGACGGCGATGCTGGTCGATGATTACGGCCATCATCCAACGGAAGTCGACGCCACCATTAAAGCCGCGCGTGCAGGCTGGCCGGATAAAAATCTGGTGATGGTTTTCCAGCCGCACCGCTTCACGCGTACGCGCGATCTGTACGACGATTTCGCCAACGTGCTGACGCAGGTTGACGCGCTGTTAATGCTGGATGTTTACGCCGCAGGCGAAGCGCCAATTCCGGGAGCGGACAGCCGTTCGCTGTGCCGTACGATTCGCGGTCGCGGTAAAATTGACCCGATTCTGGTCTCCGATCCGGCGCAGGTTGCGCAAATGCTGGCGCCGGTATTAACCGGTAATGATTTGATTTTGGTGCAAGGCGCGGGAAATATCGGCAAAATTGCGCGCACCTTAGCTGAAATTAAACTGAAGCCGCAAACCCAGGAGGAGGAGCAACATGGCTGATAAAATCGCGGTCCTGTTGGGTGGAACCTCCGCCGAACGTGATGTTTCGCTGAATTCCGGCGCGGCAGTGCTGGCCGGGTTACGCGAAGGCGGCGTGGATGCGCATCCGATCGATCCGAAAGAGGTTGATGTCACCCTGCTGAAATCAATGGGTTTTCAGAAGGTGTTTATTGCGTTGCATGGTCGCGGCGGCGAAGATGGCACGCTGCAAGGGATGCTGGATCTGATTGGCCTGCCCTATACCGGCAGCGGGGTGATGGCTTCAGCAATCTCAATGGATAAACTGCGCAGCAAATTGTTGTGGCAGGGCGCCGGATTACCGGTTGCGCTGTGGGTGGCATTGACGCGCGCTGAGTTTGAAAAAGGGCTTAGCGACGACGCACTAACGCGAATTTCTGCGCTGGGTTTGCCGCTGATTGTGAAGCCGAGCCGTGAAGGTTCCAGCGTCGGCATGTCGAAAGTGGTAGAAGAAAATGCTTTGCAGGCAGCATTAGCATTGGCTTTTCAGCATGATGAAGAAGTACTGATTGAGAAATGGCTCAGTGGCCCGGAATTTACGGTTGCGATACTCGGTGAAGAAATTTTACCGTCAATTCGTATCCAACCCGCCGGAACCTTCTATGATTATGAGGCGAAGTATCTCTCTGATGAGACACAATATTTCTGCCCGGCAGGTCTGGAAGAGGAACAAGAGGCTATTTTGCAGACATTGGTCCTGAAAGCGTGGACCGCGTTGGGTTGCAAAGGATGGGGCCGCATCGACGTCATGCTGGACAGCGATGGCCAGTTTTATCTGCTGGAAGCGAATACCTCGCCGGGTATGACCAGCCACAGTCTGGTGCCGATGGCGGCGCGTCAGGCGGGCATGAGCTTCTCGCAGTTGGTGGTACGAATTCTGGAGTTGGCGGACTGATATGTCGCAGGCTGCGCTGAACACGCGAAACAGTGATGAAGAGGTGTCTTCTTCACGGCGCAATAATGGAACGCGTCTTGCAGGAATACTGTTCCTGCTGACGGTGCTCTGCACCGTGTTTGTCAGCGGCTGGGTTGTGTTGGGCTGGATGGAAGACGCGCAGCGTTTGCCGTTGTCGAAACTGGTGTTGACCGGCGAACGGCATTACACGCGCAATGATGACATCCGCCAGTCGATTCTGGCGTTGGGCGCGCCGGGTACGTTTATGACTCAGGATGTGAACATTATCCAGAGCCAGATAGAGCGTTTACCGTGGATTAAACAGGCCAGCGTCAGAAAGCAATGGCCTGATGAATTGAAGATTCATCTGGTTGAATATGTGCCGATTGCGCGTTGGAATGATCAGCATATGGTTGATGCCGAAGGCAATACCTTCAGCGTACCGGCAGAGCGAACCAGTAAACAGGTATTACCCATGTTGTATGGCCCGGAAGGCAGCGCGAGTGAAGTGTTGCAGGGGTATCGCGATATGGGGCAGGTGCTGGCTAAGGACAGATTCACCCTGAAGGAAGCGGCAATGACCGCGCGTCGTTCCTGGCAGTTGACGCTGAATAACGATATTAAGCTCAACCTCGGCAGGGGCGATACGATGAAACGTTTGGCTCGCTTTGTAGAACTTTATCCGGTTTTACAGCAGCAGGCGCAAACCGATGGCAAACGGATAAGCTACGTTGATTTGCGTTATGACTCGGGGGCGGCAGTAGGGTGGGCACCCTTACCTCCAGAGGAATCTAATCAGCAACAGAATCAGGCACAGGCAGAACAACAATGATCAAGGCGACGGACAGAAAACTGGTAGTAGGACTGGAGATTGGCACCGCGAAGGTTGCCGCTTTAGTAGGGGAAGTTCTGCCCGACGGTATGGTCAATATCATTGGCGTGGGCAGTTGCCCGTCGCGAGGTATGGATAAAGGCGGGGTGAACGACCTCGAGTCAGTGGTGAAGTGCGTACAGCGCGCCATTGACCAGGCGGAGCTGATGGCGGATTGCCAGATCTCCTCGGTGTATCTGGCGCTTTCTGGCAAGCACATTAGCTGTCAGAATGAAATTGGTATGGTGCCGATCTCCGAAGAAGAAGTGACGCAGGAAGATGTGGAAAACGTCGTGCATACCGCGAAGTCGGTGCGCGTGCGTGATGAGCATCGTGTACTGCATGTCATTCCGCAGGAATATGCGATCGATTACCAGGAAGGCATTAAGAATCCGGTTGGCCTTTCCGGCGTGCGTATGCAGGCAAAAGTGCACTTGATCACATGCCACAACGACATGGCAAAAAACATCGTTAAAGCGGTGGAACGTTGTGGCTTGAAAGTTGACCAACTCATATTTGCCGGGTTAGCGGCCAGTTACTCCGTTTTAACGGAAGATGAACGTGAACTGGGCGTCTGCGTGGTTGATATCGGTGGTGGTACAATGGATATCGCCGTTTATACTGGCGGGGCGTTGCGCCATACCAAGGTAATCCCTTACGCAGGGAATGTCGTGACCAGCGATATCGCGTATGCCTTCGGTACGCCGCCGAGCGATGCTGAAGCCATCAAAGTGCGTCACGGCTGCGCGCTGGGCTCTATCGTCGGCAAAGACGAAAGCGTTGAAGTGCCGAGCGTGGGCGGTCGTCCGCCGCGTAGTCTGCAACGTCAGACGCTTGCGGAGGTGATTGAGCCGCGTTACACCGAGCTGCTCAACCTGGTCAACGAAGAGATTTTGCAATTACAGGAACAGCTTCGCCAGCAGGGTGTGAAACATCATCTGGCGGCGGGGATTGTATTAACCGGCGGCGCGGCGCAAATTGAAGGTCTTGCTGCCTGTGCTCAGCGCGTGTTCCATACGCAAGTGCGTATTGGCGCGCCGCTGAATATTACCGGACTGACGGATTATGCCCAGGAGCCGTACTACTCAACGGCGGTGGGGCTGCTTCACTACGGGAAAGAGTCCCACTTAAGTGGCGAAGCGGAAGTGGAAAAACGTGTTACGGCATCAGTTGGCTCGTGGATCAAGCGACTTAATAGCTGGCTGCGAAAAGAGTTTTAATTTTTATGAGACCGGCGACTATTAACGGTCTCAGGCGACAGGCACAAAACGGAGAGAAACTATGTTTGAACCTATGGAACTGACCAACGACGCGGTGATTAAAGTCATCGGCGTCGGTGGCGGCGGCGGTAATGCCGTTGAACACATGGTGCGCGAGCGCATCGAAGGTGTTGAATTCTTCGCGGTGAATACCGACGCTCAGGCGTTGCGTAAGACTGCGGTTGGGCAGACCATTCAGATTGGTAGCGGCATCACCAAAGGTCTGGGCGCGGGTGCAAACCCGGAAGTCGGTCGCAATGCGGCGGACGAAGATCGTGAAGCACTGCGTGCAGCGCTTGACGGCGCAGACATGGTGTTTATCGCAGCAGGCATGGGCGGCGGTACCGGTACCGGTGCAGCGCCAGTGGTTGCGGAAGTGGCAAAAGATTTAGGTATCCTGACCGTTGCCGTGGTGACGAAGCCTTTCAACTTCGAAGGCAAGAAGCGCATGGCATTTGCGGAGCAGGGTATTACTGAGCTGTCCAAACATGTGGACTCGCTGATCACCATCCCGAACGACAAACTGCTGAAAGTGCTGGGGCGCGGTATCTCCCTGCTGGATGCGTTTGGCGCGGCGAACGACGTGCTGAAAGGCGCGGTTCAGGGTATCGCTGAGCTGATTACCCGCCCGGGTCTGATGAACGTCGACTTTGCAGACGTGCGCACCGTGATGTCCGAAATGGGCTACGCGATGATGGGCTCTGGCGTGGCAAGCGGTGAAGACCGTGCGGAAGAAGCGGCAGAAATGGCGATCTCTTCTCCGCTGCTGGAAGATATCGATCTGTCTGGCGCGCGCGGCGTGCTGGTTAACATCACTGCGGGCTTCGACCTGCGTCTGGATGAGTTCGAAACCGTTGGTAACACCATCCGTGCTTTTGCGTCGGATAACGCGACCGTGGTTATCGGTACTTCTCTGGACCCGGATATGAACGACGAACTGCGCGTCACCGTTGTGGCAACCGGTATTGGTATGGACAAGCGTCCTGAAATCACCCTGGTGACCAACAAACAGGTACAGCAGCCGGTGATGGATCGTTACCAGCAGCACGGCATGGCGCCGCTGACGCAAGAGCAGAAGCCGGTCGCAAAAGTGGTGAACGACAATACGCCGCAAACGGCAAAAGAACCGGATTATCTGGATATCCCTGCGTTCCTGCGTAAGCAAGCCGATTAAGAATTGGCTGGAATTTGGGATTCACGGCTCTTTGTGCTAAACTGGCCCACCGAATGTATAGTACACTTCGGTTGGATAGGTAATTTGGCGAGATTATACGATGATCAAACAAAGGACACTTAAACGTATCGTTCAGGCGACAGGTGTCGGTTTACATACCGGCAAGAAAGTCACCCTGACCTTACGCCCTGCGCCGGCCAACACCGGGGTCATCTATCGTCGCACCGACTTGAATCCACCGGTAGATTTCCCGGCCGATGCCAAATCTGTGCGTGATACCATGCTCTGTACGTGTCTGGTCAACGAGCATGATGTACGGATTTCAACCGTAGAGCACCTTAACGCTGCTCTGGCGGGGCTGGGTATCGATAATATCGTTATCGAAGTCGATGCGCCGGAAATCCCGATCATGGATGGCAGTGCTGCTCCGTTTGTCTACCTGCTGCTTGATGCGGGTATTGATGAGCTGAACTGCGCCAAAAAATTTGTACGCATCAAAGAGACGGTTCGCGTCGAAGATGGCGATAAGTGGGCTGAATTTAAGCCGTACAATGGTTTTACGTTGGATTTCACCATCGACTTTAACCATCCGGCGATTGATTCCAGCAGCCAGCGCTATGCGATGAACTTCTCTGCGGATGCATTCATGCGCCAGATCAGCCGTGCGCGTACCTTCGGTTTCATGCGTGATATCGAATATTTGCAGTCCCGTGGCCTGTGCCTGGGCGGCAGCTTCGATTGTGCCATCGTTGTTGACGATTATCGCGTACTGAACGAAGACGGCCTGCGTTTTGAAGACGAATTTGTTCGTCACAAAATGCTCGACGCGATCGGTGACTTGTTCATGTGCGGTCACAACATTATTGGTGCGTTTACCGCGTATAAGTCCGGTCACGCATTGAATAACAAACTGTTGCAGGCTGTCCTGGCGAAACAGGAAGCCTGGGAATATGTGACCTTCCAGGACGACGCAGAACTGCCGTTGGCTTTCAAAGCGCCTTCGACTGTACTGGCATAATAGCTATACACAAAATCTTCAAGTTGCATCAAGATGGCAACTGAGCAAATTCCCAGGAACGTACGACCAGTACGTGACTGGGGTGAGAGAAGGCAGCCAACAAAGAGGCAGCTTGAAGGATGAAGTGTATACCTGTCGCATAAATTCGACTGGTTAATCTGGCACCCTCTCCGGCCAGGTAAGCCAGTCGTTTTTTTATCTCTTCCGTCCGGCGTTTGCCTTCGCCTTTTTCTCTGCCGCTGAACCGAAATACAGTGCGTTCGCTGCTTTCTTAAGCATTTTTATCCTCAGCGCCATGTCATTACTGCTGTAGAGCGTACGCTTTAATGGTAAGATTTGTGCGCAAAAAACGTTTTGAATTCGTAAGCCCACATGCCGGGCATATCAGGGTGGCAATGACGTGAGTGGAATACTGACGCGCTGGCGACAGTTAGGTAGACGGTACTTCTGGCCGCATCTCTTATTGGGGATGGTCGCGGCTAGCTTTGGTCTGCCCGCTCTCAGTAACGCAGCCGAGCCTAATACGCCGGCGAAAGCGACCGCCAGTAATCACGATCAATCCGCTAAGGTTAACTTCAGCCAGCTCGCGCTGCTGGAGGCGAGTAACCGCCGCCCGAATTTTACCGTCGACTACTGGCATCAGCATGCGATTCGCACGGTTATCCGCCATCTCTCTTTTGCCATGGCGCCGCAAACGCTGCCGGTTGCTGAAGAGTCTTCGCCACTTCAGGCGCACCATATTGCGTTACTGAACACGCTCAGCGCGATGCTGACGCAGGAAGGCACACCGCCAACGATTGTACGTCGCGTCGCCCGTGCGCACTTTACGCCTCAGGCCTCATTTAGCGTTCCCGCCTGGATAAGTCAGGCGCAGGGAATCCGCGCTGGCCCTCAACGCCTCAGCTAAAAACAAAAAACCTTCAATTAATTATAGAGACTCCGCATCGCGGGGCGTTTGAGATTTTATTATGCTAATCAAATTGTTAACCAAAGTATTCGGTAGTCGTAACGATCGTACCTTGCGTCGTATGCGTAAAGCGGTCGGCATCATCAATGCCATGGAACCGGAGATGGAAAAACTCTCTGATGACGAACTGAAAGGGAAAACGGCAGAGTTTCGCGCGCGTCTGGAGAAAGGCGAAAGCGTTGAAAGCCTGATCCCGGAAGCGTTCGCTGTGGTTCGTGAAGCGAGTAAGCGCGTATTCGGCATGCGTCACTTTGACGTCCAGTTGCTGGGCGGTATGGTGCTGAACGATCGCTGTATCGCGGAAATGCGTACCGGTGAAGGTAAAACCCTGACCGCAACGCTGCCTGCTTACCTGAACGCATTAAGCGGTAAGGGCGTACACGTCGTCACAGTGAACGACTATCTGGCGCAACGTGATGCTGAAAACAACCGCCCGCTGTTTGAATTCCTCGGGATGAGCGTCGGTATTAACCTGCCGGGCATGCCTGCCCCAGCAAAACGTGAAGCTTACGCCGCCGACATCACTTACGGCACCAACAACGAATACGGCTTTGACTACCTGCGCGATAACATGGCGTTCAGCCCGGAAGAGCGCGTACAGCGTAAGCTGCACTATGCGCTGGTGGATGAGGTCGACTCCATCCTGATCGATGAAGCGCGTACGCCGCTGAT
Source organism: Citrobacter sp. CK180 (assembly GCF_030333655.1). NCBI lineage: Bacteria > Pseudomonadati > Pseudomonadota > Gammaproteobacteria > Enterobacterales > Enterobacteriaceae > Citrobacter > Citrobacter sp. CK180. The sequence continues at coordinate 115,431 of NZ_JAOWFM010000052.1, read as the reverse complement.
CATTTCCGGCCCGGCTGAAGACAGCTCGGAAATGTACAAGAAAGTAAACAAGATCATCCCGCACCTGATTCGCCAGGAGAAAGAAGACTCTGATACCTTCCAGGGCGAAGGCCACTTCTCCGTTGATGAGAAAGCGCGTCAGGTCAACCTGACGGAACGCGGTCTGGTGCTGATCGAAGAACTGCTGGTGAAAGAAGGCATTATGGATGAAGGCGAGTCCCTGTACTCTCCGGGCAACATCATGCTGATGCATCACGTAACCGCCGCGCTGCGCGCGCACGCGCTGTTTACCCGCGACGTGGATTACATCGTTAAAGATGGCGAAGTGATCATCGTTGACGAACACACCGGTCGTACCATGCAGGGTCGCCGCTGGTCCGACGGTCTGCACCAGGCTGTGGAAGCGAAAGAAGGCGTGGAAATCCAGAACGAGAACCAGACGCTGGCATCCATCACCTTCCAGAACTACTTCCGTCTGTATGAGAAACTGGCCGGTATGACCGGTACAGCGGATACCGAAGCGTTCGAATTCAGCTCCATCTATAAGCTGGATACCGTTGTGGTTCCGACCAACCGTCCGATGATCCGTAAGGATATGCCGGATCTGGTCTACATGACCGAAGCGGAAAAAATTCAGGCGATCATTGAAGACATCAAAGAGCGTACCGCGAACGGCCAGCCGGTGCTGGTGGGTACGATCTCGATCGAGAAGTCTGAAGTGGTCTCTAATGAGCTGACCAAAGCGGGCATCAAGCATAACGTTCTGAACGCCAAATTCCACGCCAACGAAGCGGCGATTGTCGCACAGGCGGGCTACCCGGCTGCGGTCACTATCGCCACCAACATGGCCGGTCGTGGTACGGACATCGTGCTGGGCGGTAGCTGGCAGGCTGAAGTGGCGGAGCTGGAAAACCCAACGCCAGAGCAGATCGCGCAGATCAAAGCGGACTGGCAGGTTCGTCATGAAGCGGTGCTGGCGTCTGGCGGTCTGCACATCATCGGCACTGAGCGTCACGAATCTCGCCGTATCGACAACCAGTTGCGTGGTCGTTCCGGTCGTCAGGGCGATGCGGGCTCTTCCCGTTTCTACCTGTCAATGGAAGATGCGCTGATGCGTATTTTTGCCTCTGACCGTGTGTCGGGCATGATGCGTAAACTGGGTATGAAACCAGGTGAAGCCATTGAGCACCCGTGGGTGACTAAAGCGATTGCCAATGCGCAGCGTAAAGTTGAAAGCCGCAACTTCGATATTCGTAAGCAGCTGCTGGAATACGACGATGTCGCGAACGATCAGCGTCGCGCCATTTACACCCAGCGTAACGAACTGCTGGATGTCAGCGATGTCAGCGAAACCATCAACAGCATTCGTGAAGACGTCTTTAAAGTGACGATCGATGCGTACATTCCGCCGCAGTCGCTGGAAGAGATGTGGGATATTCCGGGTTTGCAGGAACGTCTGAAAAACGACTTCGATCTGGATATGCCAATTGCCGAGTGGCTGGATAAAGAGCCGGAGCTGCATGAAGAGACGCTGCGTGAGCGTATTCTGGCGCACTCAATCGAAGTGTATCAGCGTAAAGAAGAAGTGGTTGGCGCAGAGATGATGCGTCACTTCGAAAAAGGCGTCATGCTGCAAACTCTCGATTCACTGTGGAAAGAGCACCTGGCGGCGATGGATTACCTGCGTCAGGGTATCCACCTGCGTGGCTATGCGCAGAAAGATCCGAAGCAGGAATACAAACGCGAGTCCTTCTCCATGTTTGCAGCAATGCTGGAATCGCTGAAGTATGAAGTGGTCAGTACGCTGAGCAAAGTTCAGGTTCGTATGCCTGAAGAAGTGGAAGCGATGGAACAACAGCGCCGCGAAGAAGCCGAGCGTTTAGCGCAGATGCAGCAGCTCAGTCATCAGGATGACGACAGCGCAGCGGCCGCCGCTCTGGCAGCGCAAACGGGCGATCGTAAAGTGGGTCGTAACGATCCTTGCCCTTGCGGTTCCGGTAAAAAATACAAACAGTGCCACGGCCGTCTGAGCTAAGGTCTGAATAAAGACAATGAGGCGCAGGTGACTGCGCCTTTTTTATGGATGTAACTGTATGAAAAAACTGCAAATCGCTGTCGGGATTATTCGCAACCCGAACCACGAAATTTTTATTACCCAACGTGCGGTCGATGCTCATATGGCCAACAAACTGGAGTTTCCCGGCGGGAAAATCGAAGCGGGCGAAACGCCGGAGCAGGCGCTGATCCGGGAGTTGCAGGAAGAAGTGGGGATCACCCCGCGTGAAGCGACGCTATTTGAAAAGCTGGAATATCAGTTCCCGGACAGGCACATCACACTGTGGTTCTGGTTAGTTGATCACTGGGAAGGGGAACCGTGGGGAAAAGAGGGGCAACCGGGGCGGTGGATTGCGCAAAATGCTCTGAATGCGGAAGATTTCCCGCCCGCGAATGCGCCAGTAATTGAAAAGCTGATTGCTGGCTAATGGTGTTTGTAGGCCGGATAAGGCAACGCCGCCATCCGGCAAATTATGGCGGGGGCGCTACGCTTGCCCGCCCTACGTTTTAGTTGAATTACTTCTGCTCTTCACTCCAGTCGTCGCTTTCTGACAAGTCGCCAGAGCTTGGAATACGCTTCTCTTCAGCGGCCCACTCGCCGAGATCGATCAACTGGCAGCGTTTAGAACAAAATGGACGGAACGGACTCACTTCGCCCCAGACAACGGTTTTCCCGCAGGTTGGGCAGCTAACGGTGATAGTTTCTGACATCTTTACTCCTTAACAACATGCCAGTTCGAAATCGAGGCGCTCAGGCACCAGGCCATTTTCGCTATCCAGCGGCATAAAGCGAATCGCAAAGCGGCTCTTATGCCCGGAAATTTGCGGATAGAGCTGTGAATCAAGCGCCAGTTGCAAACGCAGCAGGTCGGCATCATCGCCATTGTCCTGATAAAAACCATTCAGACTGGTTTGCTTACGGAACGGCGAGGAATTACGAATCAAATCCAGGATCAGCGTTAATGCCTGATTGAGCGGATTCAGGCTGGCGATCCAGGTTTCAACCTGCGCATCACGCTGTTCCTGCGGCAAATGCAGCCAGATATGCAGGGTCGGCAAATCAAAACTACAACAACCGCCAGGAATACTCAGGCGCTGACGAACCAGAGCAATCAGGCGATCTTCACGTAACTGCTGCCCGATACGCGGAGCAGAAATCAGAATGCTGCCCGCCGTCTTCAATTGCTGGCGCAGAGCCTCAATTCGACTCTGGTCAACCCCCGGCACTTCAACCCAGGCCTGAAGTTTGCGCTGCTGACGCTCAAGCTCTTTTAGCAACTCGGTCCGCACTTCACCACGTTCGAACACATCCAGCAAATCCCCGATGTTACGGAAAAAATGCAGAGCGTCCGCATGATCTGCAAGGGGCAAATTGACGGAGAGTTGCTGAATCAGAAACTCAATGCGCAACCATGTACGCATCTTCTCATTGAGAGGGTGTTCAAAAAGGACCTGGGTGTGCATTACGGTTTTTCCTGTGAGACAAACTGCGACGCAAGCTGTAAATAGCGCGCGTGCAGGCGGGCGACATCCGACGCGATAGCGTCCGGTGCGCCATTATTATCAATAACATCATCTGCCACGGCAAGGCGTGCTTCACGCGTTGCCTGGGCAGCCAGAATTTGTTCAGCATGTTCACGCGTCACATCATCGCGCTGCATGGTTCGCAAGAGCTGCGTCTCGGGCGTCACGTCGACCACCAGAACGCGATTGGCTTGTTTATACAGCGCATTTTCGACGAGCAGGGGCACAACCCATAGCACGTAAGGGGACGTTGCCTGCTGAAACTGACGCCGGGTTTCCTGCTGAATTAACGGATGGAGCAGGGCATTCAGCCAGGATTTCTCTTCAGGACTGGCAAAGATACGTTCGCGCAACATCCGGCGTTGTAGCGAACCGTCTGGCGCGATAAGTGCAGAACCAAAATGTTCAGCGATCGCCATAAGGGCGGGTTGACCGGGTTCAACCACCTGACGCGCAATAATATCGGCGTCGATAACGTTTATTCCGAGGTCAGCGAATGCATTCGCAACGGTGCTTTTACCACTGCCAATGCCGCCGGTTAAGGCTACTGTATACCTCATAAGTCCAGATCCTGGGATTTAGGTTTGATAATCAAATGGTTAAAAGTTGAGCGCGCGAAGGCGATATTACTGTAGGCATTATCTACTATTCGCCAGGTAAATTTATGGGATTGTAGCGTAAAAAAAGAGAATTTCGCAGTCTTGCGCAAGCCTGATTAGTGCGTATGATAACGTCACTGGAGTTGTGAGTTTCGCTTTTTTGCCATTAACCCCAGGAATCCGCACATGCGTATCGAAGAAGATCTGAAATTAGGTTTCAAAGACGTTCTTATCCGCCCTAAACGCTCTACCCTCAAAAGTCGTTCTGATGTTGAACTGGAACGTCAATTCACCTTTAAACATTCAGGTCAGACCTGGTCCGGCGTGCCGATTATCGCGGCAAATATGGACACCGTCGGGACTTTCGAGATGGCAAGCGCTCTGGCATCGTTCGACATTCTGACTGCCGTACATAAGCACTATTCCGTTGAGGACTGGAACGCCTTCACCAGTACCGCCTCTGAGGATGTTCTCAGGCATGTGATGGTTTCAACAGGCACCTCCGATGCTGATTTCGAAAAAACCAAACAGATTCTGGCGCAGAGCCCGGCACTGAACTTTGTTTGTATTGATGTGGCAAATGGTTACTCCGAACACTTCGTGCAGTTTGTTTCAAAGGCGCGTGAAGCATGGCCGAGAAAAACCATTTGTGCCGGTAACGTGGTGACCGGTGAAATGTGTGAAGAGTTGGTTCTCTCCGGCGCGGATATTGTAAAAGTCGGGATTGGTCCTGGCTCCGTATGTACCACGCGTGTGAAAACCGGCGTGGGCTATCCGCAGCTTTCTGCGGTGATTGAATGCGCCGATGCCGCGCATGGTCTGGGCGGTATGATTGTCAGCGATGGCGGATGCACCATGCCTGGCGATGTCGCAAAAGCGTTCGGCGGCGGCGCGGATTTCGTGATGCTGGGCGGTATGCTGGCAGGCCATGAAGAAAGCGGCGGTAAAATTGTTGAAGAGAATGGCGAGAAATTTATGCTGTTCTATGGCATGAGTTCTGAATCCGCTATGACCCGTCACGTTGGCGGCGTTGCGCAATATCGTGCAGCAGAAGGGAAAACCGTTAAGCTGCCGCTGCGTGGCCCGGTGGAATACACCGCGCGTGATATCCTCGGCGGTCTGCGTTCAGCCTGTACCTACGTTGGCGCCTCCCGTCTGAAAGAGCTGACGAAACGCACGACGTTTATTCGGGTACAGGAACAAGAAAACCGTATTTTCAATAGCCTGTAATCCCCTGCGCTGGCGCAGCACAATGCGCCAGCATTATCCCATACCGCTCATCGCATCCCCCAGATGGAAAACGGGCAAATACATTGCCACGACCAACGTACCAATAATGACCCCTGTGATAACAAGCAAGGCGGGTTCCAGTAGCGCCGCCAGGTTATCCGCCAGCGATAGCGTATTCTCACCGTGGTGCCGGGCAAGGTTATGCAACATTGCATCCAGCGCGCCGGAAGTTTCACCAGTCATGACCAACTGTATGCACAATGGGCTGAACTCACCGGCATTTTTAAGCGCCTGCCAGACCGGTTTTCCGGCATGAATATCGCGATGAACCTGAGCTAAACGCTGAGACCAGTAAGGGCAATTCAGGGTTTCTGCGACACTTTCCAGCCCTTGTGAAAAGGGAATTCCGGCGCGTTGCGTTAATGCCAGGATGGTGAAAATCTGCGTGAGTTTTTGGCCTCTGACCAGGCGTGCAATAACGGGACAGCGCAGCAGAAGACGCTGGCGTTGAATCTGCCAGTACGGTTTTTTTATTATTAAACCGTAGATTACCCCCGTTGCGATACCGGGCAGCGCTATCAGCCAGCCCCATTGGGCACTCCACTGCGCCAGTGTGATGATGCCCTGCGTCAGTGCCGGTAACGGCGTATTGAATGTCCGGTAGATAGCGGCAAACTCTGGCAGGACAAAGTGCAGCATGGCGAAAACAACCATCACGGCCATCGTCAGAATTATGATGGGATAACGCAGCGCTTTTTTGACTTTGTCAGCAAGCTGTTTTTGGGCATTTTGCTGACGCGCCAGCTCAAAGCAGCATTCATCGAGTTTTCCGGTAAGTTCCCCGGTACGGATCATCGCCTGATAGAGTGGAGGAAAGACCTGCGGCCATTGCGCCAGCGCGGAAGAAAGCGGGGCGCCTTGCTCCAGGTTATGGGCCAGCGTTTGCAGCAGCGCCTGCCATTGTCTACTGGGATGCTGCCCGGCAAGCAACGTCAGTCCTTCGGAAAGCGTAAGCCCCGCTTTGAGAAGCGTCGCCAGTTGGTGGATGATCTCCGCGCTTTGCTCTGCGCGCCAGTGTGCCGCTTTAACGCTCAAGCGTTTTGCGCGTATCGGCATGATGTGCTGATGTTCCAGAGCAACGAGCAGTGCGGCACGATCGTCAGCCCATAAGGCCCCTTCTTCCGAATGGCCCGTGGCGTTAATCCCTTGCCAGCGCCAAAGCTGTTTAGCTGACATGAGGTAGCCCCAGAACGCGCAGGAGTTCTTCAAAGGTCGTCAATCCTTGTTCAACCGCATGACAGCCGTTCTCAAAAAGCGTACTCATCCCTTCCTGTCGGGCGCAGGACTCCAGCGCCTCAACGGTTGCATTGTTGATAAGCAACTGTCGCAATGCGGGCGTAACAGGCAAAACCTCGAAGAGCGCGGTACGCCCATAAAATCCGTGGTAGCAACGTTCGCAACCGGGCGCTTGCCAGCGGGGAAGCGTGGTAGGCCATAGCGCGGCGGGAAGCGAGACAGGCTCTGCGGCAAGATGGCGGCAGTACGGACATAATTTTCTGACCAGTCGCTGGGCGACGACCAGCGTCAGGGCGGATGAGATCATCCAACGCGCGACGCCCATCTGCTGTAAACGTATCAGTGTTTCACTGGTGGAGTTAGTATGCAGCGTAGACAGCACCAGGTGGCCGGTTTGCGCGGCTTTAATCGCAATTTCTGCCGTTTCGCCATCACGGATTTCGCCCACCATTATAATGTCGGGGTCCTGACGCAGCAGCGCGCGTAATACGCTCTGAAAGGTAAGTCCGGCGCGCGGATGAATTTGTGTCTGATTAAGGCCCTCGACAGGGATTTCGACCGGGTCTTCTACGCTACAGAGATTCACATCCTGGGTGTTGCGCGCCTGTAGCGCTCTGTAGAGTGTTATGGTTTTTCCACTGCCGGTAGGGCCAGTCACCAGAACCAGCCCCTGCGGTTGCCGTAGCGCCTGCATGAACAGGGCGAGTTGCGTATCAGGCATGCCTAACGCGTTGAGATCAAGCGCCTGCTCGACCTGGTGAAGTAACCGCAGCACCACTTTCTCACCGTCCCGGCAGGGGAGGACCGCGACACGAAATGAAACCGCATTGCCCGCAAGCGTCACGGTAAATTGCCCGTCTTGCGGGAGTCGATGTTCGGCAATATCCAGATTGCCCAGTACCTTTAACCTTGCCGTCAGTGCCGCGCCGGTGACAGATGACACGCCGGGCAAGGCATGAAGTACGCCATCCACGCGCAGCCTGATTCGGTAGTGGTTTTCCGCAGGTTCAATGTGGATGTCGGAAGCGCGTTTTGCCAGCGCGGATTCCAGCGTCTGCTGCAAAAGTTCCGCCGCCGTGCGGCTATCGTCGGCGATGACGGCCGGGAGCATTTTCCGCGGCTTATGCATATGGCCTTCCATCTGCTGACGAGTCCAGCAGACAATGTCGATCCGCTTTGTTGTGGCAAAGTGCAGGGCGTCCAGCAGTTCATGGGACGGTGAATCTATGACCGCGACGTGAACCACCTCGTTATCGGCATCGAGCAATATTCCCTGATGACGCAGGCACAGCGCCGTAAGTTGCGTGATGTTCATTGCTTTCTCCTTAGCTGGCGTCAAAGCGGAAAACATCTTCACAGGCCTGTTGCAGCGCGCTGTCGCTCTGGATGTTGCAACTGCGCGTCCAGCCGGTGATGCCGTTGGCGTTATCCCAGTTGGGCGTCATGGTGATGCTCAGACCGTTGAGGCTCTCCTGCCCGGTGAGCATTACCACGCCTTTTTCTATGCTCATGCCAGAGATGTAGCGGGTGGTGGTCGGAGAGGGGATGCCGTTGCTGCTGGCGTCGCAGGTTGCAATGCCGCCGTGTTCCAGCGCGCAGAGTTCGACGGCGGTACGGTAGGGAACGAATGTCTGCAACATATCCGTCAGTGCGGCTTTGCGCAGGTAGTTCTGGTAGGCCGGAATGCCGATGGCGCTCAGGATGGCGATAATGCCGATCACCACCATCAGTTCGATAAGCGTAAATCCGCGTTGTTTGTCCATTGTCTGCTCCTTGAGTTAACAGGCGCTACTTTGGCAAACGCAGGATATGATCCGCGAGTGGTAAAAATCGAAACGGGAAAGGGGATTCAGAAGATTGTTAGCGGGTTGCATAGCAAGGCAGCAGGTTTGCGAGGCCGCCCGAAAAAATGTGCCGGATGGCGGCGTAAACGCCTTATCCGGCCTACGGATTTACATCATTTGTAGGCCCGATAAGCAAAGCGCCATCGGGCATGACAATTCGGCGTTAGCGAAAACGCATGGAGAGATCGAGCGCTCTCACATGTTTGGTCAACGCGCCAACGGAGATAAAATCCACGCCGGTTTCGGCAAATTCGCGCAGGGTTTCATCAGTGACATTGCCGGAAACTTCCAGCCGCGCCTGTCCGTTGGTGCGTTTCACCGCTTCACGCATCTGATCCGTTTCGAAGTTATCCAGCATGATGATGTCTGCGCCCGCTTTCAGCGCGTCGTCCAGCTCATCCAGATTCTCAACTTCAACTTCAACCGGCACATCAGGATGCAGCCAGAAGGCTTTCTCGACCGCCTGGCGCACTGAGCCGGAAGCGATGATGTGGTTCTCTTTAATCAGAAAGGCGTCGGAAAGCCCCAGACGGTGATTCGCGCCGCCGCCGCACAATACGGCGTATTTTAATGCGGTTCGCAGACCCGGCAGGGTTTTGCGGGTGTCCAGCAGTTGCGTTTTTGTCCCCGCCAGTAAATCAACGTATTTACGGACTTCGCTTGCGACGCCGGAAAGCGTCTGAACAAAGTTCAACGCGGTGCGCTCGCCGGTCAGCAGGATGCGAGACGGGCCGTCCAGTTCAAACAGCGGCTGGTTGGTTTTAATGCTGTCGCCGTCCTGTACGCGCCAGGTGATGCTGACATCATCGCCGGCCAGTTGAATAAAGACCTCTTCTACCCAACGTTTTCCGCAGAATACGCCATCTTCACGGGTAATCACCGTGGCGTGAGAACGGGTGTTCTCCGGTAAAAGCTGCGCGGTAATATCGTTATTTGCGTCAACTTCTCCGCCTAAATCTTCACGCAGCGCCTGGGCGACAGCGGTGGGGATATCCAGATTTATGCGTTCCAACAGCGCGTCACGTCGGTAGTCGGGGTTGTAGCGGCGAGGCGGCATGATAAAACTCCAAATTGGTAACGAATCATAAGGTAGAAACATGCTACTCTGAACCGGATAACTGCACCATATAAAAGGAGGTTCTGTATGCTGTTAGACAAGGGCTGGCTGGCGGAGGCGCGACGCGTCCCCTCTCCCCATTTTGACTGCCGCCCGGATGACGAAACCCCTTCTTTGCTGGTGGTGCACAATATCAGCCTGCCGCCAGGCGAGTTTGGCGGTCCGTGGATTGATGCGCTATTCACCGGAACACTCGATCCCGCTGCCCATCCTTTTTTTGCCGAGATTGCCCATTTGCGCGTTTCGGCACATTGTCTGATTCGCCGCGATGGCGAAATTGTGCAGTATGTCCCTTTCGATAAACGTGCCTGGCATGCGGGCGTGTCGAACTATCAGGGGCGTGAGCGCTGTAATGATTTTTCCATTGGTATAGAGCTGGAGGGAACGGACACGCTGGCTTATACCGATGCGCAGTATCAGCAACTGGCCGCCGTGACGCGCACGCTGATTGCGCTTTACCCGGCGATAGCCGACAACATGACCGGACACTGCAATATTGCGCCTGAGCGTAAAACCGATCCCGGTCCGTCTTTCGACTGGGCGAAGTTTCGCGCGCTGGTCACCGCCTCGTCACACAAGGAGATGACATGACGCTGTTTACGACATTACTGGTGCTGATTGTTGAGCGCCTGTTCAAGCTGGGTGAGCACTGGCATCTCGACCACCGACTGGAGGTCCTGTTCCGCCGGACGACGCATTTTTCGATGGTGCGTACGTTGGGGATGACGATTGTTGCGATGGCGGTGACGTTCCTGCTGCTGCGTGCGCTGGAAGGTTTACTGTTTAACGCTCCCACGCTGGTGGTCTGGATACTGATTGGTGTGTTGTGTATTGGTGCAGGGAAGGTTCGTCTGCATTATCACGCGTACCTGAACGCAGCTTCCCGTAATGATGCCCATGCCCGTGAAGCGATGGCTAACGAACTGACGCTGATCCACGGCGTGCCGCCAGACTGCAATGAACGGGAGTTTTTGCGCGAGCTGCAAAATGCGCTGCTCTGGATAAATTTCCGCTTCTATCTGGCGCCGCTGTTCTGGTTTATTGTCGGCGGCCCGTGGGGGCCGGTGACGCTGGTCGGCTATGCGTTTCTGCGCGCCTGGCAGTCCTGGCTGGCGCGTTATCAAACGCCGCATCAACGTTTGCAGTCCGGCATTGACGCGATTCTTCATGTTCTGGACTGGATTCCGGTGCGTCTGGCTGGCGTGGTTTATGCGCTGCTGGGGCATGGCGAGAAGGCGCTGCCCGCCTGGTTTGTTTCGCTGGCGGATCTGCGCACGTCTCAGTACCAGGTGTTGACGCGTCTGGCGCAGTTCTCACTGGCCCGCGAGCCGCACACGGATAAGGTCGAAACGCCGAAAGCCGCTGTCTCAATGGCGAAGAAAACGTCTCTGGTGGTGGTGGTGGCGATCGCACTTCTGACCATTTACGGAGCGCTGGTGTAATGTCGTTTTGCCGGATGGCGCTGCGCTTATCCGGCCTACGTTTGCACGGACTGTAGGCCCGGTAAGCGCAGCGCCGCCGGGCAACGTGCTCAGACGGTATCCGCAGGCGGGATGCCAAAATCTGGCATTCCGTTTTCGTCCCAGCGAATCAGCTTCAGGCGGGTATGACGGTTCGGATCGTACAGCGGATCGCCTTCAATCTCCGTATAATTTCGTGCATGGTAGACCAGTACATCATCGCCTTCCGGCGTTTGGGTAAAGCTGTTGTGCCCTGGCCCATACTGGCGGTTTTCATTGCTGGTGGTAAAGACCGGACGCGGTGATTTGTGCCAGTTTGCCGGATTTTGCGGATCGGCATGCATATCAATCCACAGCAGACCCATACAGTAGTTTTCGTCGGTGGCGCTGGCGGAATAGCTGATAAACAGCTTATCGCCGTGCGTGATAACCGCAGGCCCTTCATTGACGCGAAAACCCCGACACTCCCAGTCATATTCCGGCTTGCTGAGCATCACCGGCGCGCCTTTGATCGTCCACGGATTTTCCAGCCCGGCAAGATAGATATTGGAATTTCCGGCGATATCCGGCGCTTTCTGCGCCCACAAATACCACTGTTTTCCCTGATGGCTAAAAGTCGTGGCATCCAGCGCGAAGGTATCAAATGGTGTTTTGATCTGACCTTTTTCTTCCCAGACGCCGCTGAGCGGGTCGGCATCTGTACACTCCAGGACAAACATGCGGTGCTGGAACATTCCCAGTTTGTCGAGCGCCTGGGTATGCGCGGCGGCGAAATAGATGTACCACTTGCCGTCGATGCGGTGAATCTCTGGCGCCCAGATAAGCTCGCACATCGGGCCGCTTTCAGGTTTACGCCAGACGACGACAGGGGAGGCGGTGCGTAAGTTTTCCAGCGAGTTCGCCCGACGGATCTCCAGCCGGTCATACTCCGGCACCGAGGCGATAAAGTAATAATGGTTGCCGTCGCGAAGAATAAACGGATCGGCGCGTTGTTCAATAAACGGGTTGGGCCAGTTTTGCATCAGGCTTTCCTTACTGTTTCAGCGACGTTAAATTGCGGGTCATCGTTGAGCTCGCGGTAGCTGGCGCGGCGTTTTTCCAGGTCCTTCTGAATCTGTTTCATCAGTTCGCGATCCACTTTTAGCAGGCGAACCACGCCGGCGGTGATCAGATAGCCGACGCCGGGGATCACCGTGAAGAGCAGAACAATACCGCCGATTGCCGTGTCGCTCTGCGCTTTGGCGCCAGCGTCGTAGCCATACCAGGATAACAGGAAACCGACCATTGCTCCGGCAATCGCCAGGCCCAGTTTCAGGAAGAACAGGTTGCCGGAAAAGCTGATGCCGGTGATGCGCTTGCCGGTTTTCCATTCGCCGTAGTCATCGACGTCTGCCATCAGCGACCAGTGCAACGGGGAAGGGATCTGATGCAGGATGTTAAGCAGGAAGTAGAGCACCACGATAAGCGTAGTGGCTTTTGGATCGAAGAAGTAAAAGGCGCAGGAGAACAGCGCCAGCGCGATATTGGTCCAGAAGAAGACCTTCAGTTTGCACCAGCGGTCGGTCAGCACTTTCGCCAGCATACTGCCGATCATCATTCCCACCACGCCGAGGCTAATGAAAAGGGTAGCGAAGTGAGTGCTTTGTCCCATTACCCAGGTCACGTAATACATGGTTGCCGCCATGCGGATAAACCCCGGACAGACGTTGCACAATGTCAGCAGCAGGATGCGCACCCATTGATCGTTTTTCCATACGTCTTTGAAATCGTTCTTCATGTCATCATGGGTAGGAACGGCGGGACGAATGCGTTCACGAACGGTGGCAAAGCAGAACAGGAACATGCACATGCCGATAATCGCCAGTACGGTCATCGCCATCTGGTAGCCTTTGGCTTTATTATCGCCGCCAAACCACTCCACCATCGGCAGCAGCGTTAATGACAACAGCAGAGTGGCAATCCCGACCAGCACAAAGCGGTATGACTGGCAGGCCACGCGCTCTTGCGGATCGTTGGTGATGACGCCGCCTAATGAGCAGTAGGGAATATTGATGGCGGTGTAGGTAATCGACAGCAGGAAATAGGTGACAAACGCATAGATAACCTTGCTGTTATATGTCCATTCCGGGGTGGTGAACATCAGGATGCTGAACAGCGCATAAGGGAAGGCAATCCACAGTAGCCAGGGACGAAATCGCCCGTATTTGCTTTGGGTACGATCGGCGATTGCGCCCATAATCGGGTCGGTAACGGCATCAATCACGCGAACGGAGAGGAGTAATACGCCGACCAGAGCGGGAGCCAGCCCAAAAATATCTGTATAAAAATAGTTAACAAACAGCATTATGGCGCCAAAGATGATGTTGCATCCGGCGTCCCCCATGCCATAGCCGATTTTTTCTTTTATCGACAGCTTACCCTTTTCCATTGAAACGTCTCCCATCAGATGATGTAGAGAATTATTCTGCGCAAGCGAAGTAATTGCGTTGCAGGATAACGCCGCTGATATGGATAAAATGGCTATACAGAGGAAAATGTGAGGCAGGTTGCAACCCTCACTCTTGCGAGTGAGGGCTGTGGGATTAATGCGCTTTAACGGTTTTTGCGGTTTTCTGTTTACACAGATAGCCAACGCCCAGAATGACAATCCACACTGGAATCAGGTAGACCGAGATGGCCATGCCTGGCGTCATCAGCATAATGACCAGCACCGCCGCCATAAACAGCAGGCAGACCCAGTTACCCAGCGGGTAGAACAGCGCCGGGAAGCGAGTTTTCACTCCCTGCTGCTGTTTGGCGCGACGGAACTTTATGTGCGCGAGGCTGATCATTGCCCAGTTGATCACCAGAGCAGAGACCACCAGCGCCATCAGCAAGCCGAATGCCGAGTCCGGCGCCATATAGTTAATCAGCACGCAGAGCGCGGTAACCAGTGCGGAAACCAGAATGGTGTTCACCGGTACGCCGCGTTTATCCACGCTTAAAAACACTTTCGGCGCGTTGCCCTGCTGAGCCAGGCCGAACAGCATACGGCTGTTGCAGTATACGCAGCTGTTATAGACGGACAGCGCCGCAGTCAGTACCACGATATTCAGCGCGTTGGCTACGAGGGTATCGCCCAGTTCGTGGAAGATCAGAACGAACGGGCTGGTATCCGCTGTTACGCGCGTCCACGGCAGCAGAGAAAGCAGCACCGCCAGCGAACCAATATAGAAAATCAAAATACGGTAGATAACCTGGTTCGTCGCTTTCGGAATGCTTTGCTCCGGGTTGTCCGCTTCCGCCGCCGTGATCCCGACCAGCTCCAGTCCGCCGAAGGAGAACATGATAATCGCCATCATCATGACCAGCCCGGTGAAACCATGCGGCAGGAAGCCACCTTGTTCCCACAGGTTACGCACGGTTGCCTGCGGGCCGCCGTTGCCGCTAAACAGCAGCCAACCGCCGAAGAGGATCATCGCCACCACTGCGATAACTTTAATGATGGCAAACCAGAACTCCATCTCACCAAACACTTTCACGTTGGTCAGGTTGATGGCGTTGATGAGCACAAAGAAGGCCGCAGCGGAGACCCAGGTGGGGATTTCAGGCCACCAGAACTGAATGTATTTCCCGACCGCCGTCAGTTCCGCCATCGCAACCAGCACATACAGCACCCAATAGTTCCAGCCGGAAGCGAAGCCTGCAAACCCACCCCAGTATTTATAGGCAAAGTGGCTGAACGAACCGGCAACCGGCTCTTCAACCACCATTTCACCTAACTGACGCATGATCAGAAAAGCGATAAAGCCCGCGATGGCATAACCCAGAATAATCCCTGGCCCTGCTGACTGGATAACGGATGCGCTGCCCAGAAACAGCCCGGTACCGATTGCGCCCCCCAGGGCGATTAGCTGGATATGGCGGTTTTTAAGACCGCGCTTTAGCTGCTCGCCATGCTGTTGACCTTCCATCATGAAACCTCGTGTGTGGTTATTTTTGAACTACGCAGTGACGCGTGTGTAAGTTTGCAATTCCATTTGTTGTATTAATATGTTTACGCTGATGAAATCTTAATTGTTACCGAAAGTCTTTCGTCGGCTAAAGAATAATGGTATGCGGGCGTTAATGCACCTGCTTTATGAAGGGACGATGACGAGTTGAATAAAAAGAAACCATTTGTAAATACCACCTCTCCCACCTCAAATTTTAGCTGATAGATATTTATTCATTATTTGTGAATATAAAACCATTAAATAAGCGGTTGAATCGGTTCAGATAAAATTTTTCCTCGTTTCAATTACGTTAAATCTACTCCCAGGGGAGTAAATTTAACATTTGTGCATAGTTACATCTTTGAAACGTTATTTCTGTAATCTTGTTAAAATGTGCGTGGTTTACTGATTTCAATCAAAACCTGTATGGACAGAAGGTGAATACTTTGTTACTTTAGCGTCACGAACGTGAAATTGGTAAGACCAATTGACTCCGGGCAAATGGCTTAAGACAGGAAATCATGGCCTACAGCAAAATCCGCCAACCAAAACTATCCGATGTGATTGAGCAGCAGCTGGAGTTTTTAATTCTTGAGGGGACTTTGCGCCCCGGCGAAAAACTCCCACCGGAACGTGAACTGGCTAAACAGTTCGACGTCTCCCGCCCCTCTTTACGCGAGGCGATCCAACGTCTCGAAGCGAAGGGTTTGCTGCTTCGTCGCCAGGGCGGCGGAACTTTTGTGCAGAGCAGTCTGTGGCAGAGCTTTAGCGACCCACTGGTAGAACTGCTCTCCGATCATCCTGAATCCCAATTTGACCTGCTTGAGACGCGCCATGCGCTGGAAGGCATTGCCGCTTATTACGCGGCATTGCGTAGCACGGATGAAGACAAAACCCGCATTCGTGAACTCCATCATGCCATCGAGCTTGCTCAACAGTCCGGCGATCTGGATGCCGAATCCGACGCGGTTCTCCAGTATCAAATCGCTGTCACCGAAGCGGCGCACAATGTGGTGCTGCTCCATCTGCTAAGGTGTATGGAGCCGATGCTGGCGCAAAACGTTCGTCAGAACTTTGAATTGCTGTATGCGCGCCGGGAGATGCTTCCGCTGGTGAGCAGTCATCGCACCCGTATTTTTGAAGCGATCATCGCCGGTAACCCGATCGATGCGCGTGAAGCGTCGCATCGTCACCTGGCGTTTATCGAAGAGATTCTCCTGGACAGAAGCCGTGAAGAAAGCCGTCGTGAACGCGCCTTACGCCGTCTGGAGCAACGAAAGAATTAGTGATTTTTCTGGCAGAACGTTAACCAGAAGATGTTGTAAATCAAGCGCAAATTATAGCGCGCGGCAACTAAACGCAGAACCTGTCTTATTGCGCTTTCTGGCGAAAGCTCAATGGGACAGGTTCCAGACAAATCAACGTATTAGATAGATAAGGAATACCCCCATGTCAGAACGTTTCCCAAATGACGTGGATCCGATCGAAACTCGCGACTGGCTACAGGCGATCGAATCGGTCATCCGTGAAGAAGGTGTTGAGCGTGCTCAGTATCTGATTGACCAGCTTCTTTCTGAAGCCCGCAAAGGCGGCGTGAAAGTAGCGGCAGGTGCAGGGGCTAGCAACTATGTAAACACTATTGCCGTTGAAGATGAACCGGAATACCCGGGCAATCTGGAACTGGAGCGTCGTATCCGTTCAGCTATCCGCTGGAACGCCATCATGACCGTACTGCGTGCGTCTAAAAAAGACCTCGAACTGGGTGGCCACATGGCTTCCTTCCAGTCTTCCGCAACCGTTTATGATGTTTGCTTCAACCACTTCTTCCGCGCACGCAATGAGCAGGATGGCGGCGACCTGGTATACTTCCAGGGCCACATCTCCCCGGGCGTGTATGCACGCGCATTCCTGGAAGGCCGTCTGACTGAAGAGCAGATGGACAACTTCCGTCAGGAAGTTCATGGCAAAGGCCTCTCTTCCTACCCGCACCCGAAACTGATGCCGGAATTCTGGCAGTTCCCGACCGTATCTATGGGTCTGGGCCCAATCGGTGCGATCTACCAGGCTAAATTCCTGAAATATCTGGAACACCGTGGTCTGAAAGACACGTCCAAACAGACCGTTTACGCTTTCCTGGGCGACGGCGAGATGGACGAGCCGGAATCCAAAGGGGCTATCACCATCGCCACCCGTGAGAAACTGGACAACCTGGTCTTCATCATCAACTGTAACCTGCAACGTCTGGACGGCCCGGTAACCGGTAACGGCAAGATCGTTAACGAACTGGAAGGCATCTTTGACGGCGCTGGCTGGAACGTGATCAAAGTGATGTGGGGCGGTCGTTGGGATGAGCTGCTGCGTAAAGACACCAGCGGTAAACTGATCCAGCTGATGAACGAAACCGTTGACGGTGACTACCAGACCTTCAAATCCAAAGATGGCGCTTACGTACGTGAGCACTTCTTCGGTAAATATCCAGAAACCGCAGCCCTGGTTGCTGACTGGACTGATGAGCAGATCTGGGCACTGAACCGTGGTGGTCACGATCCGAAGAAAGTCTACGCTGCACTGAAAAAAGCGCAGGAAACCAAAGGCAAAGCAACAGTAATCCTGGCCCATACCATCAAAGGTTATGGCATGGGTGACACTGCCGAAGGTAAAAACATCGCGCACCAGGTTAAGAAAATGAACATGGACGGCGTTCGTTACGTCCGCGATCGTTTCAACGTGCCGGTATCCGATGCTGACATCGAAAAACTGCCGTACATTACCTTCCCGGAAGGTTCTGAAGAGCACACTTATCTGCACGCACAGCGTCAGAAGCTGCACGGCTACCTGCCGAGCCGCCAGCCGAACTTCACTGAGAAGCTGGAACTGCCGACCCTGGAAGACTTCGGCGCGCTGCTGGAAGAGCAGAACAAAGAGATCTCCACCACTATCGCTTTCGTTCGTGCCCTGAACGTGATGCTGAAGAACAAGTCGATCAAAGATCGTCTGGTTCCGATCATCGCTGACGAAGCGCGTACTTTCGGTATGGAAGGTCTGTTCCGTCAGATCGGTATTTACAGCCCGAACGGCCAGCAGTACACCCCGCAGGACCGTGAGCAGGTTGCTTACTACAAAGAAGACGAGAAAGGTCAGATTTTGCAGGAAGGCATCAACGAGCTGGGCGCAGGTTCTTCCTGGCTGGCCGCTGCGACCTCTTACAGCACCAACAACCTGCCGATGATCCCGTTCTACATCTACTACTCCATGTTCGGGTTCCAGCGTATCGGCGACCTGTGCTGGGCAGCAGGTGACCAACAGGCGCGCGGCTTCCTGATCGGTGGTACTTCCGGTCGTACGACGCTGAACGGCGAAGGTTTGCAGCACGAAGATGGCCACAGCCACATTCAGTCTCTGACTATCCCGAACTGTATCTCTTACGATCCGTCTTACGCGTACGAAGTTGCGGTCATCATGCACGATGGTCTGGAGCGTATGTACGGTGAGAAACAAGAGAACGTTTACTACTACATCACCACGCTGAACGAAAACTACCACATGCCAGCCATGCCGGAAGGTGCTGAGGAAGGTATCCGTAAAGGTATCTACAAACTCGAAACCCTCGAAGGTAAGAAAGGTAAAGTTCAGCTGCTGGGCTCCGGTTCTATCCTGCGTCACGTTCGCGAAGCAGCAGAGATCCTGGCGAAAGACTACGGCGTAGGTTCTGACGTTTACAGCGTCACCTCCTTCACTGAACTGGCGCGTGATGGCCAGGATTGTGAGCGCTGGAACATGCTGCACCCGCTGGAAACTCCACGCGTTCCGTACATTGCTCAGGTAATGAACGACGCGCCGGCAGTGGCATCGACTGACTATATGAAACTGTTCGCCGAGCAGGTTCGTACTTATGTACCGGCTGATGATTACCGCG
Source organism: Citrobacter sp. CK180 (assembly GCF_030333655.1). NCBI lineage: Bacteria > Pseudomonadati > Pseudomonadota > Gammaproteobacteria > Enterobacterales > Enterobacteriaceae > Citrobacter > Citrobacter sp. CK180. The sequence continues at coordinate 96,416 of NZ_JAOWFM010000052.1, read as the reverse complement.
TACTGGGTACTGACGGTTTCGGCCGCTCTGACAGCCGTGAGAACCTGCGTCACCACTTCGAAGTGGATGCATCTTATGTGGTTGTTGCGGCTCTGGGCGAGCTGGCTAAACGTGGCGAAATCGATAAGAAAGTGGTAGCGGAAGCCATCACCAAATTCAACATCGATGCAGATAAAGTTAACCCGCGTCTGGCGTAAGAGGTAAAAGAATAATGGCTATCGAAATCAACGTACCGGACATTGGGGCTGATGAAGTTGAAATCACCGAAATCCTGGTCAAAGTGGGCGACAAAGTTGAAGCTGAACAGTCGCTGATCACCGTAGAAGGCGACAAGGCCTCTATGGAAGTTCCATCGCCGCAGGCGGGCGTCGTTAAAGAGATTAAAGTCTCTGTTGGCGACAAAACCGCGACGGGCGCACTTATCATGATTTTCGATTCCGCCGACGGTGCAGCTGACGCTGCGCCTGCTCCGGCAGAAGAGAAGAAAGAAGCCGCTCCGGCAGCCGCTCCTGCTGCTGCGAAAGACGTACACGTACCGGATATCGGCGGCGACGAAGTTGAAGTCACCGAGATCCTGGTGAAAGTGGGCGACACCGTTGCGGCTGAGCAGTCGCTGATCACCGTAGAAGGCGACAAAGCCTCTATGGAAGTGCCGGCGCCGTTCGCGGGTACGGTTAAAGAGATCAAAGTCAACGCTGGCGATAAAGTGTCTACCGGCTCTCTGATCATGGTCTTCGAAGTGGCGGGCGCTGCGCCTGCTGCTGCGCCTGCTCAGGCGGCAGCACCAGCAGCGGCGGCTCCGGCAGCAGCAGCTGGCGCGAAAGACGTTAACGTACCGGACATCGGCGGCGACGAAGTTGAAGTCACCGAAGTGATGGTTAAAGTCGGCGATAAAGTTGAAGCCGAACAGTCGCTGATCACCGTAGAAGGCGACAAAGCCTCTATGGAAGTGCCGGCGCCGTTCGCGGGCGTGGTTAAAGAGCTGAAAGTTAACGTTGGCGACAAAGTGTCTACCGGCTCTCTGATTATGGTCTTCGAAGTGGAAGGCGCTACCCCTGCCGCGGCTCCGGCTGCTGCTGCTCCGGCACCTGCCGCTGCACCTGCTCAGGCCGCTAAACCGGCCGCTGCGCCTGCGGCAAAAGCGGAAGGCAAATCTGAGTTTGCTGAAAACGACGCTTACGTTCACGCGACCCCGCTGATTCGCCGCCTGGCGCGCGAGTTCGGCGTTAACCTGGCGAAAGTGAAGGGCACTGGCCGTAAAGGTCGTATCCTGCGCGAAGACGTTCAGGCTTACGTGAAAGACGCTATCAAGCGCGCTGAATCCGCGCCAGCGGGCGCAACCGGCGGTTCTCTGCCAGGTCTGCTGCCGTGGCCGAAAGTGGACTTCAGCAAGTTTGGTGAAGTGGAAGAAGTTGAACTGGGCCGCATCCAGAAAATCTCTGGTGCTAACCTGAGCCGTAACTGGGTGATGATCCCGCACGTTACGCACTTCGACAAAACGGATATCACCGATCTGGAAGCGTTCCGTAAGCAGCAGAATGCGGAAGCTGAAAAACGTAAGCTGGACGTGAAATTCACGCCAGTGGTCTTCATCATGAAAGCCGTTGCCGCTGCTCTGGAACAGATGCCGCGCTTCAACAGCTCTCTGTCTGAAGACGGTCAGCGCCTGACGTTGAAGAAGTACATCAACATTGGTGTCGCGGTCGACACGCCGAACGGTCTGGTTGTTCCGGTGTTCAAAGATGTGAACAAGAAGAGCATTACTGAGCTGTCCCGTGAACTGACGACCATCTCTAAGAAAGCGCGTGATGGTAAGCTGACCGCTGGCGAAATGCAGGGCGGTTGCTTCACTATCTCCAGCATCGGCGGCCTGGGCACCACCCACTTCGCGCCGATTGTGAACGCGCCGGAAGTGGCTATCCTCGGCGTTTCTAAGTCCGCAATGGAACCGGTGTGGAATGGTAAAGAGTTTATTCCGCGTCTGATGATGCCGATTTCTCTCTCCTTCGACCACCGCGTGATTGACGGTGCTGATGGTGCTCGCTTTATCACCATCATCAACAACACGCTGTCTGACATTCGCCGTCTGGTGATGTAAGCAAGCAAAAAAGTCGGCCTGACGGCCGGCTTTTTTCTGGTAATCTCATGAAGTGAGTGAGGTTATCGTGCGAAAGACAAATCGGTTGCCGTTTGTTGTTTCAAAATTGTTAACAATTTTGTAAAATACGGGCGGATAGAACGACCCGGTGGATGATGGGCGACAAGACCAGGGATCGCCGGGAATAAATTAAGAGGTCATGATGAGTACTGAAATCAAAACTCAGGTCGTGGTACTTGGGGCAGGCCCGGCAGGTTACTCTGCTGCCTTCCGTTGCGCTGATTTAGGTCTGGAAACCGTAATCGTAGAACGTTACAACACCCTCGGCGGTGTTTGTCTGAACGTCGGCTGTATCCCTTCTAAAGCTCTTCTGCACGTAGCAAAAGTTATCGAAGAAGCCAAAGCACTGGCTGAACACGGTATCGTTTTTGGCGAGCCGAAAACCGATATCGACAAAATTCGTACCTGGAAAGAGAAAGTTATCACTCAGCTGACCGGCGGTCTGGCTGGTATGGCGAAAGGCCGTAAAGTGAAAGTGGTAAACGGTCTGGGTAAATTCACCGGGGCCAACACCCTGGAAGTGGAAGGCGAGAACGGCAAAACCGTGATCAACTTCGACAACGCGATTATTGCAGCAGGTTCCCGTCCGATCCAACTGCCGTTTATTCCGCACGAAGATCCGCGCGTCTGGGACTCCACCGACGCACTGGAACTGAAATCCGTACCGAAACGTCTGCTGGTTATGGGCGGCGGTATCATCGGTCTGGAAATGGGTACGGTGTACCATGCGCTGGGTTCAGAGATCGACGTGGTTGAAATGTTCGACCAGGTTATCCCGGCGGCTGACAAAGACATCGTTAAAGTCTTCACCAAACGCATCGGCAAGAAATTCAACCTGATGCTGGAAACCAAAGTGACTGCCGTTGAAGCGAAAGAAGACGGTATTTACGTTTCCATGGAAGGCAAAAAAGCACCAGCAGAAGCACAGCGTTACGATGCGGTGCTGGTGGCTATCGGCCGTGTGCCGAACGGTAAAAACCTCGATGCTGGCAAGGCTGGCGTAGAAGTTGACGACCGTGGCTTCATCCGCGTAGACAAACAGCTGCGCACTAACGTACCGCACATCTTTGCTATCGGCGATATCGTCGGTCAGCCGATGCTGGCGCACAAAGGTGTTCACGAAGGTCACGTTGCCGCTGAAGTTATCGCCGGTAAGAAACACTACTTCGATCCGAAAGTTATTCCGTCCATCGCCTACACTGAGCCAGAAGTTGCATGGGTAGGTCTGACGGAGAAAGAAGCGAAAGAGAAAGGCATCAGCTACGAAACCGCCACCTTCCCGTGGGCAGCGTCTGGCCGTGCTATCGCTTCTGACTGCGCAGACGGTATGACCAAGCTGATTTTCGACAAAGAGTCTCACCGTGTTATCGGTGGTGCGATTGTCGGCACCAACGGCGGCGAGCTGCTGGGCGAAATCGGTCTGGCGATCGAGATGGGCTGTGATGCTGAAGACATCGCGCTGACTATCCACGCTCACCCGACTCTGCACGAGTCCGTTGGCCTGGCAGCCGAAGTGTTCGAAGGCAGCATCACCGACCTGCCGAACCCGAAAGCGAAGAAGAAATAATCTTCTGAGTGGATAAAGAAAAAGCGGCTTAGCGGCCGCTTTTTTATTGGGGCAAATCCTGCCCCGGGTTTTGCCGGATGGCGGCATCAACGCCTTATCCGGCCTGTAATCTTTGACAACCGCTTTTACTCAACGGTCTGCCAGTGGGCATCGGCATTGAATTTATTGATTTTCGCGACGTTCTTCTCCGTCTCTCTTCCCTGGTTCGCCTGATACACCTTATCGTCCTGATTCACCATAAAGCTCATGACGCCCGTCTTCCCCCAAATTACCGGCCAGGCCAGCAGGGCGAAACCGTCCTTTTCGCTATCGGGAATAATGCGGAAATGGTAGCCGTGATAACCCTCACCGGGTGCCGAAGGACTGAATGCCGGGCCTAACGGGCTGGGCATCTCGCCGGGTTGTGCCGGCCAGTACAGTCCATCCTGCTGACCTTTGCTACTGATGAGTTTTGTCGCGAACCTCTGTTTGCGTTGCCAGTAATCGTATTGGGCATCCACATAGGCGCGCATCGCTTCTATCGCCGACAGTTCATTGCGGCCGATGGCGCGGGTGAGGATCTCGTCCTGTGCGGCCGCCATATCAAAATGCCAGCCATCAGCATCTTTCATCATCGGTACAGGCAGTTGCCACTCGTCGCGCCCGACGTTCAGGTGCGCGGTATCGCCTTGCTGCACGATACGGTGGCTGATTTTCCAGTCGCGGTTAAAGCGGGCAACGGCTTCGGGGTCAGCGCCTTCCTGCGGCAGAAACTGTCGCCAGTTGTCGCCCAATAGCGCAGTCAACTGCACCTCGTTTTGCGTGGCGACTGCGGTCGCGAACGCCGTTGCCGCGTCGTCAGGCGAAGGGAAGCGTTGTTGCGCGTAGCTCAACAACGGCAGCGACAGCAGCAGGGTGCTTAACAGGATTTTTTTCATCATCGACTCCGGTTAACGACGGCGAAATTCATGGCGCTCGGAAAGGTGTTCACGCGCAGCGGCACGCTGTTCAGTATTGAGATTGCCGACGTGACGACTCTGCTGGCCGCGCTGTTGCTGAGATTGCCAGGAGGGCGAACGGCTGTCGTTACCGCTGAACACATTGGCATGGTTCTGCCGGAAGGTCTGACGCTGCTGCGGCGTGGCGGATGCGACGCGCTGGTGAACGGTTTCCCGTTGCTGCTGTGACAGTGAATGTGACTGAGCCGACTCCCTGTGAACGCTGTTTTGCCGGGTGTCGTAGCCGCGATAGTTATTCCGCTGGGCAATCTGGTTTAGCTGCTGCGAGGCCGCTTTGCGCTGGGCATCGCGGGACGTCGCGCCAGGCGGTTGGGTTCGCGTGGCGGGAGACGCATGGCTATGCTGCTGGAATTGCGCCATCGCCGCCTGGCGCTGGCTGTCGCGGGAGGCCGGCGTCTGTTGAGTGGCGCTTAACCCGCCGCTGACATCGGTTTGATGAAAACGTTGGGACACCGCGTTGTTCTGATAGGGCAAGCCGTTGCGATACGCCGGGTTGTGCTGCCAGGCCATTGTCTGCCCTTTGAGATTTTGCCCGGTAATGTGATTGAAGTTATTCACATTGATATTGATGTTATCCCCGTTGTGCTGGTAGCCATTGCCGCCGTGATGGTCGTTATCATCGTGGTGGTGATGGTCATCGTCGTGGTGATGATGATCGTCGTCCCAGTCGATGCTGCTGAACAACGCGTAGGTGGTGGCGACGCCGAGGCTATAACCAAAGCCTTTCACGAAACTGTCGGCGAATTGCTGTCCGGGAGGCGGCGGCAGATACACGGGCGGGTAAGCGGTGTTCGGCCAGGCGCCGTAAACGGTCGCGGGATTATAGTTGGGAACATAGACGACCTGTGGATCGGCGGGCTCAATTTTGATCACCGTCGGCGTCGTGCTTTGTACGTTAGCGGCGGCGGTCGCCTGCGTAGCTGCGGTGCTCTGCTTCGGCGTGCTGCTGACCGTTTGCTGCGGCGTGGATTTCAGCGAGCCGGTTTGCTGCGCCAGTAAACGCAGCCGTTGCACCGCGTCCATGACGTCCTGCGGCTGGGCCAGAAAAGCGTCGCCAAGGTTTTGCACCCACGTTGGGTTTTCGCCCATCAGCGCCATCAACTGGGGAAACGCCACCAGTGATTTCACGCTCGGGTCCCAGGGCTGACCGGAGACGGCCTGTATTGCCGCATCGCCTTGCAGGGTTGGGTTGTCATGCGACCACTGCACCGCCTGAACCACGTTCGCCGGATAGGTGGCGGCCATCAGCACCTGAGAAAGCAGCGAGTCAGGGTAGAGCGCTATCGGGGCGACCCATTGATCGATTTGCGCTGCGGTAAACGCGGCTTTTGCTTCAGGTTCCGCGGCGGCGGTCGGCGGCGGCTGCACGGCAACGGGCGCGGGTTGAAGCGGGGCTTCGGGCGTGCGGCTTTTTACATACAACACACCCGAAGCGGCAAATAACCCTGCGCTGCATACCAGCGCAATTACATGGGGCTTAAAGGGCAACGTCATTTTATCTCTCCCGATTCCTGAAGAATCGTCATGGTCATTATGCCTGCCGCCAGCGGGTGCGGTGTTGCGTGAGTATAGGGCGGCGGGAGTTTAATTTTTGACTAATATTGGGATCGCTACCGTCAGGTGATGATTAGCGTTCGAAATAATGTGAGCAAACGTTACAGGGGAAAATGTCTCTTTCCTGAAAAGGCGAAGGGCAATAGACCATGCGTAACGATTCAGCCACTTTTTTATGTTGCTTTTTTGTAAACAGATTAACACCCCACTAAAATCCTGCTATTCTGCCCGTTGCGGTATCGGGCATTTACCCTACAAACTGCTGTCTCACAGGAGCGTGAAGAGAATCGCCCATATACAAAAGCGCCGCACTATGACAATGAGAGCGAGGAGAACCGTCGTGCTAGAAGAATACCGTAAGCACGTAGCTGAGCGTGCCGCCCTTGGGATTGTGCCCAAACCCTTAGATGCAACCCAAATGGCCGCACTTGTCGAGCTGCTGAAGACCCCGCCTGTGGGCGAAGAAGAATTCCTGTTAGACCTGTTAATCAACCGTGTTCCCCCTGGCGTCGATGAAGCCGCCTATGTAAAAGCGGGCTTTCTCGCTGCCGTCGCGAAAGGCGACACCACCTCCCCGCTGGTTACTCCAGAAAAAGCCATTGAACTGCTGGGCACCATGCAGGGTGGTTACAACATTCATCCGCTGATTGACGCGCTGGACGATGCCAAACTGGCGCCGATTGCCGCTAAAGCGCTGTCCCATACCCTGCTGATGTTCGACAACTTCTACGATGTAGAAGAAAAAGCCAAAGCGGGCAACGAATACGCGAAGCAGGTGATGCAGTCCTGGGCCGATGCCGAATGGTTCCTGAACCGTCCTGCTCTGGCTGAAAAAATCACCGTTACCGTCTTTAAAGTGACGGGTGAAACCAACACCGACGACCTCTCTCCGGCGCCAGATGCCTGGTCCCGCCCGGACATTCCGCTGCACGCGCTGGCGATGCTGAAAAACGCCCGTGAAGGCATTGAGCCGGATCAGCCTGGCGTGGTGGGGCCGATCAAACAGATCGAAGCGTTGCAGCAAAAAGGCTATCCGTTAGCCTACGTGGGCGACGTTGTCGGCACCGGTTCTTCGCGTAAATCCGCCACCAACTCCGTGTTGTGGTTCATGGGCGATGACATCCCGAATGTGCCGAACAAACGCGGCGGCGGTCTGTGTCTTGGCGGCAAAATTGCGCCTATCTTCTTTAACACGATGGAAGATGCGGGCGCGCTGCCCATTGAAGTGGACGTGAATAACCTGAACATGGGCGATGTGATTGACGTTTACCCGTACAAAGGTGAAGTCCGCCATCACGAAACCGGCGAACTGCTGGCGAGCTTTGAACTGAAAACCGACGTGCTGATCGACGAAGTGCGCGCGGGCGGTCGTATTCCGCTGATCATCGGTCGCGGCCTGACCACCAAAGCGCGTGAAGCGCTGGGTCTGCCACACAGCGATGTGTTCCGTCAGGCGAAAGACGTGGCGGAAAGCGCTCGCGGCTACTCGTTGGCGCAGAAGATGGTGGGCCGCGCCTGCGGCGTTGCCGGTATCCGTCCGGGCGCTTACTGCGAACCGAAAATGACCTCCGTAGGCTCTCAGGATACCACTGGCCCAATGACCCGTGACGAACTGAAAGACCTGGCGTGCCTGGGCTTCTCGTCTGACCTGGTGATGCAGTCTTTCTGCCATACCGCAGCGTATCCGAAACCGGTTGACGTAACTACGCACCACACGCTGCCGGATTTCATCATGAACCGTGGCGGCGTCTCTCTGCGTCCGGGCGATGGCGTAATCCACTCCTGGCTGAACCGTATGCTGCTGCCGGATACCGTTGGTACGGGCGGTGACTCCCATACCCGTTTCCCGATTGGCATCTCCTTCCCGGCGGGTTCTGGCCTTGTGGCATTTGCGGCGGCGACCGGCGTCATGCCGCTGGATATGCCGGAATCAGTGCTGGTGCGCTTCAAAGGCAAAATGCAACCGGGTATCACCCTGCGCGATCTGGTACACGCGATCCCGCTGTACGCGATCAAACAGGGTCTGCTGACCGTTGAGAAGAAAGGTAAGAAAAACATCTTCTCTGGCCGCATTCTGGAAATCGAAGGGCTGCCGGACCTGAAAGTGGAACAGGCGTTTGAGCTGACCGATGCCTCTGCGGAGCGTTCTGCGGCAGGCTGTACCATTAAGCTCAACAAAGAGCCGATTATCGAGTACCTGAACTCCAACATCGTTCTGCTGAAGTGGATGATCGCGGAAGGTTACGGCGATCGCCGCACCCTGGAGCGCCGTATTCAGGGCATGGAAAAATGGCTGGCGGACCCGCAGTTGCTGGAAGCGGACGCAGATGCTGATTATGCGGCGGTGATCGAGATCGATCTGGCTGATATCAAAGAGCCGATCCTCTGCGCGCCGAACGATCCTGACGATGCGCGTCTGCTGTCTGATGTGCAGGGCGAGAAGATTGACGAAGTCTTTATCGGTTCCTGTATGACCAACATCGGTCACTTCCGTGCGGCAGGTAAACTGCTGGATGCGCACAAAGGCCAGCTACCGACCCGCCTGTGGGTGGCGCCGCCAACCCGTATGGATGCCGCGCAGTTGACCGAAGAGGGCTACTATAGCGTCTTTGGTAAGAGCGGCGCGCGGATTGAAATTCCAGGCTGTTCACTGTGCATGGGGAATCAGGCGCGTGTGGCTGACGGGGCGACGGTTGTTTCTACCTCAACCCGTAACTTCCCGAACCGTCTGGGAACCGGGGCGAACGTCTATCTGGCTTCTGCGGAACTGGCGGCGGTTGCGGCGCTGATCGGCAAACTGCCGACGCCGGAAGAGTACCAGACCTACGTTGCGCAGGTGGATAAAACCGCCGTGGATACCTACCGTTATCTGAACTTCGATCAGCTTTCCCAGTACACCGAGAAAGCCGACGGCGTGATTTTCCAGACCGCGGTGTAACGGCTCCGACCTGTTCTGCGTAAAAACGCATCAATGCCTGGTGAACCTTGCGTCACCGGGCATTTTTATTTCTATTCCTTCCGCCCGTTCCGCTTTTTTTCTTCCGTTGTGCTGCGATAATTACAGCATGGGCGCAATGCGGTAATGGCGCATTACCGGGAGCAGAGGAACACATTATGGATTACGAATTTCTGCGCGATATTACCGGAGTGGTAAAAGTTCGAATGTCCATGGGCCACGAGGTGGTGGGGCACTGGTTTAACGAAGAAGTGAAAGAGAACCTGGCCTTGCTTGATGAAGTGGAACAAGCGGCGCGTGCGCTAAAGGGCAGTGAGCGTTCCTGGCAACGGGCGGGACATGAATATACGCTCTGGATGGATGGCGAAGAGGTGATGGTTCGCGCTAATCAACTGGAGTTTACCGGCGACGAAATGGAAGAGGGGATGAACTACTACGACGAAGAGAGCTTATCGCTCTGCGGCGTGGAGGACTTTCTTCAGGTTGTTGTGGCTTACCGTCATTTCATTCAACAACGCTAAATACGGTGGAGCCTCCGTGCTCCGCCGTTACGCTTATACCGCAGGGATATTGCGGCCGTAGTAAATCTCGCGCATCTCTTTCCACAGCGCAGCGGTAATCTCTTTGCGCTCGGTTTCCGTCAGATCTTCCGGTTTAGTGTGGAACATGTAGTGCTTAAGATCGAACTCTTTAAGCAGCATCTTGGTATGGAAGATATTTTCCTGATACACGTTCACATCCACCATGTCATACAGCGACTTCATGTCGTCGGACATAAAGTTCTGAATGGAGTTAATCTCATGATCGATAAAGTGTTTCATGCCGTTGACGTCGCGGGTAAACCCACGCACGCGGTAGTCGATGGTGACGATATCGGACTCTAACTGGTGGATCAGGTAATTCAGCGCCTTCAGCGGGGAAATCACGCCGCAGGTCGAAACTTCAATGTCGGCGCGGAAGGTGCACAATCCGCCTTCCGGGTGGCTTTCCGGGTAGGTATGCACGCAGATATGGCTCTTATCCAGATGGGCGACGACGGCCTCGGGCAGCGGGCCGGGATGCTCTGTTTTGTCGATAAGCTGCGGGTCGACCGGCTCTTCGCTTACCAGAATAGTGACGCTGGCGCCCTGGGGTTCATAATCCTGGCGGGCGATATTCAGGATATTCGCGCCGATGATGGAGCACGTCTCTGACAGAATTTCCGTCAGGCGATTGGCGTTATAGAGTTCATCGATATAGGCAATGTAACCATCGCGCTCTTCGGCGGTTTTGGCGTAGCAGATATCGTAAATACAAAAACTCAGACTTTTGGTCAGATTATTAAAGCCATGCAGTTTCAGTTTTTTCAATTTCTTATCTTCTCCTTAGGACGACGGTGTTGCGAGCGCGTCTTGCAAATACTGAGGTAAGGCAAAAGCTGCCGTGTGAACAGACGGATTGTAGTAACGGCATTTCAGGCCGGAGGTATGGAAACGCGCCTGAATAATCTCGGTTGACAGGTGGCGCAGCGCGTCATTGTCCGTCGCCCACGCGAAGGTCATAATGCCGCCGTAGTAGGTCGGAATGGCTGCCTGGTAGAAGCTGACATCGCCAAAGTAATGGCTGAGCTTGCGGTGGCTGTCAATGGCTTCATCCTGTTGCAGGAAGCAGACGCCGTTCTGTGCGACAAAGATCCCGCCAGGATTCAGACAGCGCTTGCAACCTTCATAGAAGGTTGAGGTGAACAGACTCTCGCCGGGGCCGATCGGATCGGTACAGTCGGAGATGATCACATCAAAGGTCTGGCTGGTCTGATTCACGAAGTTAACGCCATCGTCGATCACCAGATTAAAACGCGGATCGTCATAGCTGCCTGCGTTGTGATTCGGCAGATACTGACGGCAGAAAGAGACCACGCCTGCGTCGATCTCCACCATCGTGATGGTTTCGACATTTTTATGCCGTGTCACTTCACGCAGCATTGCGCCGTCGCCGCCGCCGATGATCAGCACATGTTTCGCGTGGCCGTGTGCCAGCAGCGGAACGTGGGTCATCATCTCGTGATAGATAAACTCATCGCGCTCGGTGGTTTGCACCACGCCGTCCAGCGCCATTACGCGGCCAAACGCGGCGTTCTCGAAAATAATCAGATCCTGGTGATCGGTTTTCTCGTGATACAGCACGTTGTCCACGGCAAAGTACTGACCAAACTGGTCGTGTAGCGTTTCATGCCACTTCGTATTTTCGGCCATTGGCTGATACCTCCATTGTTAACACCCGTAAAAAATGGGCGCAACATAATAGCTAACAATGACCGATGATGCACGGTCATTATTTCAGCAATAAGGTATCCGTTGGGTATAACGCGAGTTATTTTACGTAGGCCAGCAAACTCAGGGAATCGCGCGCCAGCGCTTTGCATTTTTTGGCGACGGGAATACCGATGCCGCTCAGATCGCGGTAGCTGTCTTCACCGAGGGATTTCATGTCGAAGGAGTCGTAATTGCTGAGGTCCCACTGGTTTTGCTGAGCAAAAAAGACCAGTGCGCGACGAATCTGACCATTCGGGAGATTCTGGTAGCCGCAGTCATTTTTCAGAAAGACGAACACCGCCGTTAAATCTGCCATATCTTCGGCTTCGGATTCACTGAGCGCATAGCTGTTTGCGCATACGGCCATCAGGCTGCCGAACAACACTGTTCTGAAAAACGTCTTCATTGCTTCTACCACTGCATCACGGAAATTAAACGTTAGCACACTGCGGGCGAGGCGACGACATTTATTATTGTATCCGACGGGCGTCTGTGACTTGACCTTCCCGTAAGGGGAGGGTCTATGCTCAAAGGTCAGACTGCGTCCCGCCGGTTGAAAATAAGGAAGTGATTATGCAACGTCGTGATTTCTTAAAATATTCTGTGGCGCTTGGGGTCGCATCGGCACTGCCGTTGTGGAGCCGCGTCGTGTTTTCTGCGGAACGTCCCGCGTTACCCATTCCCGATCTTTTAACCGCCGACGCACGCAATCACATTTCGCTGATTGTCAAAGCCGGACAGTCGACCTTCGCGGGTAAAACGGCAACGACCTGGGGTTACAACGGCACGCTACTCGGGCCGGCGCTTAAGCTGCGCAAAGGTCAGCGTATTACCGTGGATATTCATAACCAGCTTGCCGAGGAGACGACGCTGCACTGGCATGGGCTGGAAGTTCCCGGCGAGGTGGACGGCGGCCCGCAGGGGGTGATTGCGGCGGGCGGCAAGCGCTCCGTCACCTTCACGCCTGAACAGCGTGCGGCAACCTGCTGGTTCCACCCTCATCAGCATGGGAAAACCGGTCGTCAGGTGGCGATGGGACTGGCGGGCCTGGTACTGATTGAAGATGAAGACATTGGCAAACTGCTCCTGCCAAAACAGTGGGGGATAGACGATGTGCCGGTGATTATTCAGGACAAACAGTTTTCCCCTGACGGACAAATCAATTATCAGCTGGATATGATGACCGCCGCCGTCGGGTGGTTTGGCGACACGCTGCTGACCAACGGGGCGATTTATCCGCAACATGCTGCGCCAAAAGGCTGGCTGCGTCTGCGCCTGCTGAATGGCTGCAACGCGCGTTCACTGAACATCGCCACCAGCGACAACCGCCCGCTGTATGTTATCGCCAGCGATGGCGGCCTGCTGGCGGAGCCGGTGAAGGTAAACGCACTGCCCATGTTAATGGGGGAGCGTTTCGAAGTGCTTATCGACATCAGCGACGGCAAAGCGTTTGAGTTGATGACGCTGCCCGTCAGCCAGATGGGGATGACGATCGCGCCGTTTGATAAACCGCACCCGGTTATGCATATCCAGCCGCTGGCGGTCACGGCCTCCGGCACCTTGCCGGATACGCTGACCACGATGCCTGCGTTGCCTTCTCTTGATGGCCTGACGCAGCGAAAACTGCAACTGTCGATGGACCCGATGCTCGACATGATGGGTATGCAGATGCTGATGCAAAAGTATGGCGACCGGGCGATGGCGGGAATGGATCATGGGCAGATGATGGGGCATATGAATCATAGCTCAATGAATCACGGCAATGGTGGACATATGAACCACGGCGGGAAGTTCGATTTCCACAATGCCAATAAGATCAACGGCCAGGCGTTTGATATGACGACACCGATGTTTGCCGCCGCCAAAGGGCAGTATGAGCGCTGGGTTATTTCCGGCGAAGGCGACATGATGCTGCATCCGTTCCATATTCATGGTACGCAGTTCCGCATCCTGTCGGAAAACGGCAGCGCCCCGGCGGCGCATCGCGCAGGCTGGAAGGATACGGTGCGGGTTGAAGGCGGGATCAGCGAGGTGCTGGTGAAGTTTGATCACGAGGCATCGCAAGAACATGCTTACATGGCGCACTGCCATCTGCTGGAGCATGAAGATACAGGCATGATGCTTGGCTTTACGGTATAAACATGCCGGATGGCGCTAGCGCTTATCCGGCCTACAGTCTCGGTTTTACGGTATAAACATGCCGGTTGGCGCTGGCGCTTATCCGGCCTACAGTCTCGGTTTTACGGTATAAACATGCCGGATGGCGCTGACGCTTATCCGGCCTACAGTAAAGTGAGCATCCTGTAGGCCGGATAAGGCGAAGCCGCCATCCGGCATAAACGTTACTGCGCGTCGTCAGGCAGAGCGTACGCGACAATATAGTCGCCCATCTTCGTCCCGAACGAACCGTGACCCCCGGCGGAAATCACGACATACTGCTTACCGTTGACTTCATACGTCATCGGCGTTGCCTGACCGCCTGCGGGCAGACGGCCTTCCCACAGTTTTTCACCATTGCTCATGTTGTAAGCGCGCAGGTAGTTATCTGCGGTCGCGGCAATAAACAGCACGTTGCCAGCGGTAGAGATTGGGCCGCCCAGCATTGGCATCCCCATATTGAACGGCACTTTAAACGGCATCGGGAACGGCATGCTGTCCTGCGGCGTACCAATACGTTTTTTCCAGACAACTTCGTTGGTTTTCAGATCCAGCGCGGAGATGTAACCCCAGGCAGGCTGTTTACACGGTAGACCAAACGGCGACAGGAACGGGTTCAGCGTCACGCCATACGGTACGCCATACTGCGGCTGAATACCCGATTCCGAACCGGTGCCTTTGGCATCTTCCGGCGGCTCCATCGGATTACCCGGGCCGCGTGGGATCAGTTTAGAGACAAACGGCAACGCCATCGGGTTGGCAATCGCCACCTGACGGTTCGGGTCGACGGAAATGCCGCCCCATTCGAACATACCGAGGTTACCCGGGAAGACCAGCGTGCCTTTTTCTGATGGTGGGGTAAAGATCCCTTCATAACGCATCTGATGGAACATCACGCGGCACACCAGTTGATCGAACATGGTGGCGCCCCACATATCCGCACCGGTCAGGTCTTTCGTCGGACGGAAGCTCAAATCAGAGAACGGCTGCGTTTTGGTGACGTAATCCCCTTTGGCCGCGCCCTGCGGTACCGGTTTTTCCGGGGCAGGCACCACAAGCTGACCATTGCGACGGTCCAGCACGAAAATATTACCGGTTTTTGCCGGGGCGTAGATGACCGGAACGGTTTGCCCTTTCACGGTGATATCCGCCAGCGTCGGCTGGGACGGCATATCCATATCCCACAGATCGTGATGAACGGTCTGATAGCTCCAGGCCAGTTTACCGGTCGTTGCATTGAGCGCCAGGATCGAGCTGGCATAGCGCTCCTGCTCTGGCGTACGGTTGCCGCCCCAGATATCCGGGGTGGTGACGCCCATCGGTAGATAGACCAGATCCAGCTTCGCGTCATACGCGGCTGGCGCCCAGGAGTTTGGCGAGTTTGGCGTGAAGTGGTGCTCATCCGACGGGATCGCGTTCGGGTCTTTCGCACCGGGATCGAATGCCCACAGCAGTTTACCGCTGTTCACGTCAAAGCCGCGAATAACCCCGGACGGCTCGCGGGTAGAGAAGTTATCGGTGACGGCGCCTGCAATGACGATCACCTTGTCGGTCACGACCGGCGGTGATGTGGGTTCATACATGCCCGGCGTAGTGACCGGCATATTGGTTTGCAGGTTCAGAATGCCGTTGTTGGCAAAGGATTCGCACAGCTTGCCGTTGTCCGCGTTGAGGGCGAAAACACGGCCATCGTTCACCGGCAGAATAATGCGACGCGGGCAGTCTGAAACGACATCCGGCGAGGCGTTATCGGCCGTGGCTTCATGATAGGAGACGCCACGGCAGGTAACATGCTGGAAGCTGGGATCGGTATTGAGCTGCGGGTCGAAATGCCATTTCTCTTTCCCGCTCGTCGCGTCCAGCGCAAACAGACGCTGGTGGGCGGTACACAGATACAGCGTATCGCCGACTTTAATCGGGGTCACTTCGTTGGTGATTTCACCCGGATCGTTCGGCTGCTTCAGATCGCCGGTACGGAACACCCACGCTTCTTTCAGGTTGTGGACGTTATCAGCAGTGATCTGCTTCAGCGGGGAGTAGCGCTGCCCTTCCTGATTGCGGCCATAGGCAGGCCAGTCCTGGTCCGCAACCGGAGAGATCGGTTCGGCAGGCACCGCGTCCGCGCTTAGCGTACCGTTGATCTCTTGCGGGTCGTTGAAGCCAGCCCAGGTGAGGATGCCGCCGCTTATCAGCAGGGCAACCACCAGTGCGCTGACAGCGCCGCTGGAAGGGACGCTCAGGCGATGCCAGACAAACGGTAAAATCAGCCAGATGCCGAAGAAGACCAGAATGTCGCTACGCGGGGTTAGCGCCCAGAAGTCGAAGCCGACTTCCCACACGCCCCAGATCATGGTGGCGAGGAGCAGGGCGGCATATAGCCACAGCGCGGAACGCTTGCTGCGCCATAATAGCCCGGCGACGCCAAGCATGACGATGCCCGCAATCGGGTAGTACCAGGAGCCGCCGATGGCGACCAGCCAGCCGCCGCCGATCAGCAGATACAGCCCGCAGAGTGCAGCGAAGAGGGCTGTCAGCGTCACGAGAAGCCGTGGCGCTTTTGCGTTGTTATTTGCCATAAAAAGATACCATCTCAATTTGTTAATTTTTTAGTAGCAATTAATTATAGGATTTAACAAGTGTGATCGTCATCACAAAATGAGCTTTATTAACAGATGCCGCGAATAAATACTTTTGCTGGTATACTGCGTGCCTTGCGCTTCGATGCTGTCTTATCAAGAGCAGGCATGAAGTGATTTGTTTTTAAATCATATGGTTAGAGATATGAAACATACTGTAGAAGTAATGATCCCCGAAGCGGAGATCAAAGCGCGCATTGCCGAACTGGGTCGTCAGATTACTGAACGTTATAAAGACAGCGGCAGTGACATGGTGCTGGTAGGTCTGCTGCGTGGCTCATTTATGTTTATGGCGGATCTGTGCCGCGAGGTACAGGTGTCTCATGAAGTCGATTTTATGACCGCCTCCAGCTACGGTAGCGGCATGTCCACCACTCGCGATGTGAAAATTCTCAAGGATCTGGATGAAGATATCCGTGGCAAGGACGTGCTGATTGTCGAAGATATTATCGATTCCGGGAATACGCTGTCGAAAGTGCGGGAAATCCTGAGCCTGCGTGAGCCAAAGTCTCTGGCGATTTGTACGCTGCTGGATAAGCCGTCTCGCCGTGAGGTTGACGTCCCGGTTGAGTTTATCGGTTTCTCGATCCCGGATGAGTTCGTTGTGGGTTACGGCATCGACTATGCTCAGCGTTATCGCCATCTGCCGTATGTTGGTAAAGTGGTGCTGCTGGACGAGTAAGAACGTTGTGCCGGATGGCGCTACAGGTGCTATGTCCGTAGAAATGTAGGCCGGGTAAGGCGTAGCCGCCACCCGGCAATACACGTTTACTTGTGGTTAATATGCTTTTTGCTGAGGTTTGAAACCCCCCGACGATAGCGCTGTTCCAGCGTTTCACGGTTGGTCGCCGTGACTTCCAGATCGCGCAGCAGGCCGTCGTGAATACCGTAGGCCCAGCCGTGAATCGTCACTTTCTGACCGCGTTTCCACGCGGACTGCATGATGGTTGAGTGGCCCAGGTTATATACCTGTTCCATCACGTTCAGCTCGCACAGGGTATCGATTCGACGCTCCTGCGGCATTTCTCCGAGTAATGAGCTATGTTTGAACCAGATATCGCGAATGTGCAGCAACCAGTTGTTAATTAACCCCAGTTCCGGGTTTTCAACAGCCGCCTGGACGCCGCCACAACCGTAGTGACCACAAATAATAATGTGTTCAACTTCCAGTACATCGACGGCATACTGCACCACGGAGAGGCAGTTGAGATCGGTGTGAATGACCAGGTTGGCAACATTGCGGTGAACAAATAATTCGCCCGGCTCAAGGCCGGTTAAACGTTCTGCGGGAACGCGGCTGTCGGAACATCCAATCCATAGAAAGCGCGGTTTCTGCGCTTGCGCCAGTTTCTCAAAAAATCCGGGATCCTCTTCCACCAGCATTTTTGACCATAGTGCATTGTTGCTGATGAGTGTATCTATGTCTTTCATGGAGGTTAACGACCTGTAACCAAATAAGTGCGTTGGGCTAATATAGGGCAACTCCGGGATTATTTAAACCATATACTCGTCATTCTTCACGTTGCAGGTGCGTTGGCTTCCTCGCTCACCCCGGTCACTTACTGGTGTAAGCTTCCGGGGATTCACTGCGTTGCCGCCTTCCTGCAACTCGAATTATTTAGAGTGTAAATAAAGTGTAAGAACGTAAGGTAAGTAAAAATTCATGACCATTGCACTGGAACTTCAGCAACTTAAAAAAACGTATCCGGGCGGCGTTCAGGCGCTCCGTGGGATCGATTTGCAGGTTGAAGCGGGTGATTTTTATGCGCTTCTGGGGCCAAACGGGGCGGGGAAATCAACCACCATTGGCATTATCAGCTCGCTGGTTAACAAAACCTCCGGGCGCGTCTGCGTCTTTGGTTACGACCTTGAAAAAGATGTGGTCAACGCCAAACGCCAGCTTGGCCTGGTGCCGCAGGAATTTAACTTCAACCCGTTTGAAACCGTCCAGCAGATCGTCGTCAATCAGGCGGGGTACTACGGCGTTGAGCGTAAAGAAGCCGTTGCGCGCAGCGAAAAGTACCTGAAACAACTCGATCTGTGGGAAAAACGTAACGAACGCGCGCGTATGCTCTCCGGCGGGATGAAGCGTCGTTTGATGATCGCCCGGGCGCTGATGCATGAGCCGAAACTGTTGATTCTGGATGAACCCACCGCAGGGGTGGATATTGAACTTCGCCGCTCAATGTGGGGCTTTTTGAAGGATTTAAACGACAAAGGCACCACGATTATCCTGACGACGCACTATCTTGAAGAAGCGGAAATGCTGTGTCGCAACATCGGTATCATTCAGCACGGCGCGCTGGTGGAAAACACCTCGATGAAAAATCTGCTCTCTAAGCTGAAATCCGAGACGTTTATTCTCGATCTGGCGGCGAAAAGCCCGCTGCCGAGGCTGGAAGGCTATCAGTACCGTCTGGTGGATACCTCGACGCTGGAGGTCGAAGTATTGCGGGAACAGGGCATCAATAGCGTCTTTTCGCAACTGAGCAGCCAGGGTGTTCAGGTTCTCAGTATGCGTAACAAGGCAAACCGCCTGGAAGAACTGTTTGTCTCTCTGGTGCATGATAAAAAAGGAGATCGCGGATGATGCAGCTGTATTGGGTTGCGCTGAAAAGCATCTGGGCGAAAGAGATTAACCGCTTTATGCGTATCTGGGTGCAGACGCTGGTGCCGCCGGTCATCACCATGACGCTCTATTTTATTATCTTCGGTAATCTGATTGGCTCACGCATTGGCGAGATGCACGGTTTTAGCTATATGCAGTTTATCGTGCCGGGCTTAATCATGATGGCGGTGATCACCAACGCGTATGCCAATGTGGCCTCATCCTTCTTTAGCGCCAAATTCCAGCGCAACATTGAAGAACTGCTGGTGGCGCCTGTCCCGACGCACGTCATTATCGTCGGATATATTGGCGGCGGCGTGGCGCGCGGGCTGTGCGTAGGGGTTCTGGTTACGGTGATTTCGCTGTTCTTTGTGCCGTTCCAGGTACACTCCTGGGTGTTCGTGGCGTTAACGCTGGTGCTGACGGCGGTGCTGTTTTCGCTGGCGGGGCTGCTGAACTCGGTCTTTGCGAAAACCTTTGATGATATCAGCCTGATCCCGACGTTCGTGCTGACGCCGCTCACCTACCTGGGTGGGGTGTTTTATTCCCTGACGCTGCTACCGCCGTTCTGGCAAGGATTGTCGCATCTGAACCCGATTGTCTACATGATCAGCGGCTTCCGCTATGGTTTCCTGGGCATTCACGACGTACCGCTGGTCACTACGTTCGGCGTGCTGGCCGTGTTTATCCTGGCGTTTTACCTGCTGTGCTGGTACTTAATTCAGCGCGGACGCGGCTTGCGCACGTAATGTTTTTCCTCTCCTCCGCCGGGGGGAGAGGCAGACTTTGACGTTTATCACCCTTACTCATTTATCACACTGATAAACTACTTGCTTGCTAAGGAGGTAGGCTATGTTGGGTTGGGTGATTACCTGTCATGACGATCGCGCGCAGGAGCTACAGGATCGTCTGGAAGAAAAACATGGCCCGCTGGCGCAGTGCCGGGCGGTGAACTTCTGGCGCGGCCTGAGTACTAATATGCTCAGCCGTATGATGTGTGAAGCATTACACCAGGCGGATTCCGGCGATGGGGTGATCTTTTTAACGGACACGTCCGGCGCCGCGCCTTATCGTGTGGCGTCGCTGATGAGCCATAAACATTCCGGCTGCGAAGTGATTGCCGGTGTGACGTATTCATTGCTTGAGGAAATGCTTGCCGCGCGGGAATCCATGAGCAGCGCGGCGTTCCGTGACACCATTGTTTCCCTCGGCGCGCCCGATGTCACCAGTCTCTGGCATCAACAGCAAAAAAATCCGCCTTTTGTGCTGAAGCATGATTTGTACGCGTACTGACGGTCAATTCGTGGAAGCGATGATGCGGCTGACAGGCAGTCAGCCGCAGGGAACGTTATTCGTAGCTGAGGGTGAAAGTACCGACGGTTTCAAAAGTGCCGGCTTTAATTGTACCGATTTTGATTAACTGCCCGGTGAAATCCAGACCAATAGATTCATGATACCACTCACGATTTCCGCTGTAGGTGATACCGACACGCTCCGAACCGTCTACCTTCATTGTTTGTGTGTTGTTATTGATAATGGAACGAATTTTTACGCCCACGCCCTCGGCGCTCCCTGAAGAGTTGGTGAGAATCGTATTGTCTGCGCCATGATTGCCGGTCAGGGTGACGGTAACGGTCGTCAATGAGCAGCGGAATAAGTTAAACGTAAACGGCTTTTCTACCGACTCGCCCGTTTTTTCGAAATCGGAACGGTAAAAGTCGCCAAAATCCACGTCCCGATCGTATTCGTCATTATTTATCCCCATTCCCTGGCAGGTCGGCTCCATGACGGAAAACGCCATCGATGCTCCACTCATCATAAGGTCGAGATCGTTTTGCCCGGCATCTCCTATGTGCAGAGTACCGATTTTCCCTGGCAGCGCGTTCCCGTCCGTCTGACCATTTCGGGGGTGGTAGTCTGGCGTCTGATACATCGTAACGAAGATATCCCAGTTGCGTGTTGCGCTAGGCCCTGTCCAGGGGGCATCGCCATGGCTTGGGAAGGTTGACGTTCCTCCGGGCAGCGGCAGGTTTAAATCCAGATCGTTAGTGTTGTTGCCGTTGTGGCAGTTCCCGATACACCTCACGGAATAGGTGTAAACAATGCCGGGAATCGAGGTTTTGAGCAGCCCGGTAGGGCCATCTGACCCCTGAGTGGTATATTGATCCCACAAATTGGCGTCGGTAGGGCCGGTCAACGTTACGGCATTGCTCCCATTACCTCCGCATGTGATGGGCGCCGCTCCCTGGAATAAAGGGAAATCACCCTCCATAGACTGAGGGTTCATAATGATGAGCGGCGTATCGATGCCTCCGATGGGGCCGATGAGCGTTCTGGCAGTCCAGAAAGCAGGTATACTGGCCTGCTGTGTCGTAAAATGACATGCGGTGTCTGCTAACGCTTGCCTGGCGAAAATGGAGAGCACGCAAAATAATAGCGGCAGTAAATAGCGTAATTTCATCATAAATCCCTTTACTGATAGGTTACATTGACCACCACATTGCTGGTCACCAGTCCGTTGCCGACATCGCCCGTGTTCTGGTAGCGGGCGTAAAACACATAATCTGCTGGAAAGAGCGGTGCCGCTTGCTCGCTAAGGTCATACGCTACGTCGGAACTGCCATCGCTATTCAATACGTTCGTGTGGTGTGTGGCGGAAAAAACAACCACACCGACATTTCTGGCCTGATCGCTGACCGCGTTATTGATAAATACCTGGCTGTTGTCGGGGTTTATACCGAATTGCGGTTCAAATCGAAAATGAAGCTGCTGGCTTCCTTCGCTTCCTGCTGGCGGCACGTCGCAGTTGACAACCTGAATGGTAAACGTTGTACCGCCAGCGTCCGTTTCCGGCCGCAGGCGATCGCTGTTGTCCGTATTGTAAAACCAACTGCGCGTGACGGTTGGCAACTCGACATTACCGCCATTTTCCAGGCTTACTTGGCAGGTATTGGCCAGAATCTTCGCCTTAAAATTGACGTCCATTCCGCTGTCGTCAGCCTGACTGACGACAGGCCACAGTCCTGCCAGGCCCACCAGCAGGGCGAAAGTAAATCGCATAAAAAATAGTGTCTGTCGCATAGTTGCCCGCTGGCTACATTACTGGTAGGTGACTAAAAAGGTGATAAGCGACGTCGCTTCACCTGTTGTGATATCAGCGGCTGTTTTACCATTCGCAACGACCCAGCGAGCCACCAGAGGATAGGTGTAGCTTTGGTTCATATTCTTCGAACCAAACGAATGCGTCAGTACATTCGAAGGGTTGCCCGTCTGGCAGGCTAACTGGGTGCCTGAGTCTGCGGCGGTTTCCCAGATCTCAACGGCGGTATTCGTGGCGCCTGTTGTCGCGTAGGAGTCGCCGGAACAGGTATTGCCCGCCCCTGGCTGAGCCGCCACGGTTGTGGTTAACACGCCCGCGCATTCGGTCAGTGCGATATTAAAGGATTCGGTACGCGTACCGACTTCGTTCTTATACAGATCGCCGAAGTCAATCGTGCTGATCGGGCCATCAGCATCCGTCACTTGGGTGTTACAGGTGCCGGGGAGGATCTCAGTGGTAAAGATAGCCTGCAACTGATTGGTGCCTGTCACCGGGGCGGCGTGGGTCAGGCCGCTGAATAATCCACCAGCTACCGCCAGCGCGAGAAAAAGAGAATTAGATTTCATTATGATGCTCCGTTATATCGCAGGAATTATTCATAGCTAAAGTTAAAGGTTGCTGTTGCCTGGAAGGCGCCAACCGCCGGGGTTGTACCGGAGATCCTTGTCGTCACCAGACGCGCCACAAGGTCGACCTGTTTGCTGTCTATTTCAGCAGGACTCCATTTAATCACCTCGGCATCGTTATCTGAGGTCTCCGTTTCGTTGGCAAAAATAGCAAAATAGCTGGTTGGTGCACTGACACGAGAGAATTTCAGGCCAACCCCGGTGGGGCCTGTCTCACCCGTACCGGGGAGGAGGATGGTTTTCGGCGTACCGCTGTCGTAACCGGAGGTCGTGCCGCTGATGGAGGCTTTAATTCCGGTTACGGATTCCGGGCAGTTTTTAATTTTCAGGGCGAATTGCGCCATCGTTGGCCCTGACGCTGTCTCGCTGGTCTGGTATTTAATGATATCGCCCAGCGACACTTTGCCGTCGGCGCCGATGATGATGGTGGAGCTACTGTCCGAGTCATTAATCGTCATATCACAGGTTGTGTCCCGGATATTGGCTCGGAAGGTAATGTCGATGCTGTCGCCGTTGTCTGCATGAACGGATGAACACACCGCCAGCGCTAACATAGCGACAGGTAAACTGCGGAGATATTTATTACTTTTTAAAGTCATTAAGGGAACTCCCTGTAGAAAAATAACTTATTGCATATGACAGAGTTGATTGTTCAGGATTGTGGTTAATCCTGCCTTTTGTGCGCTGTCGGTAATGTGATAATTCACCGTACAGGCGCTACCTGCTTCTTTACCCCAGACAACTCGCAGGGTGCCCTGATCTTCTACGCCGCGCACATAAGCCTGCCCGGCCTGACCGACGGCGCCGACCAGCTCGCCTTTATCGGTCAGGACGTCTGCGCCGAGTGGAATAAAGCCTTTATCGTTGCGTAGAAGTTCAAGGATGAGAGAACGACCTTCGTCGGTTTCGAAGTTGACCAGCACCACGGCGCCATCACGCGGGACGATGGTTTCACTGGTGTTTTTGACCTCGACGTCGGCGTCCAGAGAACTGATATTCAGCCCAACGCGGTTCTCACGGTAAGCCGAGGCATACGGCATAATCGCGTATCCTGAACGACCTATTTCACCTTTGCCGTAACCGAGCTGCGCGCCTTTTGCGCCGCTGGCATGAACCAGAATGATGGGGCCGGTGTCACTTAACGTTCCTGGCGCCATCGTCAGGCCGCCAGTGTGAACCACCATGCCGCCGCTATAGTTGGCGGAATATTGTTTGCTGCTGTCATCGCTAAAAGAGGTAGAGACTGACAGGGGGCCATACGGACTGCTCCACGAGCCGTAACCGCTGATCTGATTCAAATCGCCATAATCACCGGTATTGCTTGCCGTACTGATGGAGTAGTTAATCTTACCGTCTTCAGTATTACCGCTGGCGGTGTTGTTAAAGTTGGCGCTGCCTTCCATATCCGTACGCGCGCTCATATTGACGTTGTTAAAACCGGCAATATTTTTACGTTCACTGGAGAACGTGCTTAACGGAATGCTGACGTTGAGATAAACGCTGTCATCTTTTTCGCCATCTTCATCATAGGTACGCTGGAGCGAGATGCTGTAGCTGCCATAGCGGAAGTCATTGCTGTAACCTGCGCTGTAGTTTGAGGTGGAACCACTCTCATTCCAGTAGTCTTCCCAGGTGCCGGTGACATAGAGCGAGCCGTAGTTTTCACCATTGAACGCCAGCGGTTGACTGACGCTAATCTGAAACTGGTTTTTCATACGCTGATAGTCAGAATAGAGTTCGTCGCTGGACTCATATGACTGATTCTTATAGCTGCCGTATTTCACGTCGTCGTGTAGCGCGGCGGCGTTCCGTAAGCTGAGGTAGTCCTCCGTCGAGAAACGGTATGCCGCCACATTGAATGAGGTGTCGGTGGTTTCGATGACTTTGCTGTACGTCAGGCGATAGCTTTGGCCGGTCAGCGTTCCCAGCTCGTCAATTTGTGCATGTGACTGCGTGACGTCTAACGCGAAGGCGCCGATCGCGGTGTTCATCGCCACGCCAAGCAAACCGGCGTAAAAATCCATGTCGCTGTACTGCACGCCCGCGTAGCCGGTAAAGGTGTTGTTGAGACCGTAATACCAGGTGGCGTAACCAATGTTCGGTCTGTCATGCAGCGAATCGTCGTTCAGTTCGCCCGCACCAAACTCCCAGCGTGAGGTTCCCGGACGCATCATCTGCGTAACCGAGGAAAAAGGAACCGTGAAGGTTCTCTTGCTGCCGTCAGACTCTTCTACAGTCACCTGTAGATCGTTACCGTAGCCGGTGGTGCTGAGATCGCTCAGTTCAAACGGGCCTGGCGGTACGGTGGTTTCATAAATTTTGCTGCCGCTTTGCATGACGGTGACTTTGGCGTTGCTGTTGGCGACGCCACGAATGACCGGTGAGTAGTTGGTACGGCCTTCCGGGCGCATGCGATCGTCGCTGTACAGGCGCATCCCGCGCAGGCTGACGGAGTCGAAGGTATCGCCGTTGGTGTAGGTTTCGCCCGCCACAACCTGCGCGGTTAACGCCGGAATGTCGCGCTGGAGATAAATGTCCTGGCTGGAGTAATCCGAACCGTTGTCTTTATCCCAGTTGTAGGTGCCACGGGAGCGCAGCCGCCATGCGCCCAAATTCAGCCCATATTGCAGACCGGCATAAGCCGTGTCGGAATTATTGCCATCGCTTTCGCTATGCCAGGCGTTGAGGTTGTACGACAGCAACGCCGCCGGAATACCTGCATCCCATAATGATGGATCGACATATCCCGCCGGGCGCTTGAGAACGTAAAGCTGCGGCATCGTCAATTCCAGGGTAAGTTTTGAGGTATCGAAATTCACCGACGAGTGGGGATAATATTTTTTGATATCAATACAGGTTGTATCATCGTCGGAAATAGTATTCCCCAGCACGCTACTATCAACGCCCGCTTGTTTCAGCAACAATGCGGTAATACACGGCGTGGCGCGTGGCGTTCCGTTATCTTTAAATTCGATGTTTTGCGTCGATTTATTTTCACCGTTCAGGCTTATTTTCGCCCGGTAGGTTCCCGGTAATATTGGATTACCCTGAGCATAACGGCTTACATCGACTGCACTCCCCATATTCAGCAGGAATTGATCGTTAAACTCTACCATTTCCTCTGAGTCGGGAGCAGAGGACTGTGCAGGCGTATTTCCCGTCGCATGAACAGAGAACGGCAATGCCGCACTAATGGCGAGACATAATAGAGATCGTCGAAAAATCATAACAAGTCCAGTCGATTAAAGCGGGTTGCCGTTATATAAGAAGAAAAAATATATTTTTAATTTATTAATTAACGTTGGCGGTGAGTTTTTCCGTTCCGCCAAAATCATTGATAGCGATATACACCACTTCTCCGCTGGCGTTATTCGTTAATCCTTTAACCGTCATGGTTTCGCTGGAGAACGGCTTAATCGACTTACTGTCAATTTCATACTCTTTGGCGCCGACCTTAAACGTTGCGCTGGAGAGTGAAACGTTATAGGGCGAGTCGTTACGGCCAACTAAAGACAGGGTGTTGCCCTGGCGCGTTTGCGACCATTTAACCTGCTTCATCGCCTCACCTGGGGTGCCTTTTAAGCCGTCCGGGCGGAAAAATAGCTTAATACGGGTACGGAAAGCGAGTTGCAGTTGGTTCTGGCTTTCGCCGTCTTTCGCCGTTGCTTTTTTGGGGATTTCCAGCACGTTAAACCAGAATAAGGATTCCCGATCCTGCGGCAGCGGCTGCTGTAAATATGTCACACGCACAGACTGGCCTTTCCCTGGATCGATGCGTGAAATGGGCGGGGTAATGACAAAAGGCAGTTTTAATTCCTGCGGGTTAACGTTCGGGCTCCCGTCATCCAGCCAGATCTGAAGTAACAGCGGGTTTTTGCCTCGGTTATCCAGGTTCACAATCACATCTTTCATGGATTGTTGATATACGATGCGTGTGCCGGAGATAACCACGTCGGCGCATGCCTGAAAAGAGGCGATGCCGATCATGGCGGCGGTGAGGGTTTTTAATCCGGTTTTTAACGTCAGGCTGAACATAATGCTACCCACTCCCTGTTGGATGTAACGAAAACATCCTCTGGCTTAAGCCAGAGGATGAAGAACAACAGTCCTGTTGCTTATTGGTAGTTCATGGTGAAGGCAACCTGTGCCTGCACGGAACCGCTGGTTACGCCAGTAGCCGGACCCATATAAGCGACGGTGTAGTTCAGTTCGCCTTTGCCATCAGTCAGCGTGGTTGACTGAGTGTTGTTAGGATGATCGATTTTGATCAGATCGGTCTTCGTGTTGCCATCGTTGTGCAGAACCAGGCTTACGTTGGTTGCTGAACCTTGCAGGCCAGTTGGTGGAACCAGCGCGCCTTCGTTGTTTGCGGAAGAACCGCCCCAGGAATCAAACTGCGCATCAGCAGACTGCAACTCAGTATCCGCACAGGAAATAGACAGCGCGAACTTAGCCTGGCCCAGGGTGCTGTTAACGTCGGCAGCAGTACCTGGGGTGAAGTCTTCTACTGACACGGTCGGCAGAGTGACGTTGAAGTCTTTAGTTGTCTGGGAGCTCAGTGGATCATCTTTCAGCGTGATGTTACAGGTATTCGGGGTGACCAGACCGTGGAAGGTGATGGTGCCACGATCCGCGTCTGCTGCGAATGCTGAACTGGAAATAGTTGCCAGAACTGCCGCAGCTAATGCGTATTTTTTCAATGCCATTTTGATAAACATCCGTATTAGATAATAAGTGTACTTTACGTTTTTAGAAAAAGTACTTCGTCTGTTAAGCGTAAAGACCGGCCGGGGAATTACATTAACTTTGCGGAGTATAGGAAAATATTTATTGATAATTGTAATTATCTTTACTTAAATGGTGTTTAAGTAAACTTAACTGATGGTTATTTCGTTGAAAGGTAAGTGTTTTTATTTTTGGTTATTCACCTGATGAATTTGTGAGGAAAAGAATTTAATGATATAAATAAATATAACGATGGATTGTTGAACGTTTGTTTAAATTTTCTGATAACGCCTCAACTAATATTATTAGTTGTCCTGATAAGAAAGGCCGGAATTATTTAAAATAAAAGGAGCTGAAGTTTTTCGGCTCCTTTTATTAATATAATAATATATTTGGGAAATATCAGGCAACCTGTACCGGGATCGCTTTCGCGGTGCGCTTCATTTCATTATCGCCTTCAAAATAGGCGACGTTGGGCTGCCAGCGACGCGCTTCTTCGTCTGACATGGTAACGAAACTTGCGATGATCACGATATCGCCCACCGCAGCACAGTGCGCCGCAGCGCCGTTCACGGAGATGATTCTGGAACCACGTTCGGCGGCAATCGCATAGGTTGAGAAGCGCTTGCCGTTAGTCACGTTCCAGATATCAATGGCTTCGTTTTCAAGAATACCGGCTGCGTCCAGAAAATCCTGATCAATGGCGCAGGAACCTTCGTAGTGCAGGTCCGCCTGAGTCACTTTCACGCGGTGGAGTTTGCCCTGCAACATAGTGCGAATCATAACTTCTACCTTTAAATCTTAGCGATAACGAAGCAGGCGTCGCCTGCTTTGAGGAAATTCTCAGGCAGTATTGCCTGATTTTTAACCCCTGTCTACTGGGTTAATGTAACGGACTGATTGTCGATCAGGCGAGCCTGACCCAGCCATGCCGCCATCAGGATCACCGCGCGTTTGCTGCTATCGGTGAGTTCCAGCAGCGTGTCCGCGTCGCGAATCTGAATGTCATCGGCGCGGAAGCCTTTTTCATTCAGCTCCTGCTCGGCGACGGCGATCATCTCTTCCAGATCGCGATTACCCGCCAGCAATTTCTCGGCGACGCTGTTCATCACCTTATTTAAGCCGGGAGCAATTTTGCGCTGTTCGGCGGTCAGGTAACCGTTACGCGAACTCAGCGCTAAACCATCTTTGGCGCGAATAATCGGTACGCCGACGATCTCGATGTCGTAGCCCATATCGGCCACCATCTTGCGGATTAAAGCCAGTTGCTGGAAGTCCTTTTCGCCAAAGCAGGCGATGTCCGGCTGGACGAGATTGAAGAGTTTGCTGACGATGGTGGAAACACCACGGAAATGACCCGGACGGCTGGCGCCTTCCAGCATGGTGGACAGCCCAGGAACATCAACGTAAGTCTGGCCGTCGGTGCCTTGCGGGTAAATTTCCGCTGGCGCCGGCGCGAACACGAAATCCACTTTGCGTTTGTTCAGCTTTTCGCAATCTTCCTGCAACGTTCGTGGGTAGCGTACCAGATCGTCCGGGCGGTCAAACTGCATTGGGTTCACGAAAATACTGACCACCACGACGTCAGCGCGCGCTTTCGCTTCCTCTACCAGTTTCATATGACCATCGTGCAGGTTGCCCATCGTTGGCACCAGCGCAATGCGTTTACCGTCCTGGCGCAGGCGGCGAATATGCTGTCGCAGCAGCGGCAGGGTTTCAATAATTAGCACAACAAGACTCCTTAAGTTGCCTGATGGACCGTGGTTTGTAGGCCTGATAAGCGTAGCGCCATCAGGCATTTTGCCGGATAGCGACGCAGGGCGTTTTATCCGGCCTACAAGCACCCCATTAATGGAAGCTGTGTTCTTCGCCCGGATAGACGCTGGACTCAACCTCGGCAATATACTGCCGCACGGCGGCGCGCATGTCGCCTGCTTCCGCCAGGAAATTTTTAGCAAATTTCGGAATGTGGCCGCCGGTAATGCCGAAGGCGTCGTGCATCACCAGGATCTGACCGTCGGTTACGTTGCCTGCGCCAATGCCGATGACCGGAATGGAGAGCGCTTCGGTGACGCGTTTAGCAAGCTCAACCGGTACGCATTCCAGCACCAGCAACTGCGCGCCTGCCGCTTCCAGCGCCAGCGCATCATCCAGCAGTACCTGCCCCGCATCGCCGCGCCCCTGGATCTTATAGCCGCCAAAGATATTGACGGACTGCGGCGTCAGGCCCAGATGGCCGCACACCGGCACCGCGCGTTCGGTGAGCATTTTTACCGTATCGACCAGCCAGGCGCCGCCTTCGATTTTGACCATATTCGCCCCTGCGCGCATCACCACGGCGGCGTTTTCAAACGCCTGCTCCGGGGTGGCATAGGCCATAAACGGCAGGTCGGAGAGCAGGAGACAGTTAGGCGCGCCACGGCGCACCGCACGCGTGTGGTAAGCGATATCTTCTACGGTAACAGGCAGGGTGGAATCGTGTCCCTGAACCGTCATGCCCAGCGAGTCGCCTACCAGCATCACGTTGATACCCTCGTCAGCGAAGAGTCTGGCAAAGCTGTAATCGTAGGCGGTGATAGTCGCGAAGCGCTTTTTCTCTTGCTTACATTTTTGCAGCAAGGCGATAGTCGTCGGTTTCATAACGTTTCCTGATGGTGGAGGTCATATTAACCGGCATTTTAACAGCAGCATTGATGGGGGCAATGGATTTAAGCAATCGATTAACCCGAAAGCAGTAAACGCTAAAGAGGGGCGGGCAATTTACCAGTGGGCAGGTTTCTCTGCTGCGAGGCGCGTGAGGTAATGATGCAGCGTGACGCCGTCCGGGAACACCAGGTCGGAGGCGATTTCAAAGAGCGGCCACAGCATAAAACCGCGATTTTTCATGTCGTAGTGCGGTATCGTCAGGCGGGGCGTGTTTATTACGTCATCACCAAACAGCATGATGTCGAGATCGAGCGTGCGCGGCCCCCAGCGTTCGGCTTTGCGAACGCGGCCCTGTTGTAACTCGATACGCTGCGTGTGGTTGAGCAGTTCTTCCGGCGCCAGTTGGGTTTCCAGCGCAACGGCGGCGTTCAGGTAGTCGGGTTGATCCTGCGGGCCTAGCGGGGGAGTACGGTAAAACGAGGAAACGGCAACAATGCGGCTGTCCGGGATGTCGCCGATAGCCTTCACGGCAGCATTAACCTGCTCCAGCGGAGAGGCTAAGTTGCTGCCGAGCGCGATATAGGCAACCGTCACGCGGTTCCCTCGCGGCGTGGCGCGCGTTTGCGCGGACGACGATGGCGGCGGCGCGGCGCGGGGTCTTCATCCAGTTCATTCAGCATGCCTTTCTGATCGGGCGGCGCTGAAACCTGGAACTCGCCCCACCACTGCGCCAGACGTTGCAGTTCAGCGTTGTTTTCCACCTCGGCGCGCAACGCCAGCAGATCGTATGCGGCGCGGAATTTCGGGTGCTCCAGCAGCTTCCAGGCGCGTTTGCCCTGGCGGCGGGACATCCGCAACTGGAGTTGCCAGATATCACGGGTTAACGTGGTGAGGCGTTTCGGGATCGCCAGCGAACGGCACGCTTCGTCCAGCACCTCGTTCATAGCCAGCGCAAAGGCGTCGTAATAGGCCAGGCCGCTCTCCTGAGCGATTTTCTGCGCCATTTCCAGAAGCGGATACCAGAACATGGCGGCAAACAAGAACGCCGGGTTAACGCGCATGTCGTTATGAATGCGGTTATCGGTATTTTTCAGCACCTGCGCAATGATGCGCTCCATCGCGCTGTCGCCGTTTTCGGTGAAATAACGCGTAATGGTGGGGAACAGGGGCTGGAACAGGCTGTATTCACGCAGCTTTTTGTAGGTTTCGAAACCATATCCCGCTTGCAGAAGCTTCAGGGACTCTTCAAACAGACGCGCGGGCGGAATATCGTTGAGTAAGGTCGCCAGGCGCGGAATCGGCTCTGCGGTTTCCGGGCTGATGCGCATATCGAGTTTTGCGGCGAAACGGACTGCACGCAGCATTCGCACCGGATCTTCGCGGTAACGCGTTTCAGGGTTGCCGATCAGGCGAATCACGCCGTCTTTCAGATCCTGCATACCGCCGACGTAATCGCGCACGGTGAAATCCGCCACGCTGTAATAGAGGCTGTTAATGGTGAAGTCGCGACGCTGGGCGTCTTCTTCAATGGAGCCGAAGATGTTATCGCGCAGCAGCATGCCGTTTTGCCCGCGCTGGGAGGTGGCGCGGTCGCTGTCGTTGCCTTCATGGTGACCACGAAATGTCGCCACTTCGATAATTTCCGGGCCGAACATGACGTGCGCCAGACGGAAACGGCGACCCACCAGACGACAGTTACGGAACAACTTCCGCACCTGATCCGGCGTTGCATTGGTGGTGACATCGAAATCTTTCGGTTTTTTGCCGAGCAGAAGATCGCGTACGCCGCCGCCAACCAGCCAGGCCTCATATCCCGCTTTATTGAGCCTGTACATTACTTTCAGAGCATTTTCACTGATATCTTTGCGGGAAATAGCGTGCTGCTCACGCGGGATTACCGTCATATGTGGACGGGCGACGGCAAGCTCGGCCTCGCTCTCCTCGCGGTTTAGCACCTTGCGGCAAAAATTAGCGACTCGGGTAAAAATAGTGCACCTCGGTAGTGTCAAACATCAATCAGGACAAGTTACTGCGTAAAAATAGCGGCTAATCATAGCTCAGCAAGACGCATTTGAGAATGCTGGATTTACACTTGCCGATTCCGGCACCGTCGTAAGCGTCCAGTTATCCACCGCATACTGCAATAATTCGTCGGTATGCATATCCTGCCATTGCGCCGTGGCGTTCTGGCCCAGAAAGCGCAGCGCGGCAATGAGTACGGGGCGTGGATCGCCCTCCGGCAAGGCTGGGGCATGATTCTGTTTGGAAAGTTTAGCGCCTTGTTCGTTGAGCGCCAACGGCAGATGAATATAGTCCGGCGCGCGCCAGCCGAACTGCTGGTACAACGAAATTTGCCGTACCGTGGGTTCGATTAAATCCGCGCCGCGCACGATTTCCGTGACGCCCTGAAAATGATCGTCCACGACCACCGCCAGGTTATAGGCGAACAGACCATCGCGGCGATGAATAATAAAATCCTCGCGCGCCAGCAGCGGGTCGGCCTGGATATCGCCGCGCAGCACGTCATGAAATTGCATCACCGGGCTGAACTGTTTAATCCGCACGGCGGCATTTTCCGGCCCATGCTGCAAGGTTCGGCAATGGCCGTCGTAAACGCCGCCGATGCGTTGAATACGCGCGCGCGGGCAGGTGCAGTAGTAGCTTAAATTCTGCTGGCGCAGCCAGGCGAGCGCGTCGCGGTAGGCGTCATGGCGTTGGGACTGCCACAATATATCGCCATCCCAGTGCAGGCCATAATGTTCCAGCTGACGCAGAATTGTCTCTGCGGCACCGGGAACTTCACGAGGGGGATCGATATCTTCAATGCGTACTCGCCAGATCCCATGCTGAGAGCGGGCTCGCAGGTAACTACCGAGGGCGGCGATCAGTGAACCAAAGTGCAGCTCGCCAGAGGGGGACGGGGCGAAGCGGCCAATATAGTGTGCGTTGGTCATACCGGTGGACAATATAAAAGAATAAGGCGGGAGATAACCCCGCCCGGATTTTGCCGGATGGCGGCGCAAACCCTTCATCCGGCCTATGAATTGTTGCCAGGCAGGATAAGCGTAGCGCCATCCGGCGTTCTACGGTCTGACGGGATTAGCCCGCCATTTGTTTTTCGCGGATCTCAGCCAGCGTTTTGCAGTCGATGCACAGATCGGCTGTTGGACGCGCTTCCAGACGGCGAATACCAATTTCGACACCGCAGGATTCGCAGTAGCCAAAATCTTCGTCTTCCACTTTCTTCAGCGTTTTCTCGATCTTTTTGATCAGTTTGCGCTCACGGTCGCGGTTACGCAGCTCAAGGCTAAATTCTTCTTCCTGCGCGGCACGGTCAACCGGATCAGGGAAGTTAGCCGCTTCGTCCTGCATATGAGTCACAGTGCGATCGACTTCATCCCTGAGTTGATTACGCCATGCTTCAAGAATACGCTTGAAGTGCGACAGCTGGGCTTCGTTCATATACTCTTCGCCCGGTTTCTCCTGGTACGGCTCCACCCCAGCGATGGCGAGAATACTCAGGGACGATGTTTTACGGTTTTGCCCTTCTTGCATGTTGCTTCTCCTTAACACGCACTATCGATCCCCATTGTCGGGGGAAAAATCAGGTCGCTATAAATAGCAGATGCTTTTCAGGATAGCAATTATCTAAACGTAACACTTGACAACCCTGTGAGGAAAAGCGTATTTGCGTACGCGACCAGAATACTAATTAACCGATTGTTTACGCCATTATAAAGTCATGGGTAACGGTTCTTTTAGAGTCATACCTTCGGCAGAAAGTTCGGCTTTATAAACCAGAATTTCTACCCCCTTTAGCTGTGCTTCAATCAATAGTTGCGCATATTTTGCATCGATATGCCGCGCGGGTGAAAACCGTGTAATGGCTGAATGCAGCACCGCGAATAACACCACGGCGCGATGGCCTTCAGCCGCTACGCTCATCAGTTCCCGAAGGTGTTTTTGCCCCCGTAAGGTGACTGCATCGGGAAAATAACCATACTCTTGTTCCGCTAATGTGACCGATTTCACTTCAATATAGCAGTCGGGTCGGGAATCTGCCTGTAACATGAAATCAATACGGCTGCGTTCCGCGCCGTATTTTACTTCGCTTTTTAACAGGCTGTAGCCTGAAAGTTCTGAAAGCTGCTCATTCTGAATCGCTTCCTTCGTTAATCTGTTTGCCCACAGGGTGTTAACGCAGATAAGTGCGCCTGTCCGGGTTTGCGTTAATTCCCAGGTGTGCGGATATTTGCGTTTAGTATTTTCTGATGTCGAATACCAGACGGTATCGCCCGGCGTGGCGCATCCGGTCATCGCACCGGTATTTGGGCAGTGTAACGTTAATTCCGTGCCGTCCGGCGTAATGACATCGGCTAAAAAACGTTTGTAGCGCTGAATTAAGGTGGCGCGCTGTAATGGCGGAGAGAACTGCATGTGATTTCCTTAAAGCCTGCTTTTGCAGACTATTTTATTCGGCAAGCGTCCAGCGCTGTAGTTGTGTGTAACGTGTGCGGCCGCGTTCGAACGACGAGGCATAAAGCGCAAATTCAGTGACCGGAAACGACCAGCAAAAACCCGGCGCTGGAATGGCGACCGCATGGCTGGCGTCACGCAGCAGCGTAATATGCGGATGAAAAGGCTGCGGGCTTTGATAACAACCGCTGCGCGCCGCCTGGGCGCGTAACATGTTCGCCAGTTGCAGCAGCCCGCGCGGCGGCTGTCGCATCCCCAGCCAGACGACCCGCGAACGTAGCCACTGGCCCGCGTCATCCAGCCTGAGCGTAAAGCCCGGCTGACGGATGCGTCCGGCAAGCTGTGATAACGCCTGTTGCTTGCTCGCGCTCACCTCGCCTAAAAACGCCAGCGTCAGGTGCAAATTTGCTGCGGCGACCGGCCTGCCGTCGTCCGGGGAAAAATGACCGGCGCGCCAGGCGATGATCTGCTCACGAACCTCGTCGGGCAATTCAATGGCAAAGAACAGCCTTTTCGGCTCAGACATGATGGATACTCGGTTATGAATTAACGCGATGCTACAATGCAGCGCGAAGAATGTTAACCCTCTGGAGCCATTTGTGACGTCGTTGCCCGTTGCCGCCGTACTGCCCGAATTACTTGCCGCGCTTGAAAGCGCGCCCCAGGTTTTGCTCACCGCCCCAACCGGCGCGGGGAAATCGACCTGGCTGCCGTTGCAGTTTCTGACGCATAAAGGCATTCAGGGGCGGATTATCCTGCTGGAGCCGCGCCGCCTGGCGGCACGCAATGTGGCGCAGCGGCTAGCGGAACTCCTGAACGAGAAGCCCGGCGAAACGGTCGGTTATCGGATGCGCGCGCAAAGCTGTGTTGGCCCGCAGACGCGGCTTGAAGTGGTGACGGAAGGGGTGTTGACAAGAATGATCCAGCGCGATCCCGAGCTGAACGGCGTCGGGCTGGTGATCCTCGATGAATTTCATGAGCGTAGTTTGCAGGCGGATCTGGCGCTGGCCTTGCTGCTGGACGTGCAGCAAGGGCTGCGTGACGATCTGAAACTGCTGATCATGTCTGCAACGCTGGACAACGGGAAGCTGCAACAGCGCCTTCCTGATGCGCCGCAGGTGGTGTCTGAGGGGCGTGCCTGGCCCGTTGAGCGTCGCTACCAGTCACTTCCGGCCCAACTGCGTTTTGATGAGGCGGTGGCCATCGCCACGGCAGATTTGCTGCGTCACGAAACCGGCTCTCTGCTGCTGTTTTTACCGGGCGTTGGGGAAATTCTGCGCGTACAGGAACACCTGGCCGCGCGCGTGGCGGATGATGTGCTGTTATGCCCGCTGTATGGCGCGTTGTCTCTGGAGGCGCAGCGTAAAGCGATACTGCCTGCGCCGCGCGGGATGCGCAAAGTCGTGCTGGCGACCAATATTGCCGAAACCAGTTTAACCATCGAAGGTATCCGTCTGGTGGTGGACAGCGCGCAGGAGCGCGTGGCGCGCTATGACGTGCGAACCGGCCTGACGCGGCTGATTACCCAGCGCGTCAGTCAGGCCTCCATGACGCAGCGAGCCGGACGCGCCGGGCGTCTGGAACCGGGCGTGTGTGTTCACCTGCTGGCGAAAGAGCAGGCGGAAAGGGCGGCGGCGCAAAGCGAGCCGGAGATTTTACAAAGCGATCTGTCCGGTTTATTGCTGGAGCTGCTGCAATGGGGATGCTGCGATCCCGCGCAGCTCAACTGGCTGGACCTTCCCCCGGCCGCCAACGTGCAGGCAGCCCGGCGGCTGTTGCAGATGCTGAATGCGCTGGATGGTGAGCGGTTGAGCGCGACGGGGCAGAAAATGGCGCGGCTTGGCAACGACCCTCGTCTGGCGGCGATGCTGGTCAGCGCCGGCAATGACAGTGAAAAGGCGACAGCGGCGAAACTGGCGGCGATTCTGGAGGAACCGCCGCGCGCGGGCAATACCGACCTCAGCGTGACGTTTTCGCGCCAGCAACCGGGCTGGCAGCAGCGTAGCCAGCAGCTCCTGAAACGGCTCAACGGGCGAGGCTGCGAGGTGGACAGCACGATGCTGGCGCCGCTGCTTGCGCAGGCGTTTGCCGATCGTATCGCGCGTCGACGCGGTCAGGAAGGGCGCTATCAACTGGCGAATGGCATGGGCGCGGTGCTCGACGCCGATGACGCGCTGGGTCGCCATGAGTGGCTTATCGCACCGTTGCTGTTGCAGGGGAGCGCGTCGCCGGATGCCCGTATTCTGCTGGCTTTACCGCTGGATATTGAGGCGCTTATTCAGGCATGTCCGGCGCTGTTGCAGCAGTCCGACACGGTAGAGTGGGACGACGCGCAGGGAACGTTAAAGGCGCTGCGCCGAATGCGTATCGGGCAACTGACGGTAAAAGTTCAGCCGCTGGCTAAGCCTTCGGAAGAGGAACTGCACCTGGCGATGCTCAATGGCATTCGCGATAAAGGGCTAAGTGTGCTCAACTGGACGCCGGAGGCTGAACAGTTCCGCCTGCGTCTGCTGCGCGCGGCGCAATGGTTGCCGGAGTACGACTGGCCCGCCGTTGATGACGCTTCTCTTCTGGCGACGCTGGAAAGCTGGCTGCTGCCGCACATGACGGGCGTTCATACGCTGCGCGCCCTGAAAGCCCTGAATATTACCCAGGCGTTACGCGGCCTGCTGGACTGGTCTATGCTGCAACGTCTGGATAGTGAGCTGCCCGCGCATTACACTGTGCCGACGGGAAGCCGGATAGCCATTCGTTATCACGAAGATAACCCGCCAGCGCTGGCGGTCAGAATGCAGGAGATGTTTGGCGAAGCGAATACGCCTGCTATTGCGCAGGGGCGCGTGCCGCTGGTGCTGGAGTTGCTCTCACCGGCCCAACGCCCGCTACAGATTACGCGCGATTTAAGCGCGTTCTGGCAGGGAGCGTACCGCGAGGTACAAAAAGAGATGAAAGGGCGTTATCCCAAACATGTCTGGCCGGACGATCCGGCGAATACCGCGCCAACGCGGCGCACGAAGAAGTATTCATGACTGCCGGATGGTGCTGTGCTTATCAGGCCTGCTCGCTCAAATGTAGGCCGGATAAGGCGAAGCCGCCATCCGGCATAAACATGGCAGAAAATTGAGAGATTTCTTCTTCTGTTGACTGACGGAAGAACAGAGAATCGGGCCTTTGCGCCTGTATGTTGCGGAGAAAAAGCATGGCCGGGAATGACCGCGAGCCAATTGGACGCAAAGGGAAACCACCGCGTCCGGTGAAACAAAAGGTAAGCCGTCGTCGACTCAGAGATGAAGAGTACGACGACGATTATGATGATGACTATGAGGATGAAGAACCGATGCCGCGTAACGGTAAGGGCAAAGGGCGTAAGCCTCGTGGCAAGCGTGGCTGGCTCTGGCTACTGCTAAAACTGTCGATTGTTTTTGTCGTGCTGATTGCGATTTACGGCGTCTATCTGGATCAAAAAATCCGTAGCCGTATTGATGGCAAAGTCTGGCAGCTTCCTGCGGCGGTATATGGCCGGATGGTTAACCTTGAGCCGGAAATGCCCGTCAGCAAGAATGAAATGGTGAAATTGCTGGAGGCCACCCAGTACCGTCAGGTGACGAAAATGACGCGTCCCGGCGAGTTTACCGTGCAGGCGAACAGCATCGAGATGATCCGCCGTCCGTTTGACTTCCCGGACAGCAAAGAAGGGCAGGTGCGTGCGCGTCTGACCTTTGACGGCGGCCATCTGGATACGATCGTGAATATGGATAACAACCGTCAGTTTGGTTTCTTCCGTCTCGATCCGCGCCTGATCACCATGCTCTCTTCGCCGAATGGCGAACAGCGCCTGTTCGTGCCGCGCAGCGGTTTCCCGGATCTGCTGGTGGATACGCTGCTGGCGACGGAAGACCGTCATTTCTATGAGCACGATGGCGTTAGCCTGTATTCCATCGGTCGTGCGGTGCTGGCGAACCTTACCGCCGGGCGCACGGTTCAGGGGGCGAGTACGCTGACGCAACAGCTGGTGAAAAACCTGTTCCTCACCAGCGAACGCTCCTACTGGCGTAAAGCGAACGAAGCTTACATGGCGCTGCTGATGGATGCGCGCTACAGCAAGGACAGGATCCTTGAGCTGTACATGAACGAAGTCTATCTCGGCCAGAGCGGCGATAACGAGATTCGCGGCTTCCCGCTGGCGAGCCTGTACTACTTTGGCCGTCCGGTCGAAGAGTTGAGCCTCGATCAGCAGGCGCTGCTGGTGGGGATGGTGAAAGGGGCGTCAATCTACAACCCGTGGCGTAACCCGAAACTGGCGCTGGAGCGTCGTAATCTGGTACTGCGTCTGCTGCAACAACAGCAGGTGATCGACCAGGAGCTGTACGACATGCTGAGCGCGCGTCCGCTGGGCGTGCAGCCGCGCGGCGGGGTGATCTCGCCACAGCCAGCCTTTATGCAGATGGTGCGTCAGGAGTTGCAGGCGAAGCTCGGCGACAAAGTGAAAGACCTTTCTGGCGTGAAGATCTTCACCACCTTCGATTCCGTGGCGCAGGATGCGGCTGAAAAAGCGGCCGTTGAGGGCATTCCGGCGCTGAAGAAACAGCGCAATCTGAGCGATCTGGAAACCGCGATTGTGGTGGTAGACCGCTTCAGCGGTGAGGTTCGTGCGATGGTCGGCGGGGCGGAGCCGCAGTTCGCCGGGTACAACCGTGCGATGCAGGCGCGCCGTTCTATCGGCTCTCTGGCAAAACCGGCGACCTATCTGACGGCGTTAAGCCAGCCGAAGCTGTATCGCCTGAACACCTGGATTGCCGACGCGCCGATCGCGCTTCGTCAGCCGAACGGGCAGGTCTGGTCTCCGCAGAACGATGACCGTCGTTACAGCGAAAGTGGCAAAGTGATGCTGGTGGACGCGCTGACGCGCTCCATGAACGTACCGACGGTGAATCTGGGGATGGCGCTGGGGCTTCCTGCCGTCACCGATACCTGGATGAAGCTGGGCGTGCCGAAAGATCAGCTGCATCCGGTTCCGGCCATGCTGCTGGGGGCGCTGAACCTGACGCCAATCGAAGTGGCGCAAGCGTTCCAGACCATCGCCAGCGGCGGCAACCGGGCGCCGTTGTCAGCATTGCGTTCGGTGATTGCGGAAGACGGTACGGTGCTGTATCAGAGCTTCCCGCAGGCTGAGCGCGCGGTTCCGGCGCAGGCGGCGTATATGACGTTGTGGACGATGCAGCAGGTTGTGCAGCGCGGCACCGGGCGTCAGCTGGGCGCGAAGTATCCGGGCCTGCATCTGGCGGGTAAAACCGGGACCACCAACAACAATGTCGATACCTGGTTTGCAGGGATTGATGGCAGCCAGGTGACGATTACCTGGGTGGGTCGCGATAATAACCAGCCGACGAAACTGTACGGCGCCAGCGGCGCGATGTCGATTTATCAGCGTTATCTGGCGAACCAAACGCCAACGCCGCTGACGCTGACGCCGCCGGAAGATGTGGTGGATATGGGCGTTGATTACGACGGTAATTTCGTCTGTAGCGGTGGAATGCGAGCGCTGCCGGTCTGGACGACCGACCCGGACGCGCTGTGCCAGCAGGGCGAAATGATGCAACAGCAGCAGCCGACCGGGAATCCGTTCGATCAGTCTTCTTCGCAGCAACAGCAGCCTCAACAGCAGCAACCGGCGCAGCAGGAGAAGAAAGACAGCGACGGCGTGGCGGGGTGGATCAAGGATATGTTTGGTAGTAACTAACCGTTGTGCCTGATGGCGCTGCGCTTATCAGGCCTACGGGACCAATAAACGCATTGGATCTTGTAGGCCGGATAAGGCGCGCCAGCGCCGCCATCCGGCAAATTTCCGCAGAATAACATTCCAGCCTAAATCATTAACCCTTCCTTTTCATCTGGTTATTTCTTAACCCCTTAGTTTTGATAGGGGCGCGTATTGCTTGCTATCGCGCCAACGTTTCGAATATTATGCTGCGGTCATAAGAATAATTCTCGTTTACGTTATCATTCACTTTTCATTAGAGATATACCAATGGCGCGTCTTAAAACTGCTCAGCCAAACTCTTCGCTGCGTAAAATCGCAGTCGTAGTAGCCACAGCGGTTAGCGGCATGTCTGTCTATGCACAGGCGGCGGTTGAACCGAAAGAAGAAACTATCACCGTAACCGCTGCACCTGCCCAGCAGGAAAGTGCCTGGGGGCCGGCGGCGACCATCGCGGCCAGACAATCCGCCACAGCGACCAAAACGGATACCCCCATTCAAAAGGTGCCACAGTCTATTTCTGTGGTAACTGCCGAGGAGATGGCGCTGCATCAGCCTAAATCTGTGAAAGAGGCGCTCAGCTACACTCCTGGTGTTGCCGTGGGCACCCGTGGCGCGTCTAACACTTATGATTACCTGATCATCCGCGGTTTCGCCGCTGACGGCCAAAGTCAGAACAACTATCTGAATGGCCTGAAGATGCAGGGTAACTTTTACAATGATGCGGTGATTGACCCTTATATGCTGGAGCGCGCTGAAGTCATGCGCGGCCCGGTTTCCGTTCTCTACGGAAAAAGCAACCCTGGTGGTTTGTTGAACATGGTCAGCAAGCGCCCAACCACGGAACCGCTGAAAGAAGTTCAGTTCAAGATGGGCACCGACAGCCTGTTCCAGACCGGTTTTGACTTTAGTGATGCTCTGGATGACGATGGTGTTTACTCTTATCGCTTAACCGGCCTTGCGCGTTCTGCGAATGCCCAGCAGCAAGGTGCGGAAGAACAGCGTTATGCCATTGCGCCATCTTTCAGCTGGCGTCCGAATGATAAAACCAACTTTACCTTCTTATCTTATTTCCAGAATGAACCGGAAACAGGTTATTACGGCTGGCTGCCGAAAGAAGGGACAGTGACTAAGTTACCGAACGGTAAGCGTCTCTCTACCGATTTCAACGAAGGTGCGAACAACAATACCTATTCTCGTAACGAGAAGATGGTGGGCTACAGCTTCGACCACGAATTTAACGACACCTTTACCGTGCGTCAGAACCTGCGTTACGCGCAAAATAAAGTCTCGCAGAACAGCGTGTATGGCTACGGTATGTGCTCCGATCCGCTCTATACAAAGGATCCGGCTAATAGTCCTTGCGCCAGCGTTCCTCAGTCAGATTGGGGTCATACGCTGACTCGTCAGTACGTTATCGATAATGAGAAATTGCAGAACTTCGCTGTTGATACCCAACTGCAAAGCAAGTTTGCAACGGCCGATGTGGATCACACGCTGCTGACCGGCGTTGACTTTATGCGTATGCGTAACGATATTGACTCCTGGTTTGGCTATGCTGGTTCTGTAACGCCGTCCGACATCTATAACCTTGATCGCAGTGACTTCGATTTTGGCTCACATCCTGGCCCTTCAGGCCCTTACAAAGTGCTGAACAAGCAGAAGCAAACTGGCTTGTACGTGCAGGATCAGATGCAGTGGGATAAGGTGCTGGTTACCCTGGGTGGTCGTTATGACTGGGCTGACCAGGAGTCCTTCAACCGTGTTTACGGTACTACCGATAAGCGCGATGACAAACAGTTCACCTGGCGTGGCGGTGTTAACTACCTGTTCGACAATGGCGTAACCCCGTATTTCAGCTATAGCGAGTCGTTTGAACCGGCTTCGCAGACGGGGGAAAGCGGTAATATCTTTGCTCCATCCAAAGGTAAGCAGTACGAAGCTGGTGTGAAATACGTGCCGAGCGATCGTCCGATCGTGATTACCGGTGCAGTGTATCAGCTCACCAAAACCAACAATCTGATGCCCGACCCGAATGGATCGTCCTGGTCAGTCGAAGGCGGTGAAATTCGTTCACGTGGTGTGGAAATTGAAGCGAAAGCCGCGCTGTCTGCAAGCGTCAACGTGGTTGGTTCTTATACCTATACCGATGCGGAATACACTACCGACACCAGCTACAAAGGCAACACGCCTGCTCAGGTGCCTAAACATATGGCATCATTGTGGGGTGATTACACCCTCTATGACGGCGCGCTTTCCGGGCTGACGTTGGGTACGGGTGTTCGTTATACTGGCTCCAGCTATGGCGACCCGGCAAACTCCTTCAAAGTGGGGAGCTATACGCTGGTGGATGCGTTAGTACGTTACGATCTGGCGCGCGTTGGTATGGCTGGGTCTAACGTGGCGCTGCATGTGAACAACTTGTTTGACCGTGAGTACGTCGCAAGCTGCTTTAACACCTATGGCTGCTTCTGGGGCGCGGAGCGTCAGGTCGTTGCAACCGCAACCTTCCGTTTCTAATTTCTCTTTGGGCACGGTTCGCCGTGCCCGCTTTACAAGTTGGCCGCTATGCAGGAAAACATAACCCGTCCCGACACGACTTTCGCCCTACGTAATGTCTCCTTTCGTGTGCCTGGCCGCACGCTTCTGCATCCTCTTTCGCTGACCTTTCCGGTGGGTAAAGTTACCGGGCTTATTGGTCACAACGGTTCAGGTAAATCAACCTTACTGAAAATGCTGGGGCGGCATCAACCGCCGTCGGAAGGCGACGTGTTGCTCGACGATCAGCCGTTGAACAGCTGGAACAGTAAAGCGTTTGCCCGCAAGGTCGCCTATCTGCCGCAGCAGCTTCCGCAGGCGGAAGGGATGACGGTGCGCGAGCTGGTGGCGATTGGGCGTTATCCGTGGCACGGCGCGCTGGGTCGTTTTGGCGTAACCGACAGAGAAAAAGTGGAAGAGGCGATTACGCTGGTGGGACT
Source organism: Citrobacter sp. CK180 (assembly GCF_030333655.1). NCBI lineage: Bacteria > Pseudomonadati > Pseudomonadota > Gammaproteobacteria > Enterobacterales > Enterobacteriaceae > Citrobacter > Citrobacter sp. CK180. Next base: position 53,182 of record NZ_JAOWFM010000052.1, on the reverse strand, counting down.
AAAGCCACTGGCGCACCGTCTGGTGGACAGCCTCTCCGGTGGGGAACGTCAGCGGGCGTGGATCGCCATGCTGGTGGCCCAGGATAGCCGCTGTCTGCTACTCGATGAACCCACCTCCGCGCTGGATATCGCGCATCAGGTTGATGTGCTGGCGCTGGTGCACCGCTTAAGCCAGCAGCGTGGGTTGACGGTGATTGCCGTTTTGCACGACATCAACATGGCGGCCCGCTACTGTGATTATCTGGTGGCGCTGCGCGGTGGCGAAATGATTGCCCAGGGAACGCCAGCAGAGTTGATGCGTGGTGAAACGCTGGAGCTGATTTATGGCATCCCGATGGGAATTTTGCCGCATCCGGCTGGCGCCGCACCCGTGAGTTTTGTCTATTAATGAGCGGTTTACATTCTATTACCCGACGTCGATTGTTAACGGCGATGGCGCTTTCTCCTCTGCTCTGGCAAATGGGGCAAGCCCGGGCCGCAACCGTCGATCCTCATCGTATTGTCGCCCTGGAGTGGTTGCCGGTAGAGCTGCTGTTAGCGCTCGGCATCATGCCTTACGGCGTGGCGGATATTCCCAATTATCGCCTGTGGGTTAACGAGCCGGCATTGCCGGAGTCGGTCATTGACGTTGGGCTGCGTACCGAACCTAATCTGGAACTGCTGACCGAAATGAAGCCCTCATTTATGGTCTGGTCGGCAGGCTATGGCCCTTCGCCTGAAAAGCTGGCGCGTATCGCGCCGGGGCGCGGCTTTAGCTTCAGCGACGGCAAAAAGCCGTTAGCGGTAGCGCGTCAGTCGTTAATTGAAATGGCGCAACTGCTTAATCTTGAGTCTGCGGCCAGCCGCCATCTGGCGGAATACGATAGCTTTATCGACAGCCAGAAACCGCGCTTTGCCCGGCGTGGCGACCGGCCTCTGCTGCTAATGACGTTGCTCGATCCGCGCCATATGCTGGTTTTCGGCCCGAACTGCTTATTCCAGGAGACGCTGGACGCGTTCGGCATTCGCAATGCCTGGCAGGGGGAAACCAATTTCTGGGGCAGCACTGCGGTTGGTATCGACCGGCTGGCGGCCTATAAAGACGCTGACGTCCTCTGTTTTGATCACGGCAATAACCCGGATATGGCTGCGCTGATGGCGACGCCGCTGTGGCAGGCGATGCCGTTTGTGCGCGCCGGACGTTTTCAGCGCGTGCCTGCCGTCTGGTTTTATGGCGCGACGCTGTCGAGCATGCGTTTCGTGCGCATTCTGGATAATGCGCTGGGAGGTAAAGCGTGAGTCGACGTATTGCGCTATTTCCGGCGTTGCTGCTGGCGGTGTTATTTATCGCTGCTGCCTGGCTGACCTGGTTTAACTTCTCCATCGCATTGCCGCGCAGCCAGTGGCAGCAAGCGTTCTGGTCGCCGGATATCGACAGCATTGAGCAAATGATTTTCCACTATAGCCTGCTGCCGCGCCTGGCGATCGCCTTGCTGGTCGGGGCCGGGCTTGGGCTGGTGGGCGTATTGTTCCAGCAGGTGCTGCGTAACCCGCTGGCGGAGCCAACGACGCTCGGCGTGGCGACAGGGGCGCAGCTCGGGATTACGCTAACGACGCTATGGGCGATTCCCGGCGCGATGGCCACGCAATTTGCGGCGCTGGCAGGCGCGTGCGTGGTGGGGGCGCTGGTGTTTGGCGTCGCCTGGGGAAAACGCCTGTCACCGGTTACGCTGATTCTCGCCGGTCTGGTGGTGAGCCTGTATTGCGGGGCGATTAACCAGCTGATGGTGATTTTCCACCACGACCAGTTGCAAAGCATGTTCCTGTGGAGCACCGGAACGCTGACGCAAACCGACTGGAGCGGGGTGCAGAGGCTGTGGCCGCAGCTGCTGGGCGGCGTGATGCTCACCTTGCTATTGCTGCGTCCGATGACCCTGATGGGGCTGGATGACGGCGTGGCGCGCAATCTGGGGCTGGCCTTGTCGCTGGCGCGTCTGGCGGCTTTATCGCTGGCGATCGTGCTCAGCGCGATGCTGGTTAACGCCGTTGGGATTATCGGCTTTATCGGCCTGTTCGCCCCGCTGCTGGCGAAAATGCTTGGGGCGCGTCGCTTACTGGCGCGCCTGATGCTGGCGCCGCTGATTGGCGCGCTGATCCTCTGGCTTTCCGATCAGACCATTTTGTGGCTGACCCGCGTCTGGATGGAGGTCTCCACGGGTTCCGTGACGGCGCTGATTGGCGCGCCGCTGTTGCTGTGGCTGCTGCCGCGTCTGCGCAGCATGAGCGCGCCGGCAATGAACGCCAATGACCGCGTAGCGGCGGAACGCCAGCATGTGTTGAGTTTTGCGCTGGCAGGCGGTGTCGTGCTGCTGTTAGCGGTGTTCGTGGCGCTCTCTTTTGGCCGTGACGCACACGGCTGGAACTGGGCGAGCGGCGCGCTGCTGGATGAACTGATGCCCTGGCGCTGGCCGCGTATTCTGGCGGCATTGATTGCGGGCGTGATGCTGGCGGTAGCGGGGTGCATTATTCAACGCCTGACCGGAAACCCGATGGCCAGCCCGGAAGTGCTGGGTATCAGCTCCGGCGCGGCGTTCGGCGTGGTGCTGATGCTGTTCCTGGTGCCGGGTAACGCCTTTGGCTGGTTGCTGCCTGCCGGGAGCATCGGCGCGGCGGCGACGTTGCTGATCATCATGGTCGCGGCAGGACGCGGGGGCTTTTCTCCGCACCGTATGCTGCTGGCGGGGATGGCGCTCAGTACGGCATTTACGATGTTGTTGATGATGTTACAGGCGAGCGGCGATCCGCGCATGGCGGGAGTGCTGACCTGGATCTCCGGTTCGACCTACAACGCGTCGGAAGAACAGGTGGTACGCACCGGCATTGTGATGGTGATTCTGTTGGCGATTACGCCGCTGTGTCGTCGCTGGTTAACCATTTTACCGCTGGGCGGCGAGACGGCGCGGGCGGTGGGTATCGCGTTGACGCCATCGCGTGTTGGGCTGTTGTTGCTGGCGGCCTGTCTGACGGCGACCGCGACGATGACCATTGGGCCGCTGAGCTTCGTTGGGCTGATGGCGCCGCATATCGCACGGATGCTCGGTTTTCGCCGCACGATGCCGCATATGATTATGTCGGCGCTGGCGGGGGGAATACTGCTGGTTTTCGCCGACTGGTGCGGCAGAATGGTGTTGTTCCCGTATCAGATCCCGGCGGGATTGCTCTCGACGTTTATCGGCGCGCCGTATTTTATTTATCTGTTACGCAAACAGAGCCGGTAATGGTGCTTTATCCGGCCTACGGCGCCATATGTAGGCCGGGTAAGCGTAAGCGCCACCCGGCAATGACGATTTACAGTTTCGCAAATACCCGACGTGCGGCATCAATGGTGTTGTTGATATCGTCCATGCTGTGCGCCACGGACATAAAGCCTGCCTCGAAGGCGGACGGCGCCAGGTAAACGCCTTCATCCAGCATCATGTGGAAGAAACGTTTGAAGCGCTCAACGTCGCATGCCATTACATCCTGATAGCAGTTTACGGATTCCGCGTCGGTAAAGAAGATGCCGAACATACCGCCGACGTGATTCACCACCAGTGGAATGTTGGCTTCCTGCGCGGCGTCCAGCAGGCCTTCTGCCAGGCGGGTCGTCAGTTCGTCCAGCGTCTCGTGAATCCCCGGCTGGGCGACTTCGGTCAGGCAGGCGAAACCCGCCGCCATAGCAATCGGGTTGCCGGAAAGCGTTCCCGCCTGGTAAACCGGGCCAGTCGGCGCCAGTGCGTCCATCACATCGCGGCGTCCGCCAAATGCGCCTACCGGCATACCGCCGCCGATGATTTTGCCCAGACAGGTCAGATCCGGCACTACGCCGTAATAATCCTGTGCGCCCGCCAGCGCCACGCGGAAACCGGTCATCACTTCGTCGATGATCAGCAGCGCGCCGAATTCGTCGCACAGGGCGCGCAGACCCGGCAGGAATTCCGGCAGCGGAGGGATGCAGTTCATATTGCCCGCCACCGGCTCGACGATAATACAGGCAATCTCTTGCGGATATTGCTCGAACGCCGCGCGTACAGAGGCCAGATCGTTATAGGTGCAGGTCAGGGTATGTCTGGCGAAATCAGCCGGAACGCCCGGTGAGTTCGGCTGGCCCAGCGTCAGTGCGCCGGAACCCGCTTTCACCAGCAGGCAGTCGGCGTGGCCGTGGTAGCAGCCTTCAAATTTGATGATCTTGTCGCGACCGGTGAAGCCGCGCGCCAGGCGAATCGCACTCATTGTGGCTTCGGTGCCGGAGTTCACCATCCGCACCATGTCCATAGTCGGCACCAGTTCGGTGACCAGCTCCGCCATTTTAACTTCCATCTCGGTCGGTGCGCCGAAGCTCAGCCCGCGCGCAGCGGCTTCAATCACTGCATTACGGATGGCGGGGTGGTTATGGCCCAGCACCATCGGACCCCAGGAGCCGACGTAATCGATGTACGCTTTGCCATCGACATCATACAGATACGCGCCGTCTGCTTTTTCGATAAACAGCGGGGTGCCGCCCACGCCAGTGAAGGCGCGAACAGGGGAGTTGACGCCGCCGGGGATAAGCTCGCGCGCTGCGCTGTAGAGGTTTTCAGACTTGCTCATGGATGGGGTTCCTGGTTCGTAGAAAAAGTGAATGCCCTTTATTCTAAGTTATTCACAGAAGGTTATGAACATTTTGCGCATTTGAAACATGACGATTTACAGGGGATTTTCCCGAAACAGGCGGGTACAATGCCGCTTCTGTATTTGTATTACCAATTAATGATCATCTGATGAACACAGACACTCCCACTTTCGAAGCACAGCAAGTTGTGCGCTTACGGCGCGGGGATCTGATCCGCAGACTACTTCAGCGGGATAAAACGCCGCTTGCCATCTTATTAACGGCGGCGGTGGTCGGCACCGTCACGGGTCTTATTGGCGTCGCGTTTGAGAAAGCCGTGACCTGGGTGCAGAACTTACGTATCGGCGCGCTCGTTCAGACGGCCGATTACGCGATTCTGGTCTGGCCGCTGGCCTTTATCCTCTCTGCGCTGCTGGCGATGGTCGGTTATTTTCTGGTGCGTAAGTTTGCGCCGGAAGCCGGTGGGTCGGGCATCCCGGAAATAGAAGGCGCGCTGGAAGAGTTGCGTCCTGTTCGCTGGTGGCGCGTGCTGCCGGTGAAATTTGTGGGCGGTATGGGAACGCTGGGCGCTGGCATGGTGCTGGGGCGGGAAGGGCCGACGGTACAAATCGGGGGCAATATCGGGCGAATGGTGCTGGATCTCTTCCGTATGCGTAGCGCCGAGGCGCGTCACACCTTACTGGCAACCGGTGCGGCCGCAGGGTTATCGGCAGCCTTTAACGCGCCGCTGGCGGGGATCTTATTTATCATCGAAGAGATGCGCCCGCAGTTTCGCTACAATTTAATTTCGATCAAAGCCGTGTTTACGGGCGTGATCATGTCGAGCATTGTGTTTCGTATTTTTAACGGTGAAGCGCCGATTATTGAGGTCGGGAAGCTCTCAAACGCACCGGTTAATACGCTATGGTTATATTTAATCCTCGGTATGATTTTTGGCTGCGTCGGGCCGCTGTTCAATCACCTGGTATTGCGCACTCAGGATATGTTCCAGCATTTTCACGGCGGTGAAATCAAAAAGTGGGTTCTGATGGGCGGCGCGATCGGCGGCCTGTGCGGCATTCTCGGCTTAATTGAGCCGGAAGCGGCGGGCGGTGGATTTAATTTGATCCCCATTGCGGCGGCGGGGAATTACAGCGTAGGCCTGCTGCTGTTTATTTTTATTGCCCGCGTCCTTACCACGCTGCTTTGTTTCTCATCCGGTGCGCCGGGCGGAATTTTTGCGCCAATGCTGGCGCTGGGGACGTTGCTCGGCACCTCATTTGGTATGGCGGCTGCGGCGTGTTTTCCGCAGTACCATCTGGAAGCCGGAACATTCGCGATTGCCGGAATGGGCGCGTTGCTGGCGGCGTCGGTGCGTGCGCCTTTAACGGGAATCGTGTTAGTGCTGGAGATGACCGATAACTATCAGCTCATTTTGCCAATGATTATTACCTGTCTTGGCGCAACACTATTAGCACAATTTATGGGCGGAAAACCGCTATACTCCACCATCCTTGCGCGCACGCTGGCGAAACAGGATGCGGAGCAGGCGGCAAAAAGCCAGCAGTCGGTCGCTGGTGAGAATACTTGAATGAAATACCAGGGTATTAGATAATGCCATAACGATTGGGTTATAATTTGCCCAATTGCCAATGTCGTTTGGAGCAAAAAATGAGTGATGACGTAGCGCTGCCACTGCAATTTACTGAAGCAGCAGCCAAGAAAGTAAAAAGCCTGATCGCTGACGAAGATAACCCGAATCTGAAACTGCGCGTGTATATCACCGGCGGTGGTTGCAGCGGTTTCCAGTACGGTTTTACCTTTGATGATCAGGTGAACGAAGGTGATATGACCATCGAGAAGCAGGGTGTTGGCCTGGTGGTTGACCCGATGAGCTTGCAATATCTGGTAGGCGGCGCTGTCGATTACACCGAAGGTCTGGAAGGTTCCCGCTTTGTGGTCACCAACCCGAATGCGAAAAGCACCTGCGGGTGTGGTTCGTCCTTTAGTATCTGATGTATTGCCGGATGGCGACGCAGGGCGTCTTATCCGGCCTACGGTGCGTGTTGCTGCGTTCCTGAATGTAGGCCCGATAAGCGTCAGCGCCATCGGGCAGTGAAATCAACGCCCGTTCTCATCCAGAGCAAACGTCGGTAATTTTAAGTGCCAACGAATTGCGGCCAGACGAATCATTAACGTCACAACCATCCCCATCATACTGGCGCTTTCCAGCGGCACGGAAAAGGTATAAAACGCCGTCGCATGCACGATGCCGCCGATAATACAGGCCGTGGCATAAATCTCCGTGCGCAAGATCATCGGCACTTCACGCGCCAGCACGTCGCGGATAATCCCGCCGCCGACGCCGGTAATCACGCCCATACAGATGGCGACCAGCGGGCCTGTTTCGGCAAGGAACGCCTTATTGACGCCGATACCGACGAACACCGCGAGGCCGACGGCATCCAGCACGGGAAGCATCCATTTAGGCAATCGTCTCGGCTGGCGCACCAGCAAAATGGTGAGCATGCTGGTGACCATCGCCACCACCAGGTCGGTCGGATCTTTGACCCAAAAGACGGGCCCGTTATCCAGCGCCATATCGCGGATCGTCCCGCCGCCCACTGCGGTCACGACGCCCAACACCAGTACGCCAAACGGGTCCATACGCAACTTTCCGGCCAGCAATACGCCAGAGATAGCAAAGACAGCTGTGCCTACAATATCCAGCCAATAGACGAGCATTATCGAATCCCCACTGAGAACCTGACTGCGCAGGTTCTATTCTACTTGTGAAAGCGCATTACAGAGTTGTTTTGCGGCGAGGATGATACGCGGGCTCGCGCGTTCAAACCAGTCACCATTCAGCGGTATAACCGGGATTTTTAGCTGGTTTTGCCAGTATTGTTCGATTTTAGGAATTTCGCCCGCATCGCCGGTAACGACAATCGCCTGCGGATGTCGGGCCAGCACCTGCTCGCGGCTGACCTGCGGCCAGGGGACGCGACTGCCCGCAAAAATATTTTCTCCGCCGCAGACCTCAAGAACCTGGTGCTGGATGGAGCCTTTTCCGCTGGTGAATAACGGATTCGCGCCAAACTGGAGAAAAACGCGTTTTTTCGGTTTATCAGCGTACTGCGACTTTAGCGCGGCATACTCGTCCAGCAGCGTTTGCGCCGCACGTCTGGCTTTTTCTGGCTCAGGACTCCATGCGGCAAGCTGGCGCAGTGCGTCGGCGACCTGCTCAATGGTTACGGCATCCACCCACATGATTTTAATGCCCAGGGACGCCAGCTGGTTAACCTGCCGTTCAGCATTGCCCCCTCGCCAGGCGATAACCAGGTCAGGTTTGAGCGCCACAATACGTTCCAGATTCATCCCTTGCCAGGTGGAGACTTCTTCGATGTTTTTTGCTTGCGGGGGATAGTCGGAATAACTGCTGACGCCAACGGGCGTGATCCCTGCGGCAAAGGCAAGTTCGGTGTTGGAAGGGGAGAGGGAAACGACGCGCGGTGCGGCGCAAAGCCACAGCGGAAGGGCTAAAAGCAGGGCGGCCAGCGCCCTGGAGAATAATTTAGCCATGCGCCAGTTTCTGCACCAGCGTTTCAACCATCAGACTGGACTGCTTCGCGGCTACGGCCAGGAATTCGTCAAAGCTGAGGTGGGATTGCTGATCGGCCACATCAGAGATGGCGCGAACCACCACGAAAGGCACGTTGAAGTTATGGCAGACATGCGCGATCGCGGTCGCTTCCATTTCCACGGTAATCGCCTGCGGGAAATTGTGGCGGATTTTCGCCAGGCCCACGGAGCCGTTAATGAAAGCGTCGCCGCTGACGATCAGTCCGCGAACCGCATTCAGGTTGAGTTTTGCGATGCAGGATTCCGCCGCCGCGATCAGCGCGTCGTCGGCTTTAAAACCTGCCGGGCAGCCAGGGAGCTGACCAAATTCATAACCAAACGCGGTAACGTCGGCGTCGTGATAACGCGCTTCATCGGAAACGACGATATCGCCGACTGTCAGCGTCGGGGCCAGACCGCCAGCGGAACCGGTATTAATAATGACATCCGGCTTGCAACGTTCCAGCAGCAACGTTGCGCCCAGCGCCGCCGCGACTTTACCGATGCCGGATTTCAGCAGCGCAATCTCGGTCCCGTTCAGTTGGCCGGTGTAAATTTCACAACCGCCCAGGGTGATCGTCTGACGGTTTTCGATTTTGTCACGCAGCAGCGTAACTTCTTCTTCCATTGCACCAATGATGCCGATTTTCATAGATTTACTCGCGATAAGCCAGATTTGAGGGCATAGTCTATCATGCGCTTAAGGGGAAGCGCATTTCTCAGGCGGGAGAGGACATGGCACAGATCGATTTCCGAAATAAAATTAACTGGCATCGTCGTTATCGTTCACCGCAGGGTGTGAAGACCGAACATGAGATCCTGCGAATCTTTGAAAGCGATCGTGGACGCATCATCAATTCCCCGGCGATCCGTCGGCTTCAGCAAAAAACGCAGGTCTTTCCACTGGAGCGTAATGCCGCCGTTCGGACGCGGTTGACGCATTCTATGGAGGTGCAGCAGGTCGGGCGTTATATCGCGAAAGAGATCCTGAGCCGGTTAAAAGAGTTAAAGCTGCTGGAACAATACGGTCTGGATGAACTGACCGGCCCCTTTGAGAGCATTGTGGAAATGTCCTGCCTGATGCATGACATTGGCAATCCGCCGTTTGGTCATTTCGGCGAGGCGGCGATCAATGACTGGTTTCGCCAGCGCCTGCACCCGGCGGATGCGGAAAGCCAGCCGCTTAGCGACGATCGCTGCGCGGTGGCGGCGCTGCGTCTGCGTGAAGGCGAGGAGTCTTTGAATGATATTCGTCGCAAGGTGCGCCAGGATTTATGTCATTTCGAGGGCAACGCGCAGGGCATCCGCCTGGTGCATACATTAATGCGCATGAATCTGACCTGGGCGCAGGTGGGCGGCATTTTAAAATACACTCGCCCGGCATGGTGGCGAGGAGAAACGCCCGCGACGCACCGTTATTTAATGAAAAAACCGGGGTATTATCTCTCTGAAGCGCCGTATATTGAGAGGTTACGTAAAGAACTTGCGTTAGCGCCTTACAGCCGCTTCCCATTAACATGGATTATGGAGGCCGCCGATGATATCTCTTATTGCGTGGCCGATCTGGAAGATGCCGTCGAGAAAAGAATCTTCAGCGTTGAGCAGTTATATCACCATCTTTACGAAGCATGGGGCCACCATGAAAAAGGATCGCTGTTTACTCAGGTTGTTGAGAATGCCTGGGAAAAGTCTCGCTCAAATTCGCTAAGTCGCAGTACGGAAGATCAGTTCTTTATGTATTTGCGCGTGAATACGCTAAATAAACTGGTGCCCTACGCGGCTCAGCGTTTTATTGATAATCTGCCGCAAATCTTTGACGGCAGTTTCAATCATGCGCTGCTGGAAGACGCCAGCAGCTTCAGCCAGTTGCTTGAGTTATATAAAAATGTGGCGATAAAACATGTGTTTAGCCACCCGGATGTTGAACAACTGGAATTACAGGGCTACCGCGTCATCAGCGGGTTATTAGAAATTTATCAACCGTTATTACGTATGTCCCTGGTCGATTTCAGGGAACTGGTTGAAAAAGAGCGGGTGAAGCGTTTTCCAATAGAATCTCGTTTATTCCAGAAGCTCTCTACGCGCCATCGCCTGGCTTACGTGGAGGCCGTCAGTAAATTATCGCCGGAGGCGCCGGAGTATCCCACGCTGGAATATTATTATCGCTGCCGTTTGATCCAGGATTATATCAGCGGGATGACGGATCTGTACGCCTGGGATGAATACCGGCGTCTGATGGCGGTTGAATAATAAATACGCTTTTGTAAAGATGAACAATAAATTTTTACTTTTTCCAGAAACTTTATTCTGGAACTTCGCGCTATAAAACGAATCTGACGTACACAGCAATTTTGCGTTATCTGTTAATCGAGATTGAAACACATGAAAAAAACCACATTAGCAATGAGTGCACTGGCTCTGAGTTTAGGTTTGGCGCTGTCCCCCCTGTCTGCAACGGCGGCTGAGACGGCGTCTTCGGCAACGACTGCCCAGCAGATGCCAAGTCTGGCACCGATGCTCGAAAAAGTGATGCCATCGGTGGTGAGTATCAACGTGGAAGGTAGCACAACCGTCAACACGCCGCGCATGCCGCGTAATTTCCAGCAGTTCTTTGGCGATGATTCGCCATTCTGCCAGGACGGTTCGCCGTTCCAGAGTTCTCCGTTCTGCCAGGGCGGGGGTCAGGGCGGCGGTCAGCAACAGAAATTTATGGCGCTGGGCTCCGGCGTCATTATTGATGCCGCAAAAGGTTATGTCGTCACCAACAACCATGTGGTGGATAACGCGACGGTCATCAAAGTTCAGCTGAGCGATGGCCGTAAATTTGACGCCAAGGTCGTCGGTAAAGATCCGCGCTCTGATATCGCGCTGGTTCAAATTCAGGACCCGAAAAATCTGACGGCCATTAAGCTGGCGGATTCCGACGCGCTGCGCGTGGGGGATTATACCGTCGCTATCGGCAACCCGTTTGGTCTGGGTGAAACGGTGACTTCCGGTATCGTCTCCGCACTGGGCCGTAGCGGTCTGAACGCGGAAAACTACGAAAACTTTATCCAGACGGATGCCGCCATCAACCGTGGTAACTCCGGTGGCGCGCTGGTGAACCTGAACGGTGAACTGATCGGGATTAACACCGCGATTCTTGCGCCGGACGGCGGCAACATCGGTATTGGTTTTGCTATCCCCAGCAACATGGTGAAAAACCTGACCTCCCAGATGGTGGAGTATGGCCAGGTTAAACGCGGTGAGTTGGGTATCATGGGGACGGAGCTAAACTCTGAACTGGCGAAGGCGATGAAAGTTGATGCCCAGCGCGGCGCGTTTGTCAGCCAGGTGATGGCGAACTCTTCTGCGGCGAAAGCCGGTATTAAAGCCGGGGATGTGATCACGTCCCTGAACGGTAAGCCGATCAGCAGCTTTGCCGCGCTGCGCGCCCAGGTGGGTACGATGCCGGTAGGCAGCAAAATCAGCCTTGGTCTGCTGCGTGATGGCAAGCCGGTGACTGTCAACCTGGAACTGCAACAGAGCAGCCAGAATCAGGTTGATTCCAGCTCCATCTTCAATGGTATTGAAGGCGCGGAAATGAGCAACAAAGGCCAGGATAAAGGCGTTGTTGTCAGCAACGTGAAGCCGAATACGCCGGCTGCGCAGATTGGCCTGAAGAAAGGGGATGTGATTGTGGGAGCCAACCAGCAGGCGATTAAGAACATCGCTGAGCTGCGTAAAATCCTCGACAGCAAACCTTCTGTTCTGGCGCTGAATATTCAGCGTGGCGATAGCACCATCTATCTGCTGATGCAGTAATTTCCTCTCTTGCCCTTTTCCGGTCCGGGAAAAGGGCATTTCTCACATTCTGTGAGGCCCCCCACAACTCCATACTTCTCTGCTTTAGTTTGTGCAGATGCACAATGATGCAGGTTAGCATCTTCCCTATGCTTGAGCTCTGCTCACAGGAGGGGATTATGGCTGGCTGGCATCTTGATACCAAAATGGCACAGGATATTGTGGCGCGCACAATGCGCATCATCGATACCAATATCAACGTAATGGATGCCCGTGGGCGTATTATCGGTAGCGGCGATCGGGAGCGCATTGGTGAATTGCACGAAGGCGCGCTGTTGGTGCTGTCGCAGGGGCGCGTGGTCGATATTGATGATGCGGTGGCGCGGCATCTCCACGGCGTGCGCCAGGGGATCAACCTGCCGTTGCGCCTGGAAGGGGAGATCGTCGGCGTTATTGGTTTAACCGGTGAGCCGCAACACCTGCGAAAATACGGTGAGCTGGTCTGTATGACGGCCGAAATGATGCTGGAGCAGTCGCGGCTGATGCATCTGCTGGCCCAGGACAGCCGTCTGCGTGAAGAACTGGTGATGAACCTGATTCAGGCTGAGGAAAATACGCCAGCGTTGACGGAGTGGGCGCAGCGGCTGGGTATCGACCTGAACCAACCGCGTGTGGCTGCCGTGGTCGAAGTGGACAGCGGGCAGCTTGGCGTTGACAGCGCGATGGAGGAGTTGCAGCAGCTGCAAAATGCGTTAACGACGCCTGAACGCAACAATTTGATTGCTATCGTTTCTTTGACGGAAATGGTTGTGCTGAAACCGGCGCTGAATCAGTTTGGGCGCTGGGATGCGGACGACCATCGCAAGCGTATTGAGCAGTTGATTGCCCGGATGAAAGAGAACGGGCAATTGCGCTTTCGGGTAGCACTGGGGAACTATTTTACCGGCCCGGGCAGTATCGCCCGCTCCTGGCGCACTGCGCGTACCACCATGATGGTGGGCAAGCAGCGTATGCCGGAGCAACGCAGCTACTTTTACCAGGATTTGATGCTGCCAGTGCTGCTGGACAGCCTGCGTGGCGGCTGGCAGGCCAATGAGCTGGCGCGCCCGCTCTCAAAGCTGAAGGCGATGGATAATAACGGGCTGTTACGCCGGACGCTGGCCGCGTGGTTTCGCCATAACGTGCAGCCGCTGGCAACGTCGAAGGCGCTCTTTATTCACCGTAATACGCTGGAATACCGTCTGAACCGCATCTCTGAGTTAACGGGGCTGGATTTGGGCAATTTTGACGATCGGCTGTTGCTGTATGTCGCGTTGCAACTGGACGAGCAGCATTGATTGCCTGATGGCGCGACGCTTATCAGGCCTACCGGGAGTTACCTGTAGGCCGGATAAGGCGTAACACGCCGCCATCCGGCAACACACAGCTTACTTACGCGTTAGTTTTTCCAGATCGGCTTCAATTTCGTTGATCTTGTTGGCGACCACGCTTTCCAGATGACGTAAATCATCCAGGATCTTACGTTTGAGATCGACTTCCGTGCGATCGCGCTGGCAGATCTGATCCAGTTCATCGATCACATAGCGCAGGTTAGGACTGATCTCCTGCACCTCTTTGTAACCTTGTCCGATACCATCGGCGACGACGGTTTTACGCTGGCGGGGATATTTGAACTTTACGCTTTTGGCAAAGAACTCGCCTCTATCCTTCTGGAAATAGATTTTCAGGATATCGTTGTTGGCTTCTTGCCGCAGGCTGTAACGATCGATTTCTTCAGGATTGGTAATGCCCAGACTTTTCAGATTGTCATACATAGCGGTACCCTTCATCTCAACATAACCTATGAATAATTAACGAAAAGTTCTCTTTCCGCCAGCCACAGATGTAAAAAAAGCGGGCTCAGCCCGCTTTTTCAAATCATTGTTAGTCGATGGTACGTAACAACTCGTTGATCCCGACTTTGCCGCGCGTCTTCGCGTCGACTTTTTTCACGATGACCGCACAGTACAGGCTGTATTTACCGTCTTTCGACGGCAGGTTGCCGGAAACCACAACGGAGCCTGCCGGTACGCGGCCATAATGGATTTCGCCCGTTTCGCGATCGTAAATACGGGTGCTTTGACCGATGTACACGCCCATAGAGATGACGGAACCTTCCTCAACGATCACCCCTTCAACCACTTCAGAACGCGCGCCGATGAAGCAGTTATCTTCGATGATTGTCGGGTTCGCCTGTAGCGGTTCCAGTACTCCGCCGATGCCGACGCCGCCGGACAGGTGTACGTTTTTACCAATCTGCGCGCAGGAACCTACGGTCGCCCAGGTATCAACCATCGTGCCTTCATCAACGAATGCGCCGATGTTTACGTAGGATGGCATCAGTACGGTGTTGCGTGCGATAAACGCGCCCTGACGCACAGCGGCAGGCGGCACTACGCGGAAGCCTTCTTTCTGGAAGCGCGCTTCGTCATAGTCGGCGAGTTTCATCGGTACTTTATCGAAGTAGCGGCTTTCCGCACCGTCGATAACCTGGTTATCGTTAATACGGAAAGAGAGCAGAACCGCTTTCTTCAGCCACTGGTGAGTCACCCACTGGCCATCAATCTTTTCTGCCACACGCAGCGCACCGGAATCCAGCAGAGAAATGACCTGGTTAACCGCTTCGCGGGTCACGGTATCTACATTCGCCGGAGTGATGTCGGCACGGCGCTCGAAAGCGGACTCAATAACGTTCTGTAACTGCTGCATTGTTAAACTCTTTCCATATGAATAAACACACTACCCTTTATCGTTTGGATTGAGGGCCGCTGTCAACCGTTGATGCACTTCCTGCTGTAGCTCATTATTAAGGGCACGCCGGTCGGCTGTCGCGATTATGAATAAATCTTCTACTCGCTCGCCAATGGTTGTAATTCGGGCGCCATGAAGCGAAATTCCCAGATCGGCAAAAATTTGCCCGACCCGCGCCAGCAGGCCCGGCTGATCGAGAGCGATAAGTTCAAGGAACGATTTTCTGTCGGTGTGAGTAGGCAGAAAAGTGACCTCGGTATCGACGGTAAAGTGGCGTAGTTTGGCCGGCTGGCGACGCGGCTGCGGAGGCTGCCAGCTGCTCTGGGTAATCGCCTGCTCCAGTCCAAAACGGATGGCTTCGTGACGGTCGGCGGAGAGAGGGCTGCCGTCCGGCTCCAGCACAATAAAGGTATCCATCGCCATGCCGTCGCGGGTGGTGAAGATTTGCGCGTCATGAACGCTCAGATTGCGCCTGTCCAGCTCTGCGCAAACGGCGGCAAACAGATAAGGGCGGTCAGGACTCCAGATGAAGATCTCCGTTCCGCCGCGCGTGGCCTGCGGGCTGACCAGAATCAGCGGTCGGGTCAGATCGTGCTGTAACAGATGACGCGCATGCCAGGCCAGCTGATTCGGGCTATGGCGCACGAAATAGTTAGCGCGGCAGCGTGTCCAGATTTGATGCAGCGCCTCTTCGTTTATATTGTCCATTCGCAGCAGCGCCAGCGCCTGAAGCTGATGATGGCGCACGCGTTCGCGCATATCTGGCGTGTTTTGCATGCCGCGACGTAGCTGTTTTTCGGTGGCGAAGTACAGTTCGCGCAACAGGCTTTGCTTCCAGCTGTTCCACAGCGTTTCGTTAGTGGCGCAAATGTCAGCGACCGTCAGGCATACCAGGAAGCGCAGGCGGTGTTCCGTTTGCACCTCTTCGGCGAACTGTTTGATGACCTCAGGGTCCTGGATATCGCGCCGCTGGGCGGTAACCGACATCAGCAGGTGCTGGCGTACCAGCCAGGCGACCAGTTGCGTTTCGCGTGAGTTCAGGCCGTGCAGTTCGGCAAATTTGAGCACGTCCTGCGCGCCGAGTACCGAGTGATCGCCGCCGCGCCCTTTGGCGATATCATGGAACAGCGCCGCGATCAGGATCAGTTCCGGTTGCCGCAGGCGCGGCCAGAGATCGACGCACAGTGGATGGCGCTGGCGGGTCTCTTCTTTGGCGAAACTTTCCAGCTTCAGCATTACGCGAATGGTGTGCTCATCCACCGTATAGGCATGGAACAGGTCGAACTGCATTTGGCCGACGATATGCGACCATTGCGGCATGTAAGCCCAAAGCACGCTGTGGCGATGCATTGGCAGCAAACCGCGGCTGACGGCGCCCGGATGACGCAGCATACTGAGAAACAGAGAGCGCGCTTCCGGGATGTAGCACAGCGGCTGGGTCAGGTGGCGGCGGGCATGGCGCAGATGGCGCAGCGTGGTGGAATAGATGCCAGTGATGGTGCTATTGCGCACCATCGTATAAAACATCCGCAGGATCGCTTCCGGTGAACGGATAAACAGATCGTCATCGCGCAGGTCGATCAGCGTGCCGCGCAGTTGAAACTCGTCATCAATCGGGCGCGGTTTTTCATCGGCGGGCAGGGCGAGGATTGCTTCATCAAACAGCTGTAATAGCATCTGGTTCAGTTCGCTGACCCGACGCGTGACCCGGAAATAGTCTTTCATCATGTGCTCAACCGGCTCGTTGCCTTCGCCAGTGTAGTTGAGCCGCTGGGCAACGCTGAGCTGCCTGTCGAACAACAGGCGGTTGTCGTAACGGCTGACCACCAGGTGCAGCGCGAAGCGAATGCGCCACAAAATATGCAGGCACTCGTTTAGCTCGGCGCGTTCTGCCTGGGTTAAGAAGCCGAAGCCGACCATCTCATTGAGAGACGTTGCGCCGAAGTGGCGGCGGGCCACCCATTGCAGGGTGTGGATATCACGCAGGCCGCCGGGGCTGCTTTTAATATCGGGTTCAAGGTTATAGCTGGTGCCGTGATAGCGCTGGTGGCGCTGGTTTTGTTCTTCGACTTTGGCGGCGAAAAATTTCTCCGACGGCCAGAAGCCTTCACTGAAAATATGCTTTTGCAGCTCCAGAAAAAGCGCCACGTCGCCGATCAGCAGACGTGTTTCAATCAGATTGGTGGCGACGGTTAAGTCCGACAGCCCTTCCAGCAGACACTCTTCCAGTGTGCGCACGCTATGCCCGACTTCCAGCTTCACATCCCACAGCAAGGTCAGCAGTTCCCCGACCTTTTGCGCCTGAGCGTCGGGCAGCTTTTTACGGCTCAGGATGAGCAGGTCAATGTCGGAAAGCGGATGCAGCTCGCCTCGGCCATAGCCGCCGACGGCCACCAGGGCCAGATCGGCAATTTGCCCGAATCCGGCATCGATCCACAGTCGTTGCAACAACTGGTCGATAAATTCGGTGCGGGCTTCAATCAATTGCTCTGCGGAAATCCCGCTGTCAAAAGCGTCTCCCAGCCACTGCTGGAAAATATCAATGTGGGCTTTAATTCCGCTGACGGTAAGCTCGTCACGTGACCAGGCTCCCGGATTTTGCGGTTGGCCGGGTAGGGTGGGGAGAGCCGTATTCGCGTGCTGTTCAGGAAGAGTATTCATTATGCGCCACCCATTAAAAAGCCGGATGTGGCGTTAACGCCTTATCCGGCCTACGGGTAAACGCTGATTGTAGGCCTGATAAGCGGTAGCGCCATCAGGCAAAAGTTTATGCGTCGTGCGTGATAATCGCCGGGATGGTGTCATCCTTGCGTAACGTCAGAATTTCACAGCCGTTTTCGGTTACCACAATAGTATGCTCGTACTGTGCAGACAAGCTTCTGTCTTTGGTTTTTACCGTCCAGCCGTCTTTCATGGTGCGGATGCGGTAATCACCGGCGTTCAGCATCGGTTCAACGGTGAACGTCATTCCCGGTTGCAGAACCACGCCGCCGTCGTCCGCATCGTAGTGCAGAACCTGCGGTTCTTCATGGAAGCCGCGACCAATCCCGTGACCGCAATATTCGCGAACGACAGAGAAGCCTTCGCCTTCCGCGTATTTCTGAATGGCTGCACCCAGCGTGCGCAGACGGATGCCCGGTTTGACCATTCGCAGCGCCAGATACAGGCTCTCCTGGGTTACACGGCACAGGCGCTCGCCCAGAATCGTCGGTTTGCCGACGATAAACATTTTCGACGTATCGCCGTGGTATTCATCTTTAATTACGGTTACGTCGATATTGACGATATCGCCGTCTTTCAGCAATTTGCCGTCGTCCGGGATACCGTGGCACACCACTTCATTAATGGAGATGCAAACGGATTTCGGATAACCGTGGTAGCCGAGGCAAGCGGAGATCGCGTGTTGTTCATTGACGATGTAGTCGTTGCAGATGCGATCCAGTTCCCCGGTGCTGACGCCCGGTTTGATATACGGTTCGATCATCTCCAGCACTTCAGCGGCCAGGCGGCCAGCGACGCGCATTTTTTCGATTTCTTCAGGGGTCTTGATTGAGATAGCCATGAATTCTGTCCATCGGTGTCGATTATTTCGACAATAATTGTGTAAGTGCTGTCAATGGTATCAGTCCAAAGCGTAGCCTGCCAAATTGAGAATCATTAACAGCACATCGAGCCAACAATTATTGGTGTCTGCGGCGTATTTGTGGTATAAAGCGCGCCGGACTTCCGTTCCATTCGAAGACTACACAAGATGGACTGAAGCGACAAATCTCACTTTGTGTAACAACACACACGTATCGGCACATATTCCGGGGTGCCCTTTGGGGTCGGTAATATGGGATACGTGGAGGCATAACCCCAACTTTTATATATAGAGGTTTTAATCATGGCAACTGTTTCCATGCGCGACATGCTCAAGGCTGGTGTTCACTTCGGTCACCAGACCCGTTACTGGAACCCGAAAATGAAGCCGTTCATCTTCGGTGCGCGTAACAAAGTTCACATCATCAACCTTGAGAAAACGGTACCGATGTTCAACGAAGCGCTGGCTGAACTGAACAAGATTGCTTCTCGCAAAGGTAAAATCCTTTTCGTTGGTACTAAACGTGCTGCAAGCGAAGCGGTGAAAGACGCTGCTAACAGCTGCGACCAGTTCTTCGTGAACCATCGCTGGCTGGGCGGTATGCTGACTAACTGGAAAACCGTTCGTCAGTCCATCAAACGTCTGAAAGACCTGGAAACTCAGTCTCAGGACGGTACTTTCGAAAAGCTGACCAAAAAAGAAGCGCTGATGCGCACTCGTGAGCTTGAGAAACTGGAAAACAGCCTGGGCGGTATCAAAGACATGGGCGGCCTGCCGGACGCACTGTTCGTTATCGATGCTGACCACGAGCACATTGCTATCAAAGAAGCAAACAACCTGGGTATCCCGGTATTTGCTATCGTTGATACCAACTCTGATCCGGACGGTGTTGACTTCGTTATCCCGGGTAACGACGACGCAATCCGTGCTGTTAGCCTGTACCTGGGCGCTGTAGCTGCAACCGTTCGTGAAGGCCGTTCTCAGGATCTGGCTTCTCAGGCGGAAGAAAGCTTCGTAGAAGCTGAATAATAAGGCACGCTCGTTCGAGCCCCCTTATAAACCAGGTAGTATCACGTTTGGTTAGGGGCCCTTTAGGCCCCTTTTTCACTTTTAAATCTGTGCGGTTTGATGCCGGGCAGATCAAATCTTCCGAGGATTTTAGAATGGCTGAAATTACCGCATCCCTGGTAAAAGAGCTGCGTGAGCGTACTGGCGCAGGCATGATGGATTGCAAAAAAGCACTGACTGAAGCGAATGGCGACATCGAGCTGGCAATCGAAAACATGCGTAAATCCGGTGCGATCAAAGCAGCGAAAAAAGCAGGCAACGTTGCTGCTGACGGCGTGATCAAAACCAAAATCGACGGCAACTACGGCATCATTCTGGAAGTTAACTGCCAGACTGACTTCGTTGCTAAAGATGCTGGTTTCCAGGCATTTGCTGACAAAGTGCTGGACGCCGCTGTTGCTGGCAAAATCACTGACGTTGACGTGCTGAAAGCACAGTTCGAAGAAGAGCGCGTTGCTCTGGTGGCAAAAATCGGTGAAAACATCAACATTCGCCGTGTTGCCTCCCTGGAAGGCGACGTTCTGGGTTCTTACCAGCACGGTGCGCGCATCGGTGTTCTGGTTGCGGCTAAAGGCGCTGACGAAGAGCTGGTTAAACAGCTGGCAATGCACGTTGCTGCAAGCAAGCCTGAGTTCGTTAAGCCGGAAGACGTGTCTGCTGAAGTGGTAGAGAAAGAATACCAGGTACAGCTGGACATCGCGATGCAGTCTGGTAAGCCGAAAGAAATCGCAGAGAAAATGGTTGAAGGCCGCATGAAGAAATTCACCGGCGAAGTTTCTCTGACCGGTCAGCCTTTCGTTATGGAACCGAGCAAATCTGTTGGTCAGCTGCTGAAAGAGCACAACGCCGACGTAACTGGCTTCATCCGCTTTGAAGTGGGCGAAGGCATCGAGAAAGTTGAGACTGACTTTGCAGCAGAAGTTGCTGCGATGTCCAAGCAGTCTTAATTGTCGAAAAGGAGCCGCCTGAGGGCGGCTTCTTTTTGCGTCCATCTTGTAAATTCAGCCAACCCCTATAGTGGCTGCGCTGAAAAGCGACATACAATGTCGCCGGAATTAACTCATCTCAATCGTTGACAGTCTCAGGAAAGAAACATGGCTACCAATGCAAAACCCGTCTATAAACGTATTCTGCTTAAATTGAGTGGCGAAGCTTTGCAGGGTTCGGAAGGCTTCGGTATTGATGCAAGCATACTGGATCGTATGGCTCAGGAAATCAAAGAACTGGTGGAACTGGGCATTCAGGTTGGTGTGGTGATTGGTGGCGGTAACCTGTTCCGTGGTGCTGGTCTGGCGAAAGCGGGTATGAACCGCGTTGTGGGCGACCACATGGGCATGCTGGCCACCGTGATGAACGGTCTGGCGATGCGCGATGCGCTCCACCGCGCCTATGTGAACGCCCGCCTGATGTCCGCTATTCCGCTGAATGGCGTGTGTGACAACTACAGCTGGGCAGAAGCCATTAGTCTGCTGCGTAATAACCGTGTGGTTATCCTGTCTGCGGGCACCGGCAACCCCTTCTTCACCACCGACTCTGCGGCTTGCCTGCGCGGTATCGAAATTGAAGCGGATGTGGTGCTGAAAGCCACGAAAGTCGATGGCGTATTTACTGCGGACCCGGCCAAAGATCCGTCCGCCACGATGTATGAGCAACTCACCTACGGCGAAGTGCTGGATAAAGAGCTGAAAGTGATGGATCTGGCCGCGTTCACGCTGGCTCGTGACCACAAATTGCCAATTCGTGTCTTCAATATGAACAAGCCGGGCGCGCTGCGTCGCGTCGTGATGGGCGAAAAAGAAGGGACTTTAATCACGGAATAATTCCCGTGATGGCCAATTCCGGGTAAGATTCGCCTTTACCCGGCAGGATTTATATATCCTGTGGCATGAATTAAACGAGACTATACTGAGCATACTCTGTATACACGAAATCATTCATGCTGCATCACGGCGGCAAGAGCGTGAATCCCGAGGCGCGTACATCGGTACGTGACAGGGAAGAACGTTCGCAGCCAACGCAGAGGCAGCCTGAAGGATGAAGTGTATTGTGTGATTGTCTGGTCGACTGAGACTAGTTTTCAAGGATTCGTAACGTGATTAGCGATATCAGAAAAGATGCTGAAGTACGCATGGAAAAATGCGTTGAAGCGTTTAAAAACCAAATCAGCAAAATTCGCACGGGTCGTGCTTCTCCCAGCCTGCTGGATGGCATTGTCGTGGAATATTACGGCACGCCGACTCCGCTGCGTCAGCTGGCGAGCGTAACGGTAGAAGACTCCCGCACGCTGAAAATCAATGTGTTCGATCGCTCCATGAGCCCGGCGGTTGAGAAAGCGATTATGGCTTCTGACCTCGGCCTGAACCCGAGTTCTGCGGGTAGTGATATCCGTGTTCCGCTGCCGCCGCTGACTGAAGAACGTCGTAAAGACCTGACCAAAATCGTTCGTGGCGAAGCAGAGCAGGCGCGTGTTGCCGTGCGTAACGTACGCCGTGATGCGAACGACAAAGTAAAAGTGCTGCTGAAAGATAAAGAGATCAGCGAAGATGACGATCGCCGTTCTCAGGACGAAGTACAGAAACTGACTGACGCTGCCATCAAGAAAGTTGATGCGGCGCTGACGGAAAAAGAAGCGGAACTGATGCAGTTCTGATTTTCCTGTACGACTAAAACGCCGCTGGTTGACCCTGACGGGTCTTCCGGGCGGCGTTTTGCTTTCTATCCTGTCTCAATTCTTCTGGACGTTTCATGAAGCAACTAACCATTCTGGGCTCGACCGGCTCTATTGGTTGCAGCACGCTGGATGTGGTGCGCCATAATCCTGAAAGCTTCCGTGTTGTCGCGCTGGTTGCGGGTAAAAATGTCACCCGTATGGTAGAGCAGTGCCTGGAGTTTTCGCCGCGTTATGCGGTGATGGACGATGAACAGAGCGCTCAACGGCTGAAAACTGCGCTTCTGGAACATGGAAGCCGCACTGACGTACTGAGCGGACAACAGGCCGCCTGCGATATGGCTGCGCTGGATGAGGTCGATCAGGTGATGGCGGCTATCGTGGGCGCGGCAGGTCTGCTGCCTACGCTTGCGGCGATTCGCGCCGGTAAAACCATCCTGCTTGCCAATAAAGAGTCGCTGATTACCTGCGGGCGTCTGTTTATGGACGAGGTGAAACGCAGTAAAGCCCGGCTTTTACCGGTAGATAGCGAACATAACGCGATTTTTCAGAGTATGCCCCAACCTATTCAAAACGATCTGGGATACGCTGAGCTGGAGCAAAATGGCGTGATGTCGATTTTGCTTACCGGGTCTGGTGGCCCTTTTCGTGAAACGCCATTGTGCGATCTGGCGGCTATGACGCCCGATCAGGCATGTCGTCATCCGAACTGGTCTATGGGACGAAAAATTTCCGTCGATTCCGCCACCATGATGAATAAAGGTCTGGAATACATTGAAGCGCGTTGGTTGTTTAACGCCAGCGCAAGCCAGATGGACGTGTTGATTCACCCGCAGTCGGTTATTCACTCAATGGTGCGTTATCAGGACGGCAGCGTTCTGGCGCAACTGGGGGAGCCGGATATGCGTACGCCAATCGCGCATACGATGGCGTGGCCGAATCGCGTGAACTCTGGCGTGAAGCCGCTCGATTTTTGCAAGCTCAGTGCGTTGACGTTCTCTGCGCCGGATTATCAGCGTTATCCGTGCCTGAAACTGGCGATGGACGCGTTTGAGCAAGGTCAGGCCGCGACAACCGCGCTGAATGCGGCGAATGAAATCACCGTCGCCGCATTTCTGGCTGAAGAGATTCGCTTTACAGATATTGCTGAGCTCAATTTATCTGTGCTGGAGAAAATGGATTTGCAGGAACCGGGAAGCGTTGACGACGTTCTCAGGGTTGATGCCGTCGCGCGTGACGTCGCCAGAAAACAGGTGATGCGACTCGCAAGCTGATGATAATCCCTCTACACAGGATCGTGCTATTTGTTAGCGTTGGGCTTCAGTGATATAGTCTGCGCCACCCGATCGCAGATATTTGGCTTTATGCGGTCAGGTAAGCCGTGGTTTGACACGGCTTTTTTGTGGATGCACAAAATCATTCAGGTTGCATCATTCATAGCCAACGAAGAGGCAGCCTGAAGGATGAAGCGCAAAAGGCTTCAGTATTCCTGAGTACCGTTAAATCCTTTCAGGGACTAAAAACGCGTTATGTTGTCTGCAACTCAACCACTAAGCGAAAATTTGCCAGCACATGGCTGTCGCCATGTAGCAATCATTATGGATGGCAATGGCCGCTGGGCGAAAAAGCAAGGGAAGATTCGCGCCTTTGGGCATAAGGCCGGAGCAAAATCCGTCCGTCGGGCCGTATCTTTCGCTGCCAACAACGGTATTGATGCGTTAACGCTGTATGCCTTTAGCAGTGAGAACTGGAACCGACCAGCGCAGGAAGTGAGTGCGTTAATGGAGCTGTTCGTGTGGGCGCTGGATAGCGAAGTAAAAAGCCTGCATCGCCATAACGTTCGCCTGCGCATTATTGGCGACACCAGTCGATTTAACTCGCGTTTGCAAGACCGTATTCGCAAGTCTGAAGCGCTTACCGCCCAGAATACCGGGCTGACGCTGAATATCGCGGCGAATTATGGCGGACGTTGGGATATTGTCCAGGGAGTCAGACAACTGGCAGAACAGGTGCAGGAAGGACTGCTGCACCCTGATCAGATTGACGAAGAGATGCTAAACCAGAAAATCTGTATGCATGAACTGGCTCCTGTAGATTTAGTAATTAGGACTGGGGGAGAGCATCGCATTAGTAACTTTTTGCTTTGGCAAATTGCCTATGCCGAACTTTACTTTACTGATGTTCTTTGGCCCGATTTCGATGAACAAGACTTTGAAGGGGCGCTGCATGCCTTTGCCAATCGAGAGCGTCGTTTCGGCGGCACCGAGCCCGGTGATGAAAAAGCCTGATGGGGGTCGCTTTTGCTGAAGTATCGCCTGATTTCTGCTTTTGTTTTAATACCCGTTGTCATCGCGGCGCTTTTTTTACTTCCGCCGGTGGGGTTCGCCATTGTCACGCTGGTCGTTTGTATGCTGGCTGCCTGGGAATGGGGACAGTTAAGCGGTTTTACCACGCGTACTCAGCGGGTCTGGCTGGCGGTGCTGTGCGGGTTATTGCTGGCGCTGATGCTGTTTTTGCTGCCTGAATATCACCGCAACATTCATCAACCGCTTGTTGAGGTTTCGCTTTGGGCGTCGTTGGGCTGGTGGGTCGTTGCATTATTACTGGTGTTATTTTATCCCGGTTCGGCGGCGATCTGGCGTAATTCAAAGACATTACGCGTAATTTTCGGGGTGTTAACCATCATTCCTTTTTTTTGGGGAATGCTGGCGCTGCGCGCCTGGCACTATGATGAGAATCATTACAGTGGCGCCATATGGCTGCTCTATGTCATGATCCTCGTCTGGGGGGCAGACTCCGGGGCATATATGTTTGGCAAACTGTTCGGCAAACATAAACTTGCGCCAAAGGTTTCTCCTGGTAAAACCTGGCAGGGCTTTATTGGCGGACTCGCGACTGCCGCCGTGATTTCATGGGGTTACGGCATGTGGGCGAATCTGGATGTTGCGCCTTCAACCTTACTGATTTGTTCTGTCATCGCGGCCCTGGCGTCAGTGCTGGGCGATCTGACTGAGAGCATGTTTAAGCGTGAAGCAGGAATTAAGGACAGTGGTCACTTGATCCCAGGGCATGGTGGTATTCTGGATCGTATTGATAGCCTGACGGCGGCAGTACCGGTCTTTGCTTGCCTGTTGTTACTGGTATTCAGGACACTCTAACGGAAGGTTTTATGCTGAGTATTCTCTGGAATCTGGCTGCATTCATCGTCGCACTGGGTGTGCTTATCACCGTGCATGAATTTGGTCATTTCTGGGTTGCCCGGCGCTGCGGTGTTCGTGTCGAGCGCTTTTCTATCGGTTTTGGGAAAGCGCTTTGGCGGCGTACCGATCGATACGGTACGGAATATGTGATCGCCATGATTCCCCTCGGCGGTTACGTCAAAATGCTGGATGAGCGCGCTGAGCCGGTTGTGCCGGAACTGCGCCACCACGCTTTCAACAATAAAACCGTGGGACAGCGGGCGGCGATTATCGCCGCAGGTCCGATTGCAAATTTTCTTTTCGCTATTTTTGCCTACTGGCTGGTTTTTATCATCGGCGTCCCTGGCGTTCGTCCGGTGGTTGGTGAAATAACACCCAACTCGATTGCCGCCCAAGCGCAAATTCTTCCTGGTACGGAACTTAAAGCCATTGATGGCATCGAAACCCCTGATTGGGATGCGGTGCGCTTACAGCTGGTGTCCAAAATTGGCGATGAGCGTACGACAATCAGCGTGGCGCCGTTCGGCAGTAATCAGCGCCAGGATAAAACGTTAGATTTGCGCCACTGGGCATTTGAGCCAGATAAAGAAGATCCTGTATCTTCTTTAGGGATTCGGCCGCGTGGTCCACAGATCGAACCGGTGCTGTCAGAAGTGCAGGCGAACTCCGCTGCAAGTAAGGCGGGTTTGCAAGCAGGCGACAGGATCGTTAAAGTCGATGGTCAGTCGTTAACGCAATGGATGACGTTTGTGACGCTTGTGCGCAACAATCCAGATAAGCCGTTAGCGCTGGAAATTGAAAGGCAGGGGAGTTCCTTGTCTTTGACGTTAATCCCGGATACAAAGCCGGTTAACGGAAAGGCAGAAGGTTTTGCGGGTGTTGTGCCTAAAATTATTCCTCTGCCGGATGAGTACAAGACTGTACGCCAGTATGGGCCATTCAGCGCCATCCTCGAAGCCACGGACAAGACGTGGCAGTTGATGAAGCTGACGGTCAGTATGCTGGGAAAATTGATAACCGGTGATGTGAAACTGAACAACCTCAGTGGGCCGATTTCTATCGCTCAGGGGGCTGGGATGTCAGCGGAATTTGGGGGCATTTATTACCTGATGTTTCTTGCGCTTATCAGCGTGAACTTAGGGATAATCAACCTGTTTCCGCTGCCCGTTCTTGACGGGGGGCATCTGCTGTTCCTGGCGATTGAAAAGCTGAAGGGCGGGCCGGTATCCGAGCGGGTTCAAGACTTTAGTTACCGCATTGGCGCGATTTTGCTGGTGTTGTTAATGGGGCTTGCACTTTTCAATGATTTCTCTCGGTTGTAAGAGAGTTAGTTAGGAAGAACGCATAATAACGATGGCGATGAAAAAGTTGCTCATAGCGTCGCTGCTGTTTAGCAGCGCCACCGTATACGGTGCTGAAGGGTTCGTGGTGAAGGACATTCATTTCGAAGGCCTACAGCGAGTCGCCGTTGGTGCGGCCCTCCTCAGTATGCCGGTGCGCACAGGCGACACGGTTAATGATGAAGATATCAGTAATACCATTCGTGCTCTGTTCGCCACTGGCAACTTCGAGGATGTCCGCGTCCTGCGCGATGGTGATACGCTTCTGGTTCAGGTAAAAGAACGTCCGACGATTGCCAGCATCACTTTCTCCGGTAACAAATCGGTGAAAGATGACATGCTGAAGCAGAACCTTGAGGCGTCTGGCGTGCGTGTTGGCGAATCACTGGATCGCACCACGCTCTCTGATATCGAAAAAGGACTGGAAGACTTCTACTACAGCGTTGGTAAATACAGCGCCAGCGTAAAAGCGGTCGTCACGCCGTTGCCGCGTAACCGTGTGGACCTCAAACTGGTGTTCCAGGAGGGTGTATCGGCGAAGATCCAACAGATCAATATCGTCGGCAACCATGCCTTCAGCACTGACGAACTCATTTCTCACTTCCAACTGCGCGACGAAGTGCCGTGGTGGAACGTCGTGGGCGATCGTAAATACCAGAAACAGAAACTGGCTGGCGACCTTGAGACGCTGCGCAGCTACTATCTGGATCGCGGTTATGCCCGTTTCAACATCGATTCGACGCAGGTCAGCCTGACGCCGGATAAGAAAGGCATCTACATCACCGTTAATATCACCGAAGGCGATCAGTACAAGCTTTCCGGTGTGCAGGTGAGCGGTAACCTGGCTGGACACTCCGCCGAGATTGAGAACCTGACGAAGATCGAACCAGGTGAACTCTATAACGGCACCAAAGTGACCAAAATGGAAGACGACATCAAGAAACTTCTTGGTCGTTATGGCTATGCCTACCCGCGCGTGCAGTCGCAGCCTGAAATCAACGATGCCGACAAAACCGTTAAATTACGTGTGAACGTTGATGCGGGTAACCGTTTCTACGTGCGTAAGATCCGTTTTGAAGGCAACGACACCTCGAAAGATTCCGTCCTGCGCCGCGAAATGCGCCAGATGGAAGGGGCATGGTTAGGCAGCGATCTGGTCGATCAGGGTAAAGAGCGTCTGAACCGTCTGGGTTACTTTGAAACCGTCGATACCGACACGCAGCGCGTTCCGGGCAGCCCGGACCAGGTTGACGTCGTCTATAAAGTGAAAGAGCGTAACACCGGTAGCTTTAACTTCGGTATTGGTTACGGCACAGAAAGCGGCGTGAGCTTCCAGGCGGGCGTTCAGCAGGACAACTGGTTAGGTACGGGTTATTCCGTGGGTATTAACGGGACCAAAAACGACTACCAGACCTATACTGAACTGTCTGTCACTAACCCATACTTCACCGTTGATGGCGTCAGCCTCGGCGGCCGTATCTTCTATAATGACTTCCAGGCAGATGATGCGGATCTGTCCGACTATACCAACAAAAGTTATGGTACGGACGTTACGCTGGGCTTCCCGATTAACGAGTACAACACGCTGCGTGCAGGTTTAGGTTATGTACATAACTCCTTGTCCAACATGCAGCCGCAGGTTGCCATGTGGCGTTACCTGAACTCGATGGGTGAATATCCGTCCAATACGAATGACCGCAACTCATTCAGCGCTAACGACTTCACCTTCAACTACGGTTGGACTTATAACAAGCTGGACCGTGGCTTCTTCCCGACGGAAGGTACGCGTGTCAACCTGAATGGTAAAGTGACCATCCCGGGCTCTGATAACGAATACTACAAAGCGACGCTGGATACCGCGACCTATGTGCCGATCGATGACGATCACAAATGGGTGGTTCTGGGTCGTACTCGTTGGGGTTATGGTGACGGTATTGGCGGCAAAGAGATGCCGTTCTATGAGAACTTCTATGCCGGTGGCTCAAGCACCGTGCGTGGCTTCCAGTCCAATACTATCGGTCCAAAAGCGGTGTACTACCCGGCGAGCAGCCGTCATGACGGCGATGACGACTACGATAACGATTGTAAGAGCACTGAAACTGCGCCGTGTAAGTCTGATGACGCAGTAGGCGGTAACGCTATGGCTGTCGCCAGCCTCGAATTCATCACCCCGACGCCGTTTATTAGCGACAAGTACGCTAACTCGGTTCGTACCTCCTTCTTCTGGGACGTAGGTACTGTCTGGGATACGAACTGGGATTCGAACGCGTATGCCGGTTACCCGGACTACAGCGATCCGAGTAATATCCGTATGTCTGCTGGTATCGCATTACAATGGATGTCCCCATTGGGGCCGTTGGTCTTCTCCTACGCCCAGCCGTTCAAAAAGTACGATGGAGACAAATCGGAACAGTTCCAGTTTAACATTGGTAAGACCTGGTAATTGTTCTGTGCAAAGGAATGTAATGGTAGTGTAGCGATGACTTTTGGCGATCTCGTCTGAGATCGCCTGGCCACGCAAAGAACTGTGCCTGCGGGCACAAATGGGATGGTAAGGAGTTTATTGTGAAAAAGTGGTTATTAGCTGCAGGTCTCGGTTTAGCGATGGTAACGTCCGCACAGGCTGCTGACAAAATTGCGATCGTTAATATGGGTAGCCTGTTCCAACAGGTCGCACAGAAGACGGGTGTTTCTAACACGCTGGAAAACGAGTTCAAAGGCCGTGCCAGCGAATTGCAGCGTATGGAAACCGATCTGCAATCTAAAATGCAGCGTTTGCAGTCCATGAAAGCAGGTAGCGAACGTACTAAGCTGGAAAAAGACGTGATGGCTCAACGCCAGACTTTCTCTCAGAAAGCCCAGGCTTTTGAACAGGATCGCGCGCGTCGTTCCAACGAAGAACGTGGCAAACTGGTTACCCGTATCCAGACTGCTGTGAAATCCGTTGCTAACAGCCAGAGTATCGATCTGGTCGTTGATGCCAACACCGTTGCTTATAACAGCAGCGACGTGAAAGACATCACTGCTGACGTACTGAAACAGGTTAAATAAGTAATGCCTTCAATTCGACTGGCTGATTTAGCAGAGCAGTTGGATGCAGAATTACACGGTGATGGCGATATCGTCATCACCGGCGTTGCGTCCATGCAATCTGCGCAAACAGGCCACATCACGTTCATGGTGAATCCTAAATACCGTGAACACTTAGGTGTATGCCAGGCTTCTGCCGTTGTCATGACGCAGGACGATCTTCCTTTTGCTAAGAGTGCTGCGCTGGTAGTGAAGAACCCCTACCTGACGTATGCGCGAATGGCGCAAATTTTAGATACCACGCCGCAGCCTGCGCAGAATATTGCACCGAGTGCAGCGATCGATGCGACAGCGACGCTGGGTAACAATGTTTCAGTTGGCGCGAATGCGGTAATTGAGTCTGGCGTAGAACTGGGCGATAACGTGATTATCGGCGCAGGTTGCTTCGTCGGGAAAAACACAAAAATCGGTGCAGGTTCGCGTCTGTGGGCGAATGTAACGATTTACCACGACATTCAGATCGGTGAGAATTGCCTGATCCAGTCGAGCACTGTCGTCGGCGCAGACGGTTTTGGTTACGCTAACGATCGGGGTAACTGGGTGAAGATCCCGCAGCTTGGTCGCGTCATTATTGGCGATCGTGTTGAGATCGGCGCCTGTACGACGATTGACCGTGGCGCGCTGGATGACACTGTGATCGGCAACGGCGTTATCATTGATAACCAGTGCCAGATTGCACATAACGTTGTGATTGGCGACAATACGGCGGTTGCCGGTGGCGTCATTATGGCGGGCAGCCTGAAGATTGGCCGTTACTGCATGATTGGCGGGGCCAGCGTGATTAACGGGCATATGGAAATATGCGATAAAGTCACGGTGACGGGTATGGGGATGGTCATGCGTCCTATCACTGAGCCTGGCGTCTATTCTTCAGGCATTCCGTTGCAGCCTAACAAAGTATGGCGTAAAACCGCTGCACTGGTGATGAACATTGATGATATGAGCAAGCGTCTCAAAGCGATTGAGCGCAAGGTTAATCAACAAGACTAGCGTTCCACCTGTAGTGCCATCCTTTTACGGCCTGTCACATTCATATGATTGCGGCAGGCCGTGTTATTATTGCCTTTTAGTATATTTGGACAGGAAGAGTATTTTGACTACTAACACTCATACTCTGCATATTGAAGAGATTTTAGAACTTCTGCCGCACCGTTTTCCGTTTTTGCTGGTTGACCGTGTGCTGGACTTTGAAGAAGGTCGTTTTCTGCGCGCAGTGAAGAATGTCTCCGTAAATGAGCCTTTCTTCCAGGGCCATTTCCCGGGTAAACCGATTTTTCCGGGTGTGCTGATTCTGGAAGCGATGGCGCAGGCAACAGGGATTCTGGCGTTTAAAAGCGTTGGAAAACTGGAGCCGGGTGAACTGTATTACTTCGCGGGTATTGACGAAGCGCGCTTTAAGCGTCCTGTCGTGCCTGGCGATCAGATGATCATGGAAGTGACTTTCGAGAAAACGCGCCGTGGCCTGACCCGCTTTAAAGGGGTTGCTCTGGTCGATGGCAAAGTTGTGTGCGAAGCAACCATGATGTGTGCTCGTAGCCGGGAGGCCTGATACGTGATTGATAAATCCGCCTTTATTCATCCAACCGCCATTGTGGAAGATGGCGCCTGTATTGGCGCTAATGTTCATATTGGTCCTTTTTGTATTGTTGGACCCCATGTCGAAATTGGTGAGGGTACCGTACTGAAGTCTCACGTTGTCGTGAATGGCCATACAAAAATTGGTCGCGATAACGAGATTTATCAGTTCGCCTCCATCGGTGAAGTAAACCAGGATCTGAAATATGCTGGCGAACCGACCCGTGTGGAAATTGGCGATCGTAACCGCATTCGCGAAAGCGTCACCATTCATCGTGGCACAGTGCAGGGTGGTGGGTTGACGAAGGTGGGCAGCGATAACTTACTGATGATCAATGCCCATGTGGCGCACGATTGTACAGTAGGCAACCGCTGTATTCTGGCCAATAACGCTACGCTTGCGGGCCACGTTTCGCTGGATGATTTTGTCATCATCGGCGGCATGACCGCAGTGCACCAGTTCTGCACCATTGGCGCGCATGTGATGGTTGGCGGCTGTTCTGGCGTTGCTCAGGACGTTCCGCCGTACGTTATTGCTCAGGGCAATCACGCGACGCCGTTTGGTGTCAATATCGAAGGGCTGAAGCGTCGCGGTTTCACCCGTGAAGCGATCACCGCGATCCGCAACGCCTATAAAGCGTTGTACCGCAGCGGCAAAACGCTGGATGAAGCTAAACCGGAAATTGCCGAACTGGCGAAGCAGTACCCGGAAGTGCAACTCTTTAGCGATTTTTTTGCCCGCTCAACGCGCGGTTTGATTCGTTAATGGCGGAACAGCGTCCCTTAACGATAGCCCTGGTCGCCGGAGAAACCTCCGGCGATATTCTTGGTGCAGGCTTAATTCGCGCGCTGAAGGCGCGTGTGCCCAACGCGCGTTTCGTCGGCGTGGCGGGGCCGCGTATGCAGGCTGAGGGCTGCGAAGCCTGGTATGAGATGGAAGAGCTGGCGGTAATGGGCATTGTTGAAGTGCTTGGTCGCCTGCGTCGCTTATTGCATATTCGTGCCGATTTGACCCGCCGCTTTACCGAGCTTCAGCCGGATGTTTTTGTCGGCATTGATGCGCCGGACTTCAATATCACCCTTGAAGGCAACCTGAAAAAGCAGGGCATAAAAACCATCCATTATGTCAGTCCGTCCGTCTGGGCGTGGCGACAGAAACGCGTTTTCAAAATAGGCAGATCCACCAATATGGTGCTGGCTTTTCTGCCTTTCGAAAAAGCGTTTTACGACAAGTTTAATGTGCCATGCCGTTTTATCGGGCATACGATGGCGGATGCTATGCCGCTGGACCCGGATAAAAACGCCGCGCGTGATGTGCTGGGAATCTCGCATGATGCACACTGCCTGGCGCTACTGCCCGGTAGCCGTGGCGCGGAAGTGGAGATGCTCAGCGCGGACTTCCTGAAAACCGCGCAGCTGCTGCGTCAGACCTATCCTGACCTTGAAGTTGTCGTACCGCTGGTGAACGCCAAACGCCGCGAGCAGTTTGAGCGCATTAAAGCTGAGGTTGCGCCGGAGCTTTCCGTGCATCTGCTCGACGGAATGGGACGTGAAGCGATGGTGGCCAGCGACGCCGCATTGCTGGCGTCTGGTACGGCGGCGCTGGAGTGTATGCTGGCGAAATGCCCGATGGTAGTGGGGTATCGGATGAAACCCTTTACCTTCTGGCTGGCGAAGCGCCTGGTAAAGACCGATTATGTTTCGCTGCCTAATCTGCTGGCGGGAAGAGAATTAGTCAAAGAGCTGTTGCAGGAAGAGTGTGAGCCGCATGCGCTAGCAGAGGCCTTGCTGCCGCTGCTAGCGAATGGCAAAACCAGCCATGCGATGCATGACACCTTCCGCGAGTTGCACCAGCAAATCCGTTGCAATGCCGATGAGCAAGCGGCGGACGCTGTCCTGGAGTTAGCACAATGATCGAATTTGTTTATCCGCATACGCAGTTGGTCGCGGGTGTGGATGAAGTTGGACGTGGCCCGCTGGTCGGCGCGGTGGTGACGGCCGCTGTGATCCTCGATCCGGCTCGCCCAATCGTGGGTCTCAATGATTCCAAGAAGCTCTCAGAAAAGCGCCGTCTGGCGCTGTATGATGAAATCAAAGAAAAAGCGTTAAGCTGGAGTCTGGGACGCGCGGAACCTCATGAAATTGATGAGCTAAATATTTTGCACGCCACGATGCTGGCGATGCAGCGCGCCGTTGCCGGTTTGCATATTGCGCCGGAATATGTGCTGATTGACGGCAACCGCTGTCCGGCACTGCCCGTGCCCTCTATGGCGGTGGTGAAAGGCGACAGCCGTGTGGCGGAGATCAGCGCGGCATCTATTATTGCGAAAGTGACGCGCGATGCCGAAATGGCGGCGCTGGACGGTATTTTCCCACAGTATGGTTTTGCCCAGCACAAAGGGTATCCGACCGCTTTTCATCTGGCGGCGCTTGCTGAACATGGTGCGACGGAGCATCATCGACGTAGTTTTGCTCCTGTCAAACGCGCCCTGGGACTTGCGTCCTGATTCTTGTGTCGAGATTAAGTAAACGGGAATCTGAAGATGTCTGAACCACGTTTCGTCCACCTGCGGGTGCACAGCGACTACTCCATGATCGATGGGCTGGCGAAAACCGGGCCGCTGGTAAAAAAGGCGGCCGCGTTAGGCATGCCTGCGCTGGCGATCACCGATTTTACCAACCTTTGCGGTCTGGTGAAGTTCTACGGAACGGGCCACGGCGCAGGGATTAAGCCCATTGTCGGCGTTGATTTCCATGTTCGCGGCACTCCGCTGGGAGATGAACTCTGCCAGTTGACCGTGCTGGCGGCAAATAATACGGGCTATCAGAATCTTACTCTGTTGATCTCAAAAGCCTATCAGCGTGGCTACGGCGCAGAAGGGCCGGTGATCGACAGGGAATGGCTGACTGAATTAAAAGACGGTCTGATTTTGCTTTCCGGTGGCCGGATGGGCGATGTGGGCCGCAGTTTGTTGCGCGGCAATAGTGCGCTGGTGGACGAATGCGTCGCCTTCTATGAAGAACATTTCTCCGACCGCTACTATCTGGAGCTGATCCGCACGGGTCGGCAGGATGAGGAAACGTATCTGCATGCGGCGGTTGAGCTGGCGGAAACGCGTGGCTTGCCGGTTGTCGCAACGAATGATGTCCGCTTTATTAACAGCGAGGACTTTGACGCGCACGAAATCCGCGTGGCTATTCACGATGGTTTTACGCTCGACGATCCTAAACGCCCGCGTAACTATTCGCCGCAGCAATATATGCGTAGCGAAGACGAGATGTGCGAACTGTTCTCCGACATCCCGGAAGCGCTGGAAAACAGCGTTGAGATAGCCAAACGCTGTAACGTGACCGTCCGTCTGGGCGAATACTTCCTGCCGCAGTTTCCGACGGGCGACATGACCACCGAAGACTTCCTGGTCAAGAAATCGAAAGAGGGTCTGGAAGAACGTCTCGAATTCCTGTTCCCTGACGAAGCGGTGCGTAAAGAGAAGCGTCCCCCCTATGACGAACGTCTGGACATTGAACTTCAGGTTATTAACCAGATGGGGTTCCCTGGCTACTTCCTCATCGTGATGGAGTTTATCCAGTGGTCGAAGGATAACGGCGTACCGGTAGGGCCGGGGCGCGGTTCCGGTGCGGGGTCGCTGGTGGCCTATGCGCTGAAAATTACCGACCTTGATCCGCTGGAATTCGACCTGCTGTTCGAACGTTTCCTTAACCCGGAACGTGTCTCCATGCCTGACTTCGACGTTGACTTCTGCATGGAGAAACGCGACCAGGTTATCGAACACGTAGCGGACATGTACGGCCGCGATGCGGTATCTCAGAT
Source organism: Citrobacter sp. CK180 (assembly GCF_030333655.1). Lineage (NCBI taxonomy): Bacteria > Pseudomonadati > Pseudomonadota > Gammaproteobacteria > Enterobacterales > Enterobacteriaceae > Citrobacter > Citrobacter sp. CK180. Next base: position 18,023 of record NZ_JAOWFM010000052.1, on the reverse strand, counting down.
TATTACCTTCGGTACGATGGCGGCGAAAGCGGTTATCCGCGATGTGGGGCGCGTGCTGGGGCACCCATATGGTTTCGTGGATCGTATCTCGAAACTGGTGCCGCCTGACCCGGGCATGACGCTGGCGAAAGCGTTTGAGGCGGAACCGCAACTGCCGGAAATTTACGAGGCGGATGAGGAAGTTAAAGCGCTGATCGATATGGCGCGCAAGCTGGAAGGCGTCACGCGTAACGCCGGTAAGCACGCCGGTGGCGTGGTTATCGCGCCGACCAAAATCACCGATTTTGCGCCGCTGTACTGTGATGAGGCCGGTCAGCACCCGGTAACGCAGTTTGATAAAAACGACGTGGAATACGCCGGGCTGGTCAAATTCGACTTCCTGGGGCTGCGCACGCTCACCATCATTAACTGGGCGCTGGAGATGATCAACGCCCGCCGCGAGAAGAATGGCGAACCGCCGTTGGATATCGCGGCGATCCCGCTGGATGACAAGAAAAGTTTCGACATGCTGCAACGCTCGGAAACCACGGCGGTCTTCCAGCTTGAATCCCGTGGCATGAAAGATCTGATTAAGCGTCTGCAACCTGACTGCTTCGAAGATATGATCGCGCTGGTGGCGTTGTTCCGCCCCGGCCCGTTGCAGTCGGGCATGGTGGATAACTTCATCGACCGTAAGCATGGCCGTGAAGAGATTTCCTATCCAGACGTGCAATGGCAGCATGAAAGCCTGAAACCCGTACTGGAGCCGACCTACGGCATCATCCTGTACCAGGAACAGGTTATGCAGATTGCCCAGGTGCTTTCCGGTTACACCCTTGGCGGCGCGGATATGCTGCGTCGTGCGATGGGTAAGAAAAAGCCGGAAGAGATGGCGAAACAACGTTCCGTCTTTGAAGAGGGCGCCAGAAAGAACGGCATCGACGGCGAGCTGGCGATAAAAATCTTCGACCTGGTGGAAAAGTTCGCCGGGTACGGGTTTAACAAATCGCACTCCGCCGCCTATGCGCTGGTGTCTTACCAGACGCTGTGGCTGAAAGCGCACTACCCGGCAGAGTTTATGGCGGCGGTAATGACCGCCGATATGGACAACACCGAAAAAGTGGTCGGTCTGGTGGATGAATGCTGGCGCATGGGGCTTAAAATCCTGCCGCCGGATATCAACTCAGGGCTGTATCACTTCCACGTTAACGACGACGGCGAAATTGTTTACGGCATCGGCGCGATCAAAGGCGTGGGTGAAGGCCCGATTGAAGCTATCATCGAGGCGCGCAATAAAGACGGTTACTTCCGCGAGCTGTTTGATTTATGCGCCCGCACGGACACGAAAAAGCTCAACCGCCGGGTACTGGAAAAACTGATCATGTCCGGGGCGTTTGACCGCCTTGGGCCGCACCGCGCCGCGCTGATGAACTCGCTGGGCGACGCGCTGAAAGCCGCCGATCAGCATGCCAAAGCGGAAGCGATTGGGCAGGCGGATATGTTTGGCGTACTGGCGGAAGAGCCGGAACAAATTGAACAATCCTATGCCAGCTGCCAGCCGTGGCCGGAACAGGTGGTGCTGGACGGGGAACGTGAAACGTTGGGGCTTTACCTGACGGGACACCCTATCAATCAGTATTTAAAAGAAATTGAGCGCTATGTCGGAGGCTACCGGCTGAAAGACATGCATCCGACAGAACGTGGTAAAGTCACCACGGCTGCGGGGCTCGTGATTGCTGCAAGGGTTATGGTCACCAAGCGCGGCAATCGTATCGGCATCTGTACGCTGGATGACCGCTCTGGACGTCTGGAGGTTATGCTGTTTACCGACGCTCTGGATAAATATCAGCAATTGCTGGAAAAAGACCGCATACTTATCGTCAGCGGACAGGTCAGCTTTGATGACTTCAGCGGCGGGCTTAAAATGATGGCCCGTGAAGTCATGGATATTGACGAAGCCCGGGAAAAATATGCTCGCGGGCTTGCTATCTCGCTGACGGACAGGCAAATTGATGACCAGCTTTTAAACCGACTCCGTCAGTCTCTGGAACCCCACCGCTCGGGGACAATTCCAGTACATCTCTACTATCAGAGGGCGGATGCACGCGCGCGGTTGCGTTTTGGCGCGACGTGGCGTGTCTCTCCGAGCGATCGTTTGCTAAACGATCTCCGTGGCCTCATTGGTTCGGAGCAGGTGGAACTGGAGTTTGACTAATACAGGAATACTATGAGTCTGAATTTCCTTGATTTTGAACAGCCGATTGCAGAGCTGGAAGCGAAAATCGATTCTCTGACAGCGGTAAGCCGCCAGGACGAGAAACTGGATATTAATATCGATGAAGAAGTGCATCGTCTGCGTGAAAAAAGCGTAGAACTGACGCGCAAAATCTTTGCCGATCTTGGTGCATGGCAGGTTGCTCAACTGGCGCGCCATCCGCAACGTCCATACACCCTGGATTATGTTCGCCTGGCGTTTGATGAATTTGACGAACTGGCGGGCGATCGCGCCTATGCGGATGATAAAGCTATCGTCGGCGGCATCGCGCGTCTGGATGGTCGTCCAGTGATGATTATTGGTCATCAGAAAGGCCGTGAAACGAAAGAGAAAATCCGTCGTAACTTCGGCATGCCGGCACCAGAAGGGTATCGCAAAGCGCTGCGTCTGATGGAAATGGCTGAGCGTTTCAACATGCCGATCATTACCTTTATCGACACCCCTGGCGCTTACCCTGGCGTGGGTGCGGAAGAACGCGGTCAGTCTGAAGCGATCGCACGTAACCTGCGTGAAATGTCACGCCTGAGCGTACCGGTGATTTGTACCGTTATCGGCGAAGGGGGTTCCGGCGGCGCGCTGGCGATTGGCGTGGGCGATAAAGTGAATATGTTGCAGTACAGCACCTATTCCGTTATCTCCCCGGAAGGCTGTGCGTCCATTCTGTGGAAAAGCGCGGACAAAGCGCCGCTGGCCGCCGAAGCGATGGGTATTATCGCGCCGCGCCTGAAAGAGCTGAAGCTGATTGATTCCATCATTCAGGAACCGCTGGGTGGCGCGCACCGTAACCCGGAAGCGATGGCGGCTTCTCTGAAAGCGCAACTGCTGGCCGATCTCGCCGATCTCGACGTGTTGAGCAAAGACGATTTGAAAAACCGTCGTTATCAGCGCCTGATGAGCTACGGCTACGCGTAAATATCATCAATGCCTGATGGCGCTTACGCTTATCGGACATGGAGTAAAAAGGGTCACATTTTGTGGCCCTTTTTTTTATCTGCGGTTTGACCAGGCTATGATTAGCTAAGGTTTTTCCAGGAGGAACGCATGAATATCATTGCCATCATGGGGCCGCATGGCGTTTTTTATAAAGACGAACCCATCAAGGAACTTGAGCTTGCCCTACAGTCGCAGGGGTTTCAGATTATCTGGCCGCAAAATAGCGTCGACCTGCTGAAATTCATTGAACACAATCCGCGAATCTGTGGCGTCATTTTTGACTGGGATGAGTACAGCCTCGATTTGTGTAGCGATATCAACCAGCTAAATGAGTACCTGCCGTTGTATGCGTTTATCAATACGCATTCGACGATGGATGTCAGCGTGCATGATATGCGTATGGCACTGTGGTTTTTTGAATACGCGCTCGGCCAGTCAGAAGATATTGCGACGCGCATCCGCCAGTATACGAATGAATACCTTGATAACATCACGCCGCCGTTCACCCGGGCGCTGTTTACCTATGTGAAAGAGGGAAAATACACCTTTTGCACGCCGGGGCATATGGCGGGAACCGCTTACCAGAAAAGCCCGATTGGCTGCCTGTTTTATGACTTCTTCGGGGGGAATACGCTAAAAGCGGATGTGTCTATTTCCGTGACCGAACTGGGGTCGCTGCTGGACCATACCGGGCCGCACCTGGAGGCGGAAGAGTATATTGCCCGCACCTTCGGCGCCGAGCAGAGTTATATGGTGACCAACGGCACCTCCACATCGAACAAAATTGTCGGCATGTACGCGGCGCCGTCGGGCAGCACGCTGCTGATTGACCGTAACTGCCATAAATCTCTCGCGCACCTGTTGATGATGAGCGATGTGGTGCCCCTCTGGCTGAAACCCACGCGCAACGCACTCGGTATTCTGGGGGGCATTCCTAAGCGTGAATTTACGCGTGAGAGTATTGAACATAAGGTTTCGGAGACGGCGCAGGCGCAGTGGCCGGTACATGCGGTTATCACCAACTCGACCTATGACGGCCTGCTGTACAACACCAACTGGATTAAACAAACGCTGGATGTCCCTTCGATCCATTTCGACTCGGCCTGGGTGCCCTATACCCATTTTCACCCGATTTATCAGGGGAAAAGCGGGATGAGCGGCGAGCGGGTGCCGGGAAAAGTCATCTTCGAAACGCAGTCGACGCATAAAATGCTGGCGGCGCTGTCTCAGGCATCGCTTATTCACATTAAAGGGGATTACGATGAAGATACCTTTAATGAAGCGTTTATGATGCACACCTCAACATCGCCAAGCTACCCCATCGTGGCGTCGATTGAGACGGCTGCGGCAATGCTGCGTGGCAATCCGGGTAAACGATTGATCAATCGCTCCGTGGAGCGGGCGCTTCATTTTCGCAAAGAGGTACAGCGGCTGCGCGAAGAGTCGGAAGGCTGGTTCTTTGATATCTGGCAACCGGAAGAGGTGGATGAAGCGGAATGCTGGCCCGTTGCGCCCGGCGAGGAGTGGCACGGTTTTACCGATGCGGATGCCGACCATATGTTTCTCGATCCGGTGAAAGTCACCATTTTGACGCCCGGTATGGATGAGCAGGGTAACATGAGCGAGGAGGGGATCCCCGCCGCGCTGGTGGCGAAGTTCCTTGATGAGCGCGGCGTGGTGGTAGAAAAAACCGGGCCTTATAACCTGCTGTTCCTGTTCAGTATTGGTATTGATAAAACCCGGGCGATGGGATTGCTGCGCGGCCTGACGGAGTTTAAACGCGCTTACGATCTTAATCTGCGCGTTAAAAATATGCTGCCGGATCTGTACGCCGAAGATCCCGATTTTTATCGTAATATGCGGATTCAGGATCTGGCGCAGGGTATCCATAAACTGATCCGCCAGCACGATCTTTCCGGGTTGATGTTACGGGCGTTCGACACATTGCCCGAAATGAAAATGACGCCGCATCAGGCTTGGCAGAGGCAGATAAAAGGCGAAGTGGAGACCATCGCGATTGATCAACTGGTGGGGCGTATTTCCGCCAGTATGGTGCTGCCGTATCCGCCTGGCGTGCCGTTGCTGATGCCGGGGGAGATGATCACCGAAGCGAGCCGCGCGGTACTCGATTTTCTGCTGATGCTGTGTTCCATCGGCCACCATTACCCTGGCTTTGAGACCGATATTCATGGCGCAAAACAGGATGAAGATGGCGTTTACCGAGTGAGAGTCTTAAAAACGGCATGATGGCTTGCCTGAGCGACTGCAAGGCGGGTAACGTGCTGATAACACATTAAGGAGACGCTATGCTGGGATTAAAACAGGTTCACCATATTGCGATTATTGCGACGGATTATGCGGCGAGCAAAACGTTTTATTGTGACGTACTGGGCTTCACGCTGTTGAGTGAAGCGTACCGGGAAGAACGTGATTCCTGGAAAGGCGACCTGGCGTTAAACGGGCAATATGTGATTGAGCTTTTTTCTTTTCCCTTCCCGCCTGCGCGACCGAGCCGACCGGAGGCCTGCGGTCTGCGGCATCTGGCGTTCAGCGTGGAAGACGTAGACAAAGCGGTAGCGCATCTGGAGGCGAACAACGTTAAATGCGAGTCGGTTCGCGTTGACCCGTTTACGAATAAACGTTTTACCTTTTTCAACGATCCAGACGGACTGCCGCTCGAACTGTATGAGCAGTAAAACTTGTCATCACGGTTTCTGCCCGGTAACGTGCCGGGCAGTGCCACAGTTAAGCAATGATCATGACAACACTCACCCTGAACGCCTCACTCCTGCCATACCGCCAGATTCTGGTGGCCTTTAGCGGCGGGCTGGATTCTACCGTACTGCTGCATCAACTGGTGCAATGGCGAGAACAGCAGCCTGATGTCACGCTGCGCGCCATCCATATTCATCATGGGTTAAGCTCTCATGCCGATAGCTGGGTGACGCATTGCGAGGCTGTGTGCCAGCAGTGGCAGGTGCCGCTGGTTGTCCGACGAGTGCAGCTTCAGGATGAGGGGCTGGGGATTGAGGCTCAGGCGCGCCAGGCGCGATACGCAGCCTTTGCGCAGGCGCTGCATCCCGGTGAAGTCCTGGTCACGGCCCAGCATCTTGACGATCAATGTGAAACGTTTCTGCTGGCGTTGAAGCGCGGCAGCGGCCCGGCGGGATTGTCCGCTATGGGGGAACGCTCGTCGTTTGCCGGAACGCAGCTGATCCGCCCGTTACTTGGGGAAACCCGTGCGGCGCTGGAGCAGTGGGCAAAACGCTATGCGCTGCGCTGGATTGAGGATGAAAGCAATCAGGATGATGCCTACGATCGTAATTTCCTGCGCCTTAGGGTGCTACCGCTGCTGCAACAACGCTGGCCGCATTTTGCTGAAGCGACTGCCCGTAGCGCCGCGCTTTGCGCAGAACAGGAGCGCCTGCTGGATGAGCTTCTGGCAGAGGATTTAGCGGGCTGTATCACCGCTGATGGAGCATTGCAGTTAGCGCCGTTAATGGCGATGAGCGGCCCGCGACGTGCTGCGCTATTGCGCCGCTGGCTGGCCGCGAAGCATGCGCCGATGCCTTCCCGCGACGGGCTGGAACGTATCTGGCAGGAGGTGGCGCTGGCGCGTGAGGACGCCGCTCCCTGTTTGCGCTTTGGCGAGTACGACATTCGCCGTTATCAGTTACAGCTATGGTGGATAAAATCCGTTACCGGCCAAAGCGCGACGGTGATCCCGTGGTCATCGTGGCAAACACCGTTATCGCTGCCCGTTGGACTTGGGACGGTACGGCTCGTTCCAGGAGGCGACCTGCGCATGCCGCGTGCCGACGAGCCGGTTAGCATACGCTTTAAGGCATCTGGGTTACTGCATATTATCGGGCGCAATGGCGGGCGTAAGCTAAAGAAAATCTGGCAGGAGCTGGGCGTACCGCCCTGGCGGCGGGATACCACGCCGCTGCTGTTTTATGGCGAGACGTTGATTGCTGCCGCAGGTATTTTTGTTACCTGTGATGGTCTGGCGGAGGAGAGAGCAGGCGTCAGGCTGGAATGGAAGGAAGAGACGTCGTCATCGCGTAATGCCTGATGGCGCTGCGCTTATCAGGCCTACGTATCGCATGGAAAGTAGGCCGGATAAGGTGCTTGCACCGCCATCCGGCAACAAAAGAATCAGGATTCGCTGACGATTACAGTACCGATTTGTGGATGACTGAAGCTGGTAATTTTGTCCAGACGCAGCTCGCGTGTTTCACCGGCGACATCCGCGATCAGATATTCCACGTTTTTGCGCGACACCAGATCGTTGGCTTTCGCCTGTAAAACTTCTCCATCCTTAAGTTCCAGCGTCAGTAACAGATGATGCTGGCAGGCGAGCTCAAGATTGTCGTAATCATCGCAGTTGATGGGTTGATACGTTTCATTCATTGACATAATCGCTCACCAGTAAGTTCGCGGCAGCATATGCCGCCTTTTCCCTGACCGACTCTGAAAGGGCATCGTCTGCTGCCACTTCATTAAGCACTTTCAATACACAACCCAGCGCATCCGGGACATACCCTAAGTCTCCGCTGGCGATTTCCGCATACCGCTTGCGTATTAACTCACAATATTTTTCCACATGCCCTCCTGTCAGCACTCTGACTTAACCGTGGATGCAAGTCTAAGCCTACGAAGATAAACTCTGTTTAGCAAGGTGACTATAACATACCCATCCAGGCAATATCAGCAGGTTGACGGCGCAGGTATACGACATCCGTTAACAGCCTTTTGACGCAGATTTCGCTACAATGTGTCCCTGATTCGAAAGGAGTTCTCTCATGGCGCTTAAAGCGACGATTTATAAAGCCGTAGTCAATGTGGCGGATCTTGACCGCAACCAGTTTCTTGACGCGGCATTGACGCTGGCGCGTCACCCTTCTGAAACGCAGGAGCGCATGATGCTGCGCCTGCTGGCCTGGATTAAATATGCCGATGAGCGCCTACAGTTCACGCGTGGTCTGAGCGCAGAAGATGAGCCTGAGGCATGGCTGCGTAACGACCATCTGGGGATTGATTTATGGGTTGAGCTGGGGCTGCCGGATGAGCGCCGCATTAAGAAAGCCTGTACCCAGGCTGCGGAGGTTGCGCTGTTTGCCTATAATAGTCGTGCCGCGCAAATCTGGTGGCAGCAGAACCAGAGTAAATGCGCGCAGTACGCTAACCTGTCCGTGTGGTATCTGGATGATGAGCAACTGGCGAAACTGAGTGATTTTGCCGGCCGAACCATGACGTTGCAGGCAACGATTCAGGATGGCGCCATCTGGCTGTCGGATTCTCAGAATAATCTGGAAATTCATCTGACTGCATGGCAACAGCCTTCATGATTGTCATCTCCCGAAATGTCTCGATTCCCGACAATGAGCTGGAAATTACAGCCATTCGTGCGCAGGGAGCGGGTGGACAGCACGTTAATAAGACCTCAACGGCTATCCATTTGCGCTTTGACATTCGGGCCTCTGGCCTGCCAGAGTATTATAAGGAACGTTTGTTGGCTGCCAGCCATCATCTTATTAGCAGCGATGGCGTCATTATTATCAAGGCGCAGGAGTATCGCAGCCAGGAGCTCAACCGGGAGGCGGCTATCGCCCGGCTGGTGGCAGTCATCAAAGAATTAACCGCAGTGCAAAAAAGCAGACGGGCAACCCGCCCTACGCGCGCGTCGAAAGAACGCAGGTTGTCATCGAAGGCACAAAAATCCACAGTGAAGGCGCTTCGCGGTAGAGTTCGTCGTCCTCAGGAGTGACGAGCGGGGATAACATTTCATAAGGAATTTATGGTGAAAACAGCGATATTGTCAGTAGCGGCAGCATGCACGCTCTTTGCCTTGATTGGATGTAATAATCGTACTGAAGTGGAGGCGCTACAGCCGACGCAGACGGCAGAATTAAAACCGATGCAGCAAAGCTGGCGTGGCGTATTGCCTTGCGCAGACTGTGAAGGGATCGAAACCTCTTTGTTCCTGGAAAAAGATGGAACATGGGTGATGAATGAACGTTATCAGGGCGTTCGTGAAGAACCTTCTTCGTTTGCCTCGTATGGCACCTGGGCGCGTACAGCCGATAAACTGGTATTGACCGACAGCAAAGGCGAGAAGTCTTACTATCGTGCGAAAGGCGACGCTCTGGAAATGCTTGATCGTGAAGGTAATCCGATTGAGTCGCAGTTTAATTACACGCTTGAGTCGGTGTCTGCCAGTTTGCCCGTAACGCCAATGCCGGTGCGCGGCATGTATTTCTATATGGCGGATGCGGCGACCTTTACCGATTGCGCTACCGGGAAACGCATGCCGGTGGCGAACAATGCTCAGTTGGAACGTGATTATCTGGCGGCACGAGGCGCTGCGGAAAAACCGGTATTATTAACGGTGGAAGGTCATTTTACGCAGGAAGCCAACCCGGATACGGGCGCGCAGGTAAAAACGCTGGTGGCCGATAAAGAGATTAAATTCGTTCCTGGACAGGATTGTTCCAGTAAGTAATTGCGGTATCGACCCCGTCTGGACATTAAAAAACCCCGCATCAGCGGGGTTTTTTTGTTTAGCCTTTGATGGCTTTCACCAGGAAATCGACGATCTCGCCAGTTTTAATCAACTGCTTCTCGCCGTTACGACGGTATTTGTATTCAATATCGTCGTTGTCCAGGTTACGGTCGCCCAGCACGATAGTGTGCGGGATGCCGATCAGTTCCATATCCGCGAACATGACGCCCGGACGCTCTTTACGGTCATCCATCAGCACTTCGATGCCTTGTGCGCGCAGTTCACCGTACAGTTTTTCTGCCAGTTCCTGCACCCGGAAGGATTTGTGCATATTCATCGGCAGAATGGCAACCTGGAATGGCGCGATGGCGTCAGGCCATACAATACCGCGTTCGTCGTAGTTCTGCTCAATCGCCGCCGCCACCACGCGCGTTACCCCGATACCGTAGCAACCCATCGTCAGGATCTGGTTACGACCATCTTCACCCTGTACGGAGGCTTTCAGCGCTTCGGAATACTTGGTGCCCAACTGGAAGATATGACCTACTTCGATGCCGCGTTTAATCAGCAGCGTGCCCTGGCCGTCCGGGCTTGGATCGCCTGCCACGACGTTACGGATATCGGCGACTTCTGGCGTCGCGACATCGCGATCCCAGTTGATGCCGAAGTAGTGCTTACCGTCGATGTTGGCGCCTGCCGCGAAATCGCTCATTACTGCAACGGTACGGTCGATCACCACCGGAACCGGCATATTTACCGGGCCGAGAGAACCCGGGCCGGCTTTCACCAGCGCACGAATCTCTTCTTCTGTGGCGAAGGTTAGCGGGCTGGCAACCTGCGGCAGTTTTTCCGCTTTCACTTCGTTCAGTTCGTGATCGCCACGTACCAGCAGAGCAACCAGCGGGTAGCTGCTTCCTTCAACCGCTTTCACCAGCAGCGTTTTGACGGTTTTCTCAATCGGCAGATTGAACTGCTCAACCAGCTCCGCGATGGTTTTCGCGTTTGGCGTATCAACCAGCGTCATCTCCTGGCTGGCAGCCGCGCGCGGCGCTTTCGGCGCAACGGCTTCGGCGAACTCAATGTTAGCCGCGTAGTCAGAAGAATCAGAGAAGATCACATCATCTTCACCGCTTTGCGCTAGTACCTGGAACTCGTGGGATGCGTTACCGCCGATAGACCCCGTGTCTGCCTGTACCGCGCGGAAATCCAGGCCCATACGGCTGAAGATTTTGCTGTAAGCGGCATACATTGCGTCGTAAGTTTCCTGTAGCGATTCCTGAGAGGTATGGAAAGAGTAGGCGTCTTTCATCAGGAATTCGCGGGAACGCATTACGCCGAAACGCGGACGTACTTCGTCACGGAATTTGGTCTGGATCTGGAAGAAGTTCAGCGGCAGCTGTTTGTAAGAGCTGAGTTCGTTACGAATCAGGTCGGTGATAACTTCTTCGTGAGTCGGGCCGAGTACGAACGGACGCTCGCCACGGTCAACAAAACGCAGCAGTTCCGGGCCGTACTGTTCCCAACGACCACTCTCTTGCCACAGGTCAGCAGGCTGAACCACTGGCATCGACACCTCAATGGCACCGGCGTTATTCATCTCTTCACGCACGATGTTTTCGACTTTTTTCAGGACGCGCAGGCCAGTCGGCAGCCAGGTATATAACCCGGAGGCGAGCTTGCGGATCATCCCGGCGCGCAGCATCAGCTGATGGCTGATAACCTCGGCGTCGGCAGGTGTCTCCTTCAGAGTGGAGAGCAGATATTGGCTAGTACGCATGTTGTTACGGTTCCAGTTGGACGATCGAACAGGCTCAACGCGAGCCTGACACAAAAAAAGTGATTTAGTTTACCAGCGAGAAAGGGATGTCAAAAGAGAAGGGCGTGAAATTAGCGGGGTTCCAGCGCAAAGACTTCAAAACCCTCTTCGGTGACGCGCCAGCGCACGTTGAAATCGTGCAGCCAGACGGCGTACGTTTTACCTGTCTCTTCACCTTTACGATAGGCGGGACGCGGATCTTGCGCCAGCACTTCGCCGATAAATGTTTTCAGTTGCGGGTAACGTTGTTCAAGCCGTGAAAGCTGTTGGTCAATGTCGGCCGTGAAGCTGACGTGCATCTCTGCCACAGGCGCCTGTTGCGCGTAGCTGGCCGTTGCGTCCGGTAATGACTCGGCAAACGGCAGGTAGGGTTTGATATCAATAACCGGCGTGCCATCAACCAGATCCAGACTGCCCAGCTTCAGGATGACTTTCTCTTTCTGACAGACAATCTCTTTCAACTCAACCAGCGACATGCCGACAGGGTTAGGGCGAAAGGTGGAGCGGGTCGCGAAGACGCCCATCCGGGCATTGCCGCCGAGACGGGGAGGGCGAACCGTCGGGCGCCATCCGCCAGCCATCGTCTGATGAAAGACGAAGATTACCCACAAATGGCTGAACGCTTCCAGACCGCGAACGGCATCGGCCTGATTATAGGGCGCAACAAGATGCAGTTCGCCGTCGGCGCTTTTTACCAGACCAGGCTGGCGCGGGACGGCGAACTTTTCTTTATAGGGGGAGCGAATAACGCCTATTTGCTCGAACTGAAAACTGCTCATTTAGCCGAGATGTTAAGGGCGGAACCGATGCAAACAGCCTGACGGTAGCAGCCTGGCGTTCCACTGGTGACTTCGCAGCTGTGCAGCAGTACAGCATTCGCCTTCATTTTAGAGGCGTTAATCTGCATGCGTTTACGTGCCGTCGGGATGCTCGGCGGGGAATCCTGATTAGATGCCTGGCAGGAGTCACCGCTGACTTCGCCAAGATCGCGGAACGGTTTACCCACTAACTCTTCGGCGTTGGTGTAAATTCGGACCGGTGCGGCACGCGGCGCTTTCGGTTTTTCCGACTCCGCTTTTGGCGGGGTTGCGGTGCTTTGAACGGGTTCAACAGGGGATCTGCTTAGCATGGAACAACCGCCCAGCATGAGTGCCAATAAACAGATCGGTAAAGCACGCATAATATTTCCTCAATGAATGATCTAATCGTCAGATATTGAATCAGGAGCTTGCATAAATGACAAGACGGGCAAGCGCCCGTCCTGAATGATATTACAGATTGTGGAAACCGCCTAAAAATTACCAGCCTTTAACAGCACCGCCGTTGAAGACTTTATTCGCGGCTTCGTAGACTTCGTCAGACTGATAAGCCTGAACGAATTTCTTCACGTTCTCTGCGTCTTTATTGTCTTCACGCGTTACGATCAGGTTAACGTACGGGGAATCTTTATCTTCCACGAAGATACCGTCTTTTGCCGGCGTCAGGTCAATCTGGCTGGCGTAAGTGGTGTTAATCACGGCCAGGGCAATTTGCGCATCGTCCAGAGAGCGCGGCAGTTGCGGTGCTTCCAGCTCAACAATTTTCAGGTTCTTCGGGTTTTCGGTCACGTCCAGAACGGTCGGCAGCAGGCCAACGCCATCTTTCAGTTTGATTAATCCTACTTTCTGCAACAGCAGCAGTGAACGACCAAGGTTAGTCGGATCGTTTGGTACGGCTACCTGAGAACCATCCTGTAGCTCATCAAGTGATTTGATTTTTTTGGAATAACCGGCAATCGGATAAACAAAGGTATTGCCAACGGCAACCAGTTTATAACCGCGATCTTTGATTTGCTGATCCAGGTACGGCTTGTGCTGGAAAGCGTTCGCGTCGATATCGCCTTTGCTTAACGCTTCGTTCGGTAATACGTAGTCGTTGAACGTCACCAGCTCAACATCCAGACCGTATTTTTCTTTCGCTACTTTTTGCGCGACTTCCGCTACCTGCTGTTCAGCGCCGACAATCACGCCCACTTTGATGTGGTTCGGATCTTTTTCATCCTGGCCGCAACCCACAAGTGCCAGAGAACCAATCAGGGCTCCCACTGCCGCAAAGGTTTTAAATTTGAACGCCATGCTTATTTCCTTAATGAGTCATTTGTGTTGTGTTTAATGTTACTTGTGCGTCACTGCCCGAACGATGCGATCGCCGGATAACTGAATTAAATAAACCAGAACGACCAGTAATACCAGCACCGTATTCATCACGGTAGCATTGTAGCCAATGTAACCATACTGATAGCCAATCTGACCGAGTCCGCCAGCGCCAACGGCGCCGCCCATAGCAGAGTAGCCCACCAGAGTGATCAGGGTAATGGTTGCGGCATTGACCAGACCCGGTAATGCTTCCGGCAGCAGCACCTTACGCACGATTTGCAGCGGCGTGGCCCCCATCGCACGGGAGGCTTCGATCAATCCGGTTGGGATTTCCAGCAATGCGTTTTCCACCATGCGGGCGATAAACGGCGCGGCACCGACGGTTAACGGCACAATCGCCGCCTGCAAACCGATGGAGGTGCCGACAATCACACGGGTAAACGGAATCATCCATACCAGTAAGATAATGAACGGGATTGAACGGAAGATATTGACGACCGCAGAGAGTGTGCGGTAGAGCTTCGCGTTTTCAATAATTTGCCCTGGACGCGTAACGTACAGCAGTACGCCAACCGGCAGACCAATAACAAAACCAAAAAAGCCGGATACAAAAGTCATCGCCAGCGTTTCCCAGACGCCGCGCGCCAGTAACCACATCATCGCCTCAGACATAACCCAGTACCTCTACTTTCACATGGTGTTCCTGCAACCAGGCAATTGCGGCTTGCGTCTCTTCTTGCGTGCCGTGCATTTCCGTCAGCATAATGCCGAACTTCACGCCGCCTGCGTAATCCATCTGCGCGCTAATAATGTTGTTGTTCACATTGAAGCGGCGGGCCGTCTCAGACAGCAGCGGGGCGTCTACGGATTGTCCGGTAAATTCCATACGCAGCATGGGGACGCTGTCCGCATACGGCTCCGCTTTTAAACGTTCCAGATAATCTTCCGGGATATCCAGATGCAATGTGGACTGGATAAACTTCTGCGCCAGCGGCGTTTTTGGATGGGAGAACACTTCGCTGACCGTATCCTGCTCAATCAGCTCTCCGTTACTGATAACTGCGACACAATCGCAAATGCGCTTAACCACATCCATCTCATGAGTAATAAGAAGAATGGTCAGGCCAAGGCGACGGTTAATATCTTTCAGCAGTTCCAGAATCGAACGGGTCGTAGCCGGATCGAGGGCGCTGGTGGCCTCGTCGCACAGCAGGACTTTGGGATTGCTGGCTAATGCGCGAGCAATCGCCACACGCTGTTTCTGACCGCCGGAAAGGTTGGCCGGGTAGCTGTCGTGCTTATCGCCGAGCCCTACCAGATCCAACAGCTCTGTGACGCGGCGTTTTATCTCGTCTTTCGGCGTATTGTCCAGTTCCAGCGGCAACGCCACGTTGCCAAAAACGGTACGTGAAGATAACAGGTTAAAATGCTGGAAAATCATGCCAATCTGGCGACGGGCTTTCGTCAACTCAGATTCAGAAAGGGTGGTCAGCTCCTGGCCGCCAACCAATACGCTCCCTTCCGTGGGACGTTCCAGCAGATTCACACAGCGAATGAGTGTGCTTTTACCGGCGCCGGAGGCGCCAATAACGCCATAAATTTGTCCGGCAGGGACATGCAGGCTGACGTTGTTCAGCGCCTGAATGGTGCGAGTCCCCTGTTGGAACACTTTGGTGATATTCGAAAGTTTAATCATTGATTATTTATTATCGTAATTAAGTTAGCCGTGGCATTTTCTTCTGCCTGATACGGTCGAAGCCGTCAACAAAATGGATGTTAAGGCATCCAGACGTCTAAATCAATCAGGCTTTCGATGATGAGCACTTTCTTGCTCGCTGAAACATGCGATACTAACGGCACATGCCTTATTCAGGAGCTATAAAAGGTGGCAAAGTCCGTACCCGCAATTTTCCTCGACCGTGATGGCACTATTAATGTGGATCATGGTTACGTACATGAAATCGATGAGTTCGAGTTTATTGAAGGCGTCATTGACGCGATGCGTGAACTGAAAAAGATGGGCTTTGCGCTTGTCGTTGTTACCAACCAGTCTGGTATTGCGCGCGGTAAATTTACGGAAGCGCAGTTCGAGACGCTGACCGAATGGATGGACTGGTCGCTGGCGGACCGCGATGTCGATCTGGATGGCATCTATTATTGTCCGCATCATCCGCAGGGCAGCGTAGAAGAGTTCCGTCAGGCGTGTGATTGTCGTAAACCGCATCCCGGGATGCTTATCTCTGCGCGTGATTTTCTGCACATTGATATGGCCGCGTCTTATATGGTGGGTGACAAAATAGAAGATATGCAGGCGGCGGCAGCTGCAAATGTTGGTACGAAAGTATTGGTACGCACTGGTAAGCCCGTTACGCTCGAAGCAGAAAATGCGGCAGATTGGGTGTTAAATAGCCTTGCTGACCTGCCATCGGCGATAAGAAAGCAGCAAAAATAAGCGTTATGATTAAAAGATGAGCGGTTGAGATAAAAATGCATTTTTCCGCTTGTCTTCCTGAGACGACCCCCTATAATGCGCCTCCATCGACACGGCGGATGTGAATCACTTCACACAAACAGCCGGTTGATTAAAGAGAAAAATCCTGAAATTCAGGGTTGACTCTGAAAGAGGAAAGCGTAATATACGCCACCTCGCGACAGAGCGCTAAAGCGCGTCGCAACTGCTCTTTAACAATTTATCAGACAATCTGTGTGGGCACTCAAAGTGACATGGATTCTTAATGTCTTCGGACAATAAATGAATACCAAGTCTCTGAGTGAACACGTAATTCATTACGAAGTTTAATTCACGAGCATCAAACTTAAATTGAAGAGTTTGATCATGGCTCAGATTGAACGCTGGCGGCAGGCCTAACACATGCAAGTCGAACGGTAACAGGAAGCAGCTTGCTGCTTTGCTGACGAGTGGCGGACGGGTGAGTAATGTCTGGGAAACTGCCTGATGGAGGGGGATAACTACTGGAAACGGTAGCTAATACCGCATAACGTCGCAAGACCAAAGAGGGGGACCTTCGGGCCTCTTGCCATCAGATGTGCCCAGATGGGATTAGCTTGTTGGTGGGGTAACGGCTCACCAAGGCGACGATCCCTAGCTGGTCTGAGAGGATGACCAGCCACACTGGAACTGAGACACGGTCCAGACTCCTACGGGAGGCAGCAGTGGGGAATATTGCACAATGGGCGCAAGCCTGATGCAGCCATGCCGCGTGTATGAAGAAGGCCTTCGGGTTGTAAAGTACTTTCAGCGGGGAGGAAGGTGTTGTGGTTAATAACCACAGCAATTGACGTTACCCGCAGAAGAAGCACCGGCTAACTCCGTGCCAGCAGCCGCGGTAATACGGAGGGTGCAAGCGTTAATCGGAATTACTGGGCGTAAAGCGCACGCAGGCGGTCTGTTAAGTCAGATGTGAAATCCCCGGGCTCAACCTGGGAACTGCATCTGATACTGGCAGGCTTGAGTCTCGTAGAGGGGGGTAGAATTCCAGGTGTAGCGGTGAAATGCGTAGAGATCTGGAGGAATACCGGTGGCGAAGGCGGCCCCCTGGACGAAGACTGACGCTCAGGTGCGAAAGCGTGGGGAGCAAACAGGATTAGATACCCTGGTAGTCCACGCCGTAAACGATGTCGACTTGGAGGTTGTGCCCTTGAGGCGTGGCTTCCGGAGCTAACGCGTTAAGTCGACCGCCTGGGGAGTACGGCCGCAAGGTTAAAACTCAAATGAATTGACGGGGGCCCGCACAAGCGGTGGAGCATGTGGTTTAATTCGATGCAACGCGAAGAACCTTACCTGGTCTTGACATCCACGGAAGTTTTCAGAGATGAGAATGTGCCTTCGGGAACCGTGAGACAGGTGCTGCATGGCTGTCGTCAGCTCGTGTTGTGAAATGTTGGGTTAAGTCCCGCAACGAGCGCAACCCTTATCCTTTGTTGCCAGCGGTTAGGCCGGGAACTCAAAGGAGACTGCCAGTGATAAACTGGAGGAAGGTGGGGATGACGTCAAGTCATCATGGCCCTTACGACCAGGGCTACACACGTGCTACAATGGCATATACAAAGAGAAGCGACCTCGCGAGAGCAAGCGGACCTCATAAAGTATGTCGTAGTCCGGATTGGAGTCTGCAACTCGACTCCATGAAGTCGGAATCGCTAGTAATCGTGGATCAGAATGCCACGGTGAATACGTTCCCGGGCCTTGTACACACCGCCCGTCACACCATGGGAGTGGGTTGCAAAAGAAGTAGGTAGCTTAACCTTCGGGAGGGCGCTTACCACTTTGTGATTCATGACTGGGGTGAAGTCGTAACAAGGTAACCGTAGGGGAACCTGCGGTTGGATCACCTCCTTACCTTAAAGAACCTGCCTTTG